>CALFSR010000078.1 GCA_937916565.1 uncultured Bacillota bacterium | reverse complement strand
GTGGTGGGGAGCTCGACCGGAGGGCCGAGCGCCCTGAGCGTCCTCTTGGGCGGGCTGCCGGCCGATTTCCCCCGGCCGGTTATCCTCGTGCAGCACATGCCCGAAGGGTTTACTGCGTCGCTGGCGAGGCGCTTGGACGGTCTTTGCCCGCTGGCGGTGGCCGAGGTGGAGCCAGGCCGCGTGCCTAGGCCGGGCGAGGTGTGGGTGGCCCGGGGCGGGCAGCACCTTGTGTTTGACGCCGAAGGGCGCATGGCCTTAAGCAGCGCAGCGCCGCACCTGGGAGTGCGACCTGCCGTGGATTTGACTCTTGAGTCGGCCGTTGACGTATGGGGCGGCCACGTGGTGGCCGTCATCCTGACGGGGATGGGCATGGACGGCGCCCGGGGCGCCCGGAAGCTCAAACGCGCAGGTGGACGGGTGTTGGCGCAGGATGAGGCTAGCAGCGTCGTGTACGGCATGCCCCGTGTCGTGACCGAACTGGAACTGGCCGACGAAGTGCACAGCTTGTCGGAGATGGCGGCGGCGCTAGTGCGAGTGGTGCACGCACCCCACGCGCCCTAACGACCCCGGGCGCGCCACGTCCCCCAGGCGCCGCACGCAGAGGGAGGGTAACCATTGACGCCGGGCACAACCGATGGCGCGGGGCTGTTGCCGATCCCCGCTAGCAGCGAGCCGGGCGCGCCCGTCGCCGACCCCGGGTTTCCGCGCCTGCAGCGCGCGTTGCAGGCCACGGCCGGCTTGGACCTGGGTGCATACAAGGAAAAGCAGATGCTGCGCAGGCTGTCGGGGTTCATCAGCCGCGAAGGTATGCGGGATCTCGGGGAGCTCGCGGACGCGGTCACCCGTGACGCGGCGGTGCGCCAGCGGCTGCTGGATTTTCTGGCCATCAACGTGACGGAGTTCTTTCGCAACCCTGAGCGTTTCGAAGACCTGGCACGGCGGGTCTTGCCCGAACTGCGGCGTAACTGGGACCGCCTGCGCATTTGGAGCGCGGGGTGTTCGAACGGGTCCGAGCCTTATTCCCTTGCCATCTTGCTGGACGAGCTGGAGCCCGGGTCCTCCGACCGGCATCAGATCCTCGGAACCGACATCGATCGTGAGGCGCTGCAGGAAGCGGAGAAGGCCATCTATGCCGAAGACCGCCTCAAAGAGGTGTCCCCCGCGCGCCTTCGGCGCTACTTCCGGGCGCTGGGCGATGGGCGCTTTGAGATAGTACCCGAGGTCCGCCGGTACGTCCGGTTTTCCGTTCACAACCTGCTTCGTGATCCGTATCCTACGGGCCAGCACTTGATCTTGTGCCGGAATGTGATTATCTACTTTACAGAAACTGCTAAACAGGACATTTTCGCCAAGCTGGCAGCAAGCCTGGTGCCGGGCGGATATCTCTTGGTGGGCAGTACGGAGACCATCTTCCAGCCCGGCCGGTACGGTTTGCGGGCGGCCGCGCCGTTTCTGTACACACGGATGGAGGAAGTTTGATGCGGAGGGTGGACATTCGCACCATCCCTGAAGGGGCCGTGCTGGCCAGGGCTTTGGTGGACCAGCGGGGCGCCTACGTGCTCGCCGCCGGAAAAGCCGTCACGGAAACTATGGCCTCGCGCCTGTGGGAGCGGGGTTTTCGCTACGCCTACGTGGAAGCCCCGGGCTTTGAGGGGATTGACGTCCGGGAGCCGCTGGAGCCGCAGACGTTCATGCACGTGCGCCAACTCCTGGCGCCCGCCGTCAGCGAGTTGATGCAGGGCAAGGAACCGCTCCTGGTCGATGTGCCCGTCCTCGAACTGCAGGAAGTGACCGGTACCGCCTGCGCGGAGCTTGCCCGCCAGAATCAAGGGTTTCTTCTTTACCCCGCGTGGGGCACGCTCACTGACCGGTTTATCGCCGGCGTCATCAACACGGCGGTGGTGGCCGCCCGGATCGGGCTCGAACTCGGGGAGGAGGAGGGGGCGCGCCACCTGTTTCTCGCGGCGCTCCTGCAGGATCTGGGGACCTGGAAGGCGGACCGGGCGGTTGATCACGTGGGCATTTCGTTGAACCTCGTGCGCAACTACCGGGGCGTCAGTGCTTGGGTGAAACACATCGTCGCCGACCACCACGAGCGCCTCGACGGCAGCGGCTATCCGCAGGGTAAGAAGGGCGAGGACATGCACAAGCTGCCAAAGATTATGCAGGTGGCGGTGGCGTACGCGGACATGGTGCAGGAAGCTCGCCGGCCCACGCTGCCCCACGAGGCGCAGGAATTGCTGATGGCCGAAGCGGGGACGCAGTTTGACTGGGACGCGGTGCAGGCGCTGCGGACGGCCGTGCCCGGCTACCCGGCCGGCTCGGTCGTGCGGCTGTCCAGCGGCCAGCTGGGCGTCGTCGTGCACCCGGGCCCGCAGGGCCTTAACCGCCCGCGGGTGCGGGTTTTGAGCAGGTGGTCTGCGCGGCGGCCACAGGCGGCCGGAGGCGGATCCGAGGCGGGCGCGGGTTTGGACGCAGCCGACGCGGCCGAGGAGAGGATTGAGTTCGAGCGCCCGGAAGCAGGGGGGCCGCCCGAGACGTACGTCGAGATCGATTTGGCTGCCGAACACGCGGTGGCCATCAAGCGGCTATTGGAGAGCTGACGCAGGAGGTCGAGGGAGATGGCATACCGCGTTAAGGTGGAGCACATCCAGCCCTTCGTGACCGCCGCGGCCCTGGTGCTGCGGGAAGAGTTGGGGATTGACATCGAGCGCGGCGAGTTGTCCATCGCCGCGACGGACTATACCACACGAGAGGTTACGGTGCTGATCGGCATTACGGGCCAGCTCGAAGGGACGGTGCTCTACGGCACCGACGAGATGATGGCGGTCAACATCGTGCGGGAGCTGACCGGCGAAAAGAAGGCTATCTACGACGAAACGTGCGAGAGCGCCATCGCCGAACTGGGCAACGTCATCTCGGGGCGGGCCGCGGTTTTGTTTGAAAGCCAGGGGATTGACTGCACGATTTCGCCGCCCTCGGTCATCCGCGGCCGCGGTACCATCATCTCCACGGTGAATATCACCCGCCTGATCATCCCGCTCAAGACGCGCCTTGGGGACCTGGACATCGCGGTCGCCCTGCGGGAACGGCTGTAGCCGAGGCTCAAGCGGCCGGCTATAGCGCGCGGGGCTCCCATGACCGCCAGCCGCCGGGTTGGGGGGGCGGCTCCTGGACCGCGATAGCCGGCGACGAGAACCGCGCCGGCGCGCCCGGCGCAGGGATGGGCGGACGGGACTTGGCGGGCGTTTCCTCCTGGATGAGGGGTGTTGCAGTCCCGGGGGTCGATCCAGTCCTGGGGATTGGTCCGGCCCCGTTGATCCGGGCCGCGGTGGCTGGAGCGGCCTGGGGAGTTGTGGCTGCTTGACGTGCGGGTTCCCCGGGGGCCGGCCGGCTCTCCAGCATGCCGATGATCCGGGAGAGCAGGATCTGCACCTGCTTCGTTTCCTCGCACAAGTCCTGTAGCTGCAGGAACAGCTCTTCGAGACGGTCATCGAGGCTCTCGTCGCGCCGCCCGTTCGCCGGCTTTGCCCCCGCCAAGCCGGTTTCCGAGAGCGCCGCGGCGGGCGGCACGCCCTTGGCAAGGGCGCGGAAAAACGGCAGGTGCTCGTCACTAAAGCTCCAGTCTCCCCGGGCGGTGCGGGTCGCCCCGAGGAGCTCCCCGTACAGGGATGCGTAATAGCGCACCTTAGGAATGGGGAGCCCGGTTTCCTGGGCCACGCCGGCCAGCGTGTAGGTGACCTGCGTTTCCAACCGCCGTCGCCTCCTTCCGGTATTTGCCGCCCCCCGGCGGGCGAACCCGCAAGCATGCGGCGTTCGCTCCTTGCCCGGGGTGAAACCATAGTTTGGACATCGGCGGCCATGTTCCTGCGGGTTGTGGCAGACTTTAGAGAAACAAACGTAATATTTTGGCTTGATTGTGATTAGTAGGGCTGCTATAATGGACCTGACGGCGCCCCAGCAGGTCTGTGGTTGCAAGTCGATGCCAGCCGCAGGCGAAACGACCCACGTAAGGCGGTGGAAGATCAGGGGCCGCCACCGCTGAGCATGGTGCGGCTTAGCGTAAGTCCTGCCCGGCACGGCCCTCGCCCTTCGCGAGGCCGCGCCGGAGAGGGGTAGTAGTGAGAAGGGCCCATCGAGCGAACCCTCCGGCAGGCGGGTGTGGGGGCAAAGACCAGGTCAGCTGCCGCGGGTGCCGTCACCCTTTTCTTCGTGAGCGTTTCCCCTCCATGTCGCGCCGGCGTGCTCGTCCAACGGGCTGCGGGCGCTGTTCCATTGGCCCGTTTCCGTGCGCAGCGGCAGGATCCCGTCTCCTTCCCCGGGAAAGATCAAAGTAGAAACGAACGCGCCGGCGGGTTTCCCGGCGGCCGCGGGCGTTGGAGAGGAGTGCGGGGCATGCAGGAAGCAGGAACCGTACACGTCACAGTCTCCGGGAAGAACGTGCAAGTTACTCAGGCACTGCGCAGCCACGCCGAGAAGAAAGTCGGAAAGATCATCAAGTACTTCGACGACGACCGGCGGCCCATGATGGCCAACGTCGTCCTGAGCGTCGAGCGGGAACGCCAGACTGCTGAGATCACCTTTGAGGTAGGCACGCTCCTGGTCCGCGGGGTCGGCACCAGCGACGACATGTACGTGTCCATCGACACGGCCGTGGACCGCATCGAGCGGCAGGTGCGCAAGTTCAAGACCCGCATCAACCGCCAGCTCCGCCAGGAGCGGGGCAAGGCGCCGGCCGAAGGTGCTGTTGCCGCGGCGCCCGAACCTGGAGAGGAAGAGTCCGAGGCGCCCCGGGTTGTCCGCGTCAAGCGTTTTGCCCTCAAGCCGATGACGGTCGACGAGGCCATCTTGCAGATGGAGCTTCTCGGCCACGACTTCTTCGTCTTCACCAACGGCGAAACCGGCGAGGTCAACGTCGTCTACCGGCGCCGCGTCGGCGACTACGGCTTGATTGAACCCGAGCATTGAACGGTGGCGGGTCGCTTGCGGGACGCACCGGTCCTGATCATCTTCGAAGGAGGCCCGGCCGGAAGCGACCCGGAGCGCATGCTCCAGGACGTGAGGTCCGCCATTGTTCTTGAGCACATCGAAAAAGCGCATGAGTCGGGTGCGTTCGGTGCCGTCATCCTGTGCACGGACCGCCCCGAGCTCGCAGCCGCAGCGGCTGCGCAGGGGGCTGTGGTGGAGTTGGATCCGCCGGCCCCCTCCTTTCACTTTGGCCGGCGCCTGCAGGCCGTCGTCCGGCGCCGCCGCCCGGCGGCCGTCTGCTGCATGGGCGGCGCGGCGGGCGCACTCATCACGGCGGAGGAGCTCGCGGAGATCGGGCGGCTTCTGGCCGGCGGCACGCCGCTGGTCGCCGCCAACAACGTGCACTCCGCGGACATCATTGCCTTCGCCCCGGCAGAAGCCGTCCTCCACGTGGAGCCGCCGCCCATTGACAACCCGCTGGCCCTCGCGTTGCACTACGGGGCGGGGCTGCCCCTTGTGCCGTTGCCCCGCAGTTTGGGCCTGCATTTTGACGTGGACACGCCCAGCGACGCCCTGGTCCTGGCCGTCCACCCCCGGACCGGTCCGCGGGTGCGGGAATGCCTTGCGGCCTGGAGCTTGGATACGGCCCGCATCCGGCAAGCGAAGGCCGCGCTCGTCAACCCGCAGGTGGACGTTTTTGTTTACGGCCGCATCAACGCGGCGCTGTTCACCTACCTGGACCAGCACAGCCGCTGCCGCATCCGCTTGCTTTCTGAAGAGCGCGGCATGAAGGCCATGGGACGAGACGTGCGCGGAGAGGTGCGGGCTATCCTTGGCTACGCCCTGGAAGCCATGGGCATGCAGGGCTTCTTCCGATGCCTGGAAGCCGTGTGCAGCGCCGCGTTCCTCGATACGCGGGTGCTCTTGGCCCACGCGGGCCGTGAGGTCAGCGCGGCCGATCGCTTTTACTCCGACCTCGGCATGCCCGCCAACATCGACGACCCGTGGCTGCGGGAGCTCACGGCGGAGGCGGCCGAGGCTCGCGTCCCGGTCGTTCTGGGCGGCCACGGCCTCGTCACCGGCGGAGTGTGGGCGCTGCTCGACGCCGCCCTGCAGGAATCCCACGCGAAAACCGGAATGGATTAGCCTACACTGCAGGGGAAAATGGGGAGCGGACGTCCTGATGCCGGAGGAACGCGGGTTTCTCCAGGAACTGGAGGCTGCCCTCGCCAGGGTGCGCGGCGTGGCGGCGGCTCGCGTCGTCGCGGGCGATTCCGGGGAGATCCAGGAGGTCCATGTTCTCGCCACCCCGGAGCGCCCGGCCAAGCAGGTCGTGCGGGACGTGGAGTCCGTCCTGGCGACCCTCTTTCGCCTCCATGTGGACCACCGCAAGATTAGCGTGGCGCAAGTCAATCCCGAATCCGATCCGGGACGAGGCGCGGGGAACGCCGAGCTGTCGCTCTTTGCGGTCTCGGTCTCGTCCCGTGACCTGCGCTGCACCGTCAACGTGCAGCTGCGGCTCGGCGATTATCTCTACGAAGGCGTTGCCAGCGGTCCCGATTCGCCCCGCCAGCGGCTGCGGCTGGCCGCCGCCGCGGCGGTCCAGGCCGTGGAGGAGTACACCGGCGGCGGCGTGCCCCTGGCGGTGGAAGACGTGCAGGAGGTGGCCCTGGGCCCCCGCACCGTCGTCGTCGTCAGCGTGGCCCGGCCGTCCGTGGACGGCGGCGATTGCCTCGTCGGCACCGCCGTCGTGCAGCACGACCCGGTTGAGGCCGTCGCCCGGGCCGTGCTGGACGCCGTGCACCGGCAGCCTGCGGGCCGCAGCGAATCGGCTCGCCCGGACTGACCTTACCCTTGTCCGGGGCGTGAGCTCCCGGGCGTGAACGGCTTCCCCAAACATGGTATACTGAAACGCGACGTGCCCACCTGCTCAGCGTGCGTCGCGCGTGTTTTGGGGAAAGAGGTGACCGCCCGCGATGCTCGGGCTGCTCAAGCGCTTTTTTGATACGACCGACAAGGATCTGCAGCGCCTGCGGGAGCTTGTCGTTGAGATTAACGAGTACGAGCCGGAGATCTCGCGTCTTTCCGACGCGGATTTGCGGGCCAAGACGGGCTACTTTCGCGAGCGCCTCGACAACGGGGCGACGCTTGACGACCTTTTGCCGGAAGCGTTCGCAGTCGTGCGGGAAGCCGCCAAGCGCACGGTCGGCATGCGCCACTTCGACGTGCAGCTTATGGGCGGCATCGTGCTCCACCAGGGCCGCATCGCCGAGATGAAGACCGGCGAAGGCAAGACGCTGGTGGCTACGGCGCCTCTGTACCTCAACGCCTTGGCGGGCAAAGGCGCCCATCTTGTGACCGTCAACGACTACTTGGCGCGGCGCGACGCGGAGTGGATGGGCCCCATCTACAAGTTCCTCGGCCTCTCCGTCGGCGTCATCGTCCACGGCAAGGACTTCGCGGAGCGGCGCCAGGCCTACGCGGCCGACATCACCTACGGCACCAACAACGAGTTCGGTTTTGACTACCTGCGGGACAACATGGTGCGACACCGGGACCAGATGGTGCAGCGGGAATTGTACTACGCCATCGTCGACGAGGTGGACAGCATCCTCATCGACGAAGCCCGCACGCCCCTGATCATTTCCGGCATGGCGGAGCAGTCCCCCGACCACTACTACCGGATGGCTCGCCTCGTGCCCAAGCTGCGCCGGGACGTGCATTACACCGTCGATGAGAAAGCCCGGACGGTGGCGCTGACGGACGAAGGCGTCGCCAAGGCCGAGGAGTTGCTCGGCATCGACAACCTGAACGATGACGCGAACTTCCACCTCAACCATTATCTGATCCAGGCCCTCAAGGCGCACACGCTGTTCCAGCGGGACCGAGACTACGTGGTCAAGGACGGGCAAGTCATCATCGTCGATGAGTTCACGGGGCGCCTCATGTTTGGCCGCCGCTACAGCGACGGGCTCCACCAGGCCATCGAAGCCAAAGAGGGCGTCAAGATCGAGCGGGAGAGCCAGACGCTGGCCACCATCACCCTCCAGAACTACTTCCGCATGTACAGCAAGCTGGCCGGCATGACGGGCACCGCCAAGACGGAAGAGGAAGAGTTCCGCAGCATCTACGGGATGGACGTCGTGGTCATCCCCACCCACAAGCCCATGATCCGGGTGGATCACCCGGACCTTGTCTACAAGACGGAAGCCGCCAAGTTCCGGGCGGTCGTCGAGGAGATCGAGGACTGCTGGCGGCGGGGCCAGCCGGTACTGGTCGGCACCATTTCCATCGAAAAGTCCGAGCGGCTGAGCGCCATGCTCAAGCAACGGGGCATCCCGCACCAGGTGCTCAACGCCAAGTACCACGAGAAGGAAGCGGAAATTATCGCCCAGGCCGGCAAGAAGGGCGCGGTTACCATCGCCACCAACATGGCAGGCCGCGGCACCGACATCGTGCTGGGCGGAAACCCGGAGTTCAAGGCCCGGGAGGAGCTGCGCAAGCGGGGTTACACGGACGATGAAATCGCCCTGGCAGCCGAGCCCTACGGCAGCGACGCAGAGCTCCCTGCGCGCGTTCAGGAGGCCCGGGCGGAGTACAGGAGGGTGCTCGAGGAGATGCGGCGGGCGATGGCCGCGGAGCACGATGAGGTGGTGGCCCTGGGCGGCCTGCACATCATCGGCACCGAGCGGCACGAGAGCCGGCGCATCGACAACCAGTTGCGGGGCCGCAGCGGCCGCCAGGGCGATCCGGGCTCGTCCCGGTTTTACGTGTCCCTGGAGGACGACCTGATGCGCTTGTTCGGCTCCGAGCGCATCTCCGGCCTCATGGAGCGGCTCGGCTGGCAGGATGACCAACCCATCGAGCACGGCCAGGTGACCAAGGCCATTGAAAACGCCCAAAAGAAGGTCGAGGCCCGCAACTTCGAGCTGCGCAAGCAGGTGCTGCAGTTTGACGACGTCATGAACAAGCAGCGGGAGGTCATCTACGAGCAGCGCCGCAAGGTGCTCCTGGGCGAGAGCCTCCGGGACAACGTTGTCGAGATGATGCGCCGTCTTGTGGGCGAGTACGTGGACACGTACTGCAACGAAAAGGTGCACGCGGACGAATGGGACCTCGAGGCTTTGGCGGAGCGCGTGCAGGAGCTGGCCAACCGGCACGTCTCGATTGCCCCGGCGGACTTGGAAGGCCTCAAGCGGGACGAGGTGCGCCGGCGTCTCGAAGACGCCTTGATCGCGGCTTACGAGGAGCGGGAGCGCGAGTTTGGCCCCCTCGCGCGAGAGATCGAGCGCCACTACCTCCTGCGCTTCATCGACACCAAGTGGATGGAGCACCTGCGGGCCATGGACGATCTCCGGGAAGGCATCAGCCTGCGGGCGTACGGGCAGAAGAACCCGTTGCTGGAGTACCAGTTTGAGGCCTATGAGATGTTCCAGAACATGCTGCGTTCCGTCCAGGAGGACACGGTACAGGCGCTGTTCCGCACACGGCTCGTGCAGGACGGACCGCCCCAGGAGCAGCAGGGCGGCGACCTCTTGTCCCGGGCCGCGTACCACAGCGCCGGCGGCCAGGCGGACCGGCGCCCGGCGCCAAGGCGGGTCGAGGCCAAGGTCGGCCGCAACGACCCGTGCCCGTGCGGCAGCGGGAAAAAGTACAAGAAGTGCTGCGGCGCCACGGCATGACGCAGCGCGCTTTGAAGAGTTTTGAGGAGGATGCTGGATTGACGACGGTTTATGTGAGCGAGATTCGAGAGGGCTTGCGGGAACTAGGCAAGCGCATCCGCGAAATGGGGGTCTACCTTTGACATAGAGAAAAAGCGCGCCGAAACCGCCCAGCTCGAAGAGCAGATGGGAGCGGCCGACTTTTGGAACGACCCTGACGCGGCGCAGCAGGTGCTCAAAAGGCAAAAGAGTCTTAAGCGTGAGATTGAGACGTGGGAGCAGGTGCACCGCCAGTGGGAGGATCTGGAAGTCCTCGTCGAGCTTGCCGTGGAGGAGGACGACCAATCGGCCTTAGAGGAGGCCGCAGCCCAGTGGCGGGAGCTGGAAAAGGCTGTCGAGCGGCTTGAGCTCACGACCCTTTTGAGCGGCGAATATGACCACGCGGACGCGATTTTGTCCGTCCACGCGGGCGCCGGCGGCACCGAGGCCCAGGACTGGGCGCAGATGCTCATGCGCATGTACACCCGCTGGGCGGAGGAGAAAGGCTACGTTGTCGAGATCTTGGACATTTTGCCCGGCGAAGAGGCCGGCATCAAGTCGGTCAGCCTGTCCATCAAGGGAAGCCTCGCCTACGGCTATTTAAAGGCCGAGCAGGGCGTCCACCGCCTGGTGCGCATCTCGCCGTTTGACGCGTCGGGAAGGCGGCACACCTCGTTTGCGTCGGTTTCCGTGGAACCTGACGTGGAGGAGAACGGCGACATCGTGATCGATCCGAACGACCTGCGCATCGACACGTACCGCTCCAGCGGCGCGGGCGGCCAGCACGTCAACAAGACCGAGTCGGCGGTGCGCATCACGCACATCCCGACCGGTATCGTCGTGACGTGCCAGAGCGAGCGGTCGCAGCACTCCAACCGGGATCGGGCCATGCGCATGCTGCGGGCGCGCCTGCTGCAGCGGCGCCTCGAGGAGCAGCAGAGGAAAATGGAGGAGCTGCGGGGCCAGCAGGCGGAGATCGCGTGGGGAAGCCAGATCCGCTCGTACGTGTTTACGCCGTACACGATGGTCAAGGACCACCGTACGGGTGCGGAAACCGCGAATGTCAACGCCGTCATGGACGGCGAGCTCGACTTGTTCATCGAATCGTACCTGCGCCACAAGCAGGCATGACGGGGCGGATCGGATGCGCGCACTGCTGATCGGCGGACTCGTTTTGGCCATGGCGTTCGTTGCCGGTACGGAGGCCTTCGTGCCGTCGTTTCTCGCAGAGCGCGTCGCCGGGGGACTTAAGGAAGCGCTGGGCGACGGGACCGTACGGGTGCAGCTGGCCGCGTTTCCGGCCTTGCGCCTGTTGGCGGGGGACGTGGACCGGATGACGGTCACGGTGGAGGGGCTGGTGGTGGACGGGCTCGCCCTTGATTCCCTGCGCCTTGAGGCGGCCAATGTCCACGTCGACCTCCCGGGGCTCCTGCGGGGGCGGGACTGGCGGCCGTCGTACCGGGACGAGGTGACCGTCGAGGCCGTCATCACCGAGAACGCGTTGACCGAACTCGTGCGAGCCAGGCTGCCCGCGCAGGTGGACGTCGCGGTGCGGCTTGACGCTGGCGGGGTAGAGCTTTCGGGCCGCACGGAGGTCCTCGGGCTTCCGATGGACGTGAACGTGCGCGGCCGGGTGGCGGCGGAACAAGGCGGCACCCGGCTCGTATTCGTCCCCGAGCAGATCGTCGTCGGCGGGCAGGTGCTGGCCGACTGGGTCGCGCAAGGGATCAGGCAAATGTACACCGCGGCGGTGGACCTGCGAGGTGCGCCGGTCCCTCTAGTGGTCGAGGAGGTCGTGCACGAGCCCGGGCGGCTTGTCATCGCCGGCCGGCCGTTCAGGGACGGTTAAGGGGGGGCCCTCGTGGGGCGGGGGTTGTGGCTGTGGGCGGTCATTGCAGTTGCGCTGGTCGTCTGTCTGCCGGCGCTCGGCGAGCGGGCGGCCATCGAGCGAGCCGACCTCCGGGTCGAGGTGGTGCTCGACCAAGATCGCGTGGAGGCCTTGAGCGAGCAGGCCGGCGTGCCTGTCCAGGACATCCTGGTCCGGCTGCGGGCCCAAGGAGCGACGGCCGTCGCCGTGTCTGACTTTGAAGCGGCCAAAACGGCAGCCGGGGCGGGGCTGCGGGTGGTGCCCCGCACTGTTCAGGCGGCGGTCGTGGCCGGCATCTACGGCTGGGACGTCGGCCCCGTCATTTTTTCGGGCGACCGCGTCGGCGGCTATCCGGACCGGCTGCCCGCCGTGGCCGCGCTGATGGAGGATCTCGGCGCGCCCCTCGGGCTCATCGAGTTTACCAACCAAGCGGGTGCCTCGGAGCTGGCCCGGCTCATGCAGTACCGGGCCCTGCGGGTGCACTCGATCTCCATGGACGAGCTCGCAAGGCTGGACGACGCGGGCGCCGCGGCGCGGCTTGCCCGGGCGGCGCGGGAGCGGCGGGCACGAATGCTTTACGTGCGGCCGCTGGTACGGGGTCCCGCGGATGAGATGGTCGCCCGCAACGAAGCGTACTTGGCGGACATCGCCCGGCGCCTGGCGGCGGCGGGCCTTGAGGTTGGCCCGGCGGAGCCGATGCCGCTTTGGACGACCCGCACCCGGGTGCCGGTGGCTGCTGCTGCGGCTGCGTCGGCCGGGGCGGTTTTGCTGCTCATGCACCTATGGCGCGCGCCGTGGTGGCTGGGCGCCCTGGCCGTGCTCGGAGGGGGCGGAGCCGTCTACGGCCTGATGCGCATGGGGGAAACCGTTTTTGCCCGCCAGGCGGCTGCCCTTGCGGTCGCCTTGGTGTTTCCGGCCCTCGCGGTGGTGGCGGCGCTCCGGCTCCCCGGCCGCCGGGGAGGGTGGGTCTTGGGGGTATTCGCCTTCGTGGCGGTGACCGCAGCGGGTGCGGCGCTTGTTGCGGCGTCTTTGGGCGACACGCGGTTTCTTCTCCAGCTTGAGCAGTTTCGCGGCGTAAAACTTGCCCACGTGGCGCCGCTGGCTGTCGTCGCGCTCTTTTGGGTCGCCGACCAGTACAAGGGCTCCTGGTACAGCTGGCTCACCGCGCCCGTGCGCGTGTGGCATGTGCTGGTGGGCGGGCTCGCGCTGCTCCTCGCGTACGTGTACGTCGGGCGCACCGGCAACGACATGGTGGGCGTGCTGGAGCTGGAGCGGGCCCTGCGGGTGGGCCTTGAGGACGCGCTGGTAGTGCGGCCGCGGACCAAGGAGTTTTTGCTCGGCTACCCGGCGGTGCTGCTCGGCTTTGCTTTTTGGACGGCGGGCCGGCGGGCGATCGCATGGCCCTTGCTGGTGACCGGGACCATTGCGTCCGTGTCGGCCATCAACACCTTTGCCCACGCCCATTCGCCCCTGGCCGTGAGCGCTGTGCGCAGCGCCTACGGGTTGGCGGGCGGCTCCTTGGTGGCATTGGTGGTATGGCTCGGGCTATTGGCCGTGCGTCAAGTGCAGG
>CALFSR010000077.1 GCA_937916565.1 uncultured Bacillota bacterium | reverse complement strand
GGCGACGAGGGTCATCGCAGCGAGCACGAGAGCGTTGATGGTGGCCGACACGATGGCCCCGTCGTCAGCGGCATGCTGGCGCTGCCCACGGCGCATCAGGACGTTGCCGAGACTGAAGAGCGCGGCGCTCACGGTCGCGTAGACGAACCCCACTCCTGTTCCCCCTACGGGCGCACCCGCCGGTGCGCCTCATGGAGCGGACCGGTGCGAAAACGTAGGAACCCGCCGGGAGCGCCGCGGCGCACCGCCAGCACCTCGGCCACGATGGCCACCGCGATTTGCTCCGGACCCTCCGCGCCGATATCCAGGCCGATGGGAGCGTACAGCCGGTCAAGATGGGCGTCCACGGGACGGCCCTGGCTCCGCAGGAAGTCCAAAATGCGCTCGGTGCGCTCCCACGGCCCGAGTACGCCGAGATAGCGGTAAGGCAGGCCCCAAATCCGCTCCAGGATGGCCGTGTCGTGGTTGAAGTTGTGCGTCATGACAACCACGAACGTATGCGCATCGATCGTCACGTGCGCCGGCACATCCTCGGGGTGCGCGTGAACCACCCGGTGCGCCCGGGGAAACCGCTCCGGGCGGGCGTAGGCCGGGCGGCTGTCCACCACGACAACGCGAAACCCTGCCCGGGCCCCGAGTTCCGTGACAGGGATCGCGTCATGCCCGGCGCCAAAGACAACCAGCACCGGCGGCGGCACGACGCTTTCGATCCAGACCTGGACGGAGCCGGGCTCGTTCCGTCGCTCCACCACGTCCCGGCGGTCGCGTACGACCGCGTCCCGCCCGTCCCCCCCATCCCGGCCAGGGCCGCACGGGCTTTCTCCCCCGGATGGCCACCGGTACAGGTAGCTCCGGGACTCGCCGCCGGCCAGCAGGATGCGGGCGTCGGCCGTGACAAGGCGGTCCAGCGCGGGATCGCCCAGCGTACCCTCGGTGCGGTCCTCATACACATAAAGGCGGGCACCGACCGCCGCCGGCCCGCCGTTTGCGTGCACCACCGTCGCCACCGCAAGGCGCGTCCCTGCCTCCCGCGCCTTGAGAACTTTGTCAAGATACGCCGTGCTCAAGGCTCATCACCGCCCACGGGCTCGAGGAAAACGTCGATGCGGCCGTTGCAGCCGAGCCCGAGCCCCCAGACGATGTCATCGTCCGCGGTCATGTCGAAATGGAGCAGCCGGGGCCGGCCCGACGCAAGAACGTCCCGGGCCACCTCCCGCACCTCGCCTTCCAGGCAGCCGCCGCTGATCGTGCCATAGGCGTTGCCGTCCTCGTCCACCACCATGCGCGCGGCCTCGCGGCGATACGCCGACCCGACCACATGGACAACGGTGGCGATGACGGCCCGCTTGCCGGCTTGCCTTAGGCTGACCGCTTGGTCCAACGCCTCGCCCACACGCCTCACCGTCCCGCGACCCGCCGGCGACGCCGGGCAGTGCGCATGCGCCCGCTCGCCGGTGGCGCACTCACCGTATCGAATTCTATGTAATAGACCGCGCCCCGCCCGGTTTCCTTCCCCCAACGCGGCGAATCTCCCGCACCAAACACGGATTTTAGGGAAATCCAAGAACCCCCGCCGCGTTTCCTCCTGCCCGCGGCAGGAAGGGGCTCTCTTTGAGCGAATTCCGCGGAATGTTAATACTCCGAGGGCACAGGCCGCCGAATCGAGGTGACAGACCCATGCCAGCTCCAGGTATGACGCTCGGCGAAAAGATCCGCGCCCTCAGGCGGCAAATGCGCATGACCCAGGCGGATTTGGCGGGCGACGACTTCACCAAGAGCTTCATTAGCCAGGTGGAGAAAAACCAGACCCAGCCGTCGCTTAAGAGCCTGATGATCATCGCCCAGCGCCTGAACCGGCCCGTTAGCTACTTTTTGGAGGACGAGCAGCCTCCTCCGCCCTCCTCGGCGCCGGTGCACCAGGCGGTAGCGGCCGGGCAGCTCCTTGAGCAGCAGGGCGAGTTTGAGCAGGCGCTGCAGCTCTACAACCAGGCGCTTGACGAGTGCGCGCCCGGCGACTACCGCCGGCGGGGCGACCTGCACCGCCGCCGGGCGCGGGCGCTGGTGCGGTTGGACAGGCCGCAGGCCGCGCTGCAAGCCCTTGAGCAGGCGGCCGACGAGTTTCGCCTCGCGCGGGATACCGCCGCCCGGGCCGCCGTGGATTGCGACTTAGGTAATGTATACCGCCGCATAGGACAGCCGGAGCGCGCTGTGCATCATTACGAGCGGGCGCTGCTTCTCTACGAAGAAGCCCTCGTCCCCGACGCGGCAGCCGATCCCATGGGGCCCATCGTCTGGCTCCTGACGCAACTCGGCCTCACCTGCTTCGTCACGGGCAAGCACGATGCCGCTCTCCGCTACCTGCAGCGCGCCGAGACGTTGTCGCAGGAGGCCCACGTCTACTACCGCTGGGACGAGCTTTGCCGGGCCGCGGCCGCCCTCATGGAGGAGATGGGCGACCGGCAAAAGGCCCTGGAATACGCGCAGCGGGCCGTCGCCTTCTGCGACTCGACCCAAGACCGTGACGGCCTTGTGGATGCCTTGATCAGCCTCGGGTCCCTCAAAGCCCAGGAAGAAGGCTGGTCCTCGGCCGAACCGTGCTTCAGCCGGGCGCTGCACGTAGCCGAAGAGATCTCCCATACCCGCGGCAAGTCCCGGGTTCACGCCGCCATGGCCAAGTGGGCGGCCCGGGAAGGCGACGTGGACCGGGCGGTATCCCTCTACCGCGAAGCGGCCCGGGACGCGGGCGAGGACTTGAGCGCGGTGGAAGTCCACTGCTCCCTGGCCGCGCTGCTCAAGCAACGCAAAGACTGGGAGGACGCGGCCCACCACCTGGAAACCGCGATCGGCGTGCTCGAGAAGGCCAACCGCCCCAAGGCGCTCGCCGAGTGCTACTCGAACCTGGCCGAGATTTACGAGGCCGCCGGGCTGCCGCAGGAAGCCACCCGGTGCCTGCGGCGTTCGGTGGAACTGTTCCGGGCTCAGTGAGGCAGTGGCGGACGCAGCCGGGACGAGACGGCGCCGCGGATCCTACAAGATTAAGTGCTGCAGCGCGATGAGCAGCACGACGCCCGGGATGCCTAAGAAACCTGCCACCAGCGCCGTCACGGGATTGATGGGCAAGTAGATCCCGAGCGCCCAGCGTCCGACGAAGTTTACGAAGGCGAGCAGCGCCACGCCCAAGAGGGCGTTGTAGACGAGGCGCAAAAGGACGCGCACGGGCACCAACAGGACGCGGGCGATCAGGTACAGCAGCAGGACGCCAAAGGCGTAAGCGATAACGACGTGGACTTCCACCGGCCTCCCCCGCTCTCGATGGAGTGTATGAGCGAGGGGGGCCGGTCTATGTCACGGGCAGCCGGACGGGCTCGACCCGCACACCTTGCCGGCGGGCCTCCTCCAAGAGGTACATGTACCGTTTCTCCGCGGCGCCGGCCGCCAAGATGGCGTAATCGATGAGGTGCGGGTCGGTTACGTTGTCGAGCAGCTCCCGGGCCGCCTGCCACTCCCGCCGGGCGTTCTCCACGGCCTCTGCCAAGGCCTGCCGCTGCGCGCGGCCTACGACATCCATGTCCCGGCCCAAGAAGAAACCAGCAACCCCGTCAATGTAGCCTGCGACGGCCTTCCTCAAGCCCACGGTCGTACCCCCCATGGCCAAGCTGCCAATAGCATATGGGGTGATACCGGCAGGCTATTCCATCCCCTACGGGCCGGTTACAGATACACGCCGGGGGACACGGGCGGCTGGGGGCAGGGCGGGGCTAAAGCTCCCGGCGCCCTTCGAGGGCCTTTGTCAGCGTCACCTCATCCACGTACTCAAGGTCGCCGCCGACGGGCATGCCGTGGGCCATGCGGGTCACCTTAAGGCCGATCGGTTTCAAAAGGCGGGCCAGGTACATGGCCGTGGCCTCACCCTCGATGTTAGGGTCGGTGGCCAGGATGACTTCCTTCACGGTGCCGTCGCCCAGGCGGGCGAGGAGTTCCTTGATCTTGAGATCCTGCGGCCCGACGCCGTCCATGGGCGAAATCGCCCCGTGCAGGACGTGATAGAGGCCCTTGTACTCGCGGGTGCGCTCAAGCACCAGGATGTCTTTGGGCTCCTCCACGACGCACATGAGCGTCCGGTCGCGGGTTTCATCCCGGCACAAGGGGCACGGGTCGACGTCGGTGATGGTGCAGCACACCGAGCAGTAGATGGTCCGCTCCCGGGCCTCCACGATGGCTTCCGCCAGGCTCCGGGCGTCCTCCTTGGGACCGGTCACCAAGTGATACGCCAGCCGCTGCGCCGTCTTGGGGCCGATGCCCGGCAGTTTGTTGAGCTCATCGATGAGGCGCGCGATGGGGCGAGAATAGTGAAGCATCGACCGACAACCCCGGCGCTAGAAACCAGGCAGGCCCGGAATGTTGAGGCCGCCGGTCACCTTGGCCATCTCCTGGGCGGCCATGTCCCGCGCCTGGCGCAGGGCTTCGTTGACGGCGGCAACCACCATATCCTGCAGCATCTCCACGTCCTCGGGATCCACGGCCTCGCGATCGATGGTAATGCTCACGATGTCCTGGTGGCCGTTGGCAACGACCTTCACCATGCCGCCGCCGGAAGTAGCCTCCACCGTCTTGCTGCCCAGCTCCTCCTGGACCCGGGCCATCTCCTGCTGCATCTTCTGAACCTGCTTCATCATCTTGGCCATGTTCATCATCCGTGGCATCCTCCCGTTCAGCGGCGATCGCGGTCGTCGCCGCGGTTACGCTCGACGTGAATGATCCTGCCCCCAAAAAGCCGCAGCGCCTCTCGAACAGCCGGGCTGTTGACCACGTCGTCGCCTGCGGGTTCCCCTGCCGGAGTCTCCCCGCCGGGCGCTTCTGACCCGGCTTCCGTATTCTCCTGCTCCGGGGCGCTGCCGGCCAGCGCGGTCGTCACCTTGAGCTTACGCCCGGTCAGGCGGCTAAGATACTGCTCCACGATCTTGCGGTTAGCCTCCGCCTGCAGGCTGTCCCGGTGAAACGCCCGATCCGGCGGAAACTCGATAGTAACGACACCACCCCGGCAGGCCACCGGCCTTCCCTCCCGTAGGAACGCCAGGACCTGCAGCTGCCGCTGCTCCTTGAGCACTTCGTGCAGCCGGTCCCAGCGGGCACGGACGAGCGCGAGATCGTCTTGGTCAAAAGCCTCATCGGCGCCCGGCGAGGGCGCCCGCGCGGCCGGCTCTCCCGAGGCGTCAGCCGGGGCGGGAGGAGGATTAGGAGCAGGCCCAGAAACCGCTGCGGGCCGGGTTACGGACGCGGAAGGTGGCGGCGGCGCGAAAGCCGGCGACGGCGACGATGCGGCAAAAGGCGCGGGGGACCACCCGGGCGGCGAAACGTCGGCCGCAGCAGCCCCTGGCGCGACGAGGCGGTTCACCAGCTGTTCCAGGCGTTCAATGCGCTCGAGCAACCGGTCCACATCCGTCTGGGCGTCACGACGCGTCAATCGCACGATGGCCATCTCCAAAGGCAACTGCGACTGGGCGGCGTAGCGCATATCCGCCTCAGCCGCGCCGAGCGCCTCGATGGCCCGCAATAGGAGCGGCACCGGCAGGGCCGCGGCTTGCCTGCGCAACGCCTCGCTCTCCTCGCTTCCCGCGAGGACGCTGACGGCCCCCTGTTCACCCGCGGCTTTCCAGAGGAGCACGTCGCGCAAGTAACGGGCCGCGTCCCGCAGAAACTGCCGCAGGTCGCGGCCGGCGTCCTGCAGTTCCTTGACCAGGGCCAGCCCCCGCGCCGTATCGCCTTGAGCGAGCACGTCCGCGAAGGCGATCACCTGCTCCCTTGGGGCGACCCCGAGGATGTCCGTGACCACTTCGGGCGTAATCTGCTCGGCGTAAGCGCGGCACTGGTCCAAAAGCCCGAGCCCGTCCCGCAGGCTTCCTTCGGCATAGCGGGCGATGACCCGCAAGGCATCCTCCGTTACGTTGATGCCCTCGGCTTTGGCCACCGCGCGCAGCCGGCCGGCGGTTTCCGCCAGGGAGAGCCGGCGAAAGTCGAAACGCTGGCAGCGGGAGGCGACGGTGGCCGGAATTTTATGCGGCTCCGTCGTAGCAAAGACGAACACCACATGCTTGGGCGGCTCCTCCAACACCTTGAGCAAGGCGTTGAACGCTTCGTTGGTCAGCATGTGCACTTCGTCGATGATGTAGATCTTGTAGCTGCCTTCCGTGGGAGCAAAGCGGACCCGTTCCCGGACCTCGCGGATCTCGTCGATGCCGCGGTTGGAGGCGCCGTCGATCTCGACGACGTCCATCGCGCTCCCCTCGGTGATGCGCTGGCACGACGGGCATTCGTTGCACGGGTCGGGCGTGGGGCCGTTCACGCAATTAAGCCCTTTGGCCAAAAGCCGCGCCAAGGTCGTCTTGCCGGTGCCCCGCGGACCGGTGAACAGATACGCGTGGGCGATGCGCTTTTCGGCCAGGGCGTTGCTCAACGTGCGCACGACGTGGGCCTGCCCTGTCACGTCCGCAAACGACTGCGGCCGCCACTTGCGGTAAAGGGAGACGTAGCTCACCGCCGATACCTCCCGGCAGGATCTTTCACTGTTTCGTCGATCCTCCGGCGCCTTCCTTGTCCCCTCGCCCGGCCGCCGGCCGGAGACGGCCCGACGGTTTGGACCCTCGCCTGCCTTGGTGGGCAGCAGAGCGGCCGGGCAACAAAAAAGGCCGGTGAGCTCGTCGCCCACCGGCCGGAGAAAAATGCGCCGTGCACCCGCCGTCGACCTGTCCCTCCGGACGTTACCCGGACAGTTAACTCGGATCAGGCACCCTCGCGGCACACGGGCTGGTTCGCTTACCGCTGCTTCCTTCCGGACCTGACGGGGTTCACGAAGGCCCGTTGCGCAAGACCCGATCGTCAGCGCCACTTATCCGGGGCAGG
>CALFSR010000076.1 GCA_937916565.1 uncultured Bacillota bacterium | reverse complement strand
CCCGGCCCCCCGCCGAGCGGGACCTCGCCCGGGAGCTGGGCGTAAGCCGCGCCGTCGTGCGGGAGGCCATTCTCTACCTCCAACAAGCGGGCCTCGTGCGCACCCGGCAAGGCTCGGGGACCTACGTGGCGGACGCCGGCGGCTCCGTGGGGCCGGCCGCGCCACCGGCCGAGACGCAGCAAGATTTGGTGTGGCTGTTTGAGCTTCGCATGGGGATCGAAGGCGAAGCGGCCGCTTTAGCCGCCCGGCGGGCCACGCCCGAGGACCGGCGACGGCTGGCCGCCGCCCTGGACCGCCTTGAGCGGGACGTGGCCGCGGGGCGCCTCGGCGTCGAGGCGGACTTTGACCTCCACGCCGCCGTGGCCGCGGCCAGCGGCAACCCGCACCTCGCGCGGGCGCTGGCGGCCGCTACGGACCTTTTGCTGCGCTCGGTCACCGTCAGCCGGGCCCGCTCCATGGCGGTCCCCGGCCGGCCGCAGCTAGTGGTCGAAGAACACCGGGCCATCTGCCACCGCATCGCCGCGGGCGACCCGGACGGCGCCCGGAAAGCCATGCGGGATCACCTGCAAGCCGCCTTGATGCGGCTTGCCGGGTCGGGAGGTGAACCGGGTGACGACACCCGGCGTGCTTGACCTTGTGCGGGAGCTCACGGCGGCGCTGGGGCCGGACCAGGTGCTAACGTCCCCTACCGACCGCCTCACCTACAGCTACGACGCGACGTACCTATCCGGCGAACCGGACGTGGTCGTCTTTCCCCAAAGCACCGAGCATGTGCGGCGGGTGCTGGCCATCGCCCGGTCCCGCCGGGTGCCCGTCTTCACCCGGGGCAGCGGCACGGGCCTCAGCGGGGGCTCTGTCCCCCGGGGCGGCATCGCCCTGGTCATGACCCGCATGAACCGCATCCTGCACATCGACCGGGCCAATCTCCAGGCCCGGGTGCAAGCCGGGGTCATCACCGCGCAGTTTCAAGAGGCGGTGCGGGCCCACGGGCTGTTTTACCCTCCCGACCCCGGCAGCGCCCGCATCTCGACCATCGGGGGCAACATCGCGGAAAACGCCGGTGGCCCCAAGGCCTTTCACTACGGCACGACCGGCCGGTACGTCCTCGGGCTGCAAGTAGTCCTCGCGGACGGCACTATCGTGGAAACCGGCGGGCGCACGACGAAGAACGTGACCGGGTACGACCTCACGGGCCTTTTCGTCGGGTCCGAGGGGACGCTCGGCATCGTCACCGAGGCGACGCTGCGCCTGCTGCCCCCGCCGCCGCCGGCCCGCGGCACGCTGGTGGCTTCCTTTGCCGACCTTACTGCCCTTGGCCAGGCCATCGGCGCCCTGGCCGCGCACCCGGCCCGCCCGACGAGCCTGGAGATGGTCGACCGGCATTGCCTCGCCGTCGTGGAGGCGCACCGCCCGCCCGAGATCCCGGCCGGCGCCGCCGGCGTCCTCCTGTGCGAGGTGCTGGACTGGCCCGAGTCGCTCGCCCGCCGCCTGCGGGAGCTCGAGGACGTCTGCCGGGCGGCCGGCGCTGCCAGCGTCGCCGGCGCGATCGACGCGGCCGTCCAGCGCCGCATCTGGGCCATGCGGGAGGCGCTGTCGCCGGCCGTCGCCCGCATCAAGCCGACCAAGATCTCGGAAGACGCTACGGTGCCCATCGCCGCCATCCCCGCGTTTCTCGCGGACCTCGAGCGCATCCGCGAACGCCGGCGGGTAGACCTGCTCGTCTTTGGCCACGCCGGCGACGGCAACCTGCACCCCAACATCATCTGCGACGAGCGGGATGCGGACGAAATGGCCCGCGTGCACGCGGCCGTCGACGACATCTTTGCCGCGGCCATCGCCCACGGCGGCACCTTAAGCGGCGAGCACGGCATCGGCCTGCTGAAAAAGGGCTACATGTCCCAGGCCTTGCAACCGGCCGCCCTGGAAACCATGCGCCGCCTCAAAGCACTGTTTGACCCGGACAACCTGCTGAACCCCGGCAAGATGTTCCCCGATGCGCCCGTAAGTGACGCCGACAGCTCGCCGGTCCGGCAGGTACGGTCGCAAGTGCAGTCATTGGGAGGCACGCCCGCATGAGCGCACCCGTGCCCCGCAACGGGGACGCGTCCCGGCACGGTTCCCTCTCCCCGTCCCTCGAAATCGCCGGCGCCGAAGCGTCCCGGTGCATCCACTGCGGGTTTTGCCTGCCCGCCTGCCCGACGTACCAGGTGCTCGGCGTCGAAAAACACTCGCCCCGGGGCCGCATCCAGCTGGTCAAGGCGTGGTCCGACGGCCGCGTCGAACCCGATGCCGGCCTCGTTGAGGCGCTGGACCTGTGCCTCGCGTGCCGGGCCTGCGAAACGGCGTGTCCTGTAGGCGTCCACTACGGCGCCATCATCGAAGGCGCCCGGGACGAGCTGGCCGCCCGGCGCCGGGGCCCGGCCAACGTCCTGCTCAAGTGGGTGCTTCGCCGCGTGGCCGCGCACCCGGGCCGCCTGGGCGCGGCCGCCCGGATCGGAGGACGCCTTGTGCACGGCGCCCTCGGCCGGCGCGTCGAGGCATGGGCCGCCCGGCGCCCCGGCTCGTGGCTGCATGCCGCGCTTGCATTTGCCCGGGCTCTGCAGAGCAACGCCCGCCGGCACAAAGGACCGGGG
>CALFSR010000075.1 GCA_937916565.1 uncultured Bacillota bacterium | reverse complement strand
CGTCAACGCCGGTGGCCTCAGCATAGCGGCCAATGGCGGTCACGTCGATCTCGGATCGATCGTCGTTGACCACATCGTTACCGTGGCCAAATGCCCCGATACCGGTCGCCTCGGTCCCGCGGCCGATGGCGGTTACGTCGATCCCCGAACGGTCGTCGTTCGCGAGGTCATTGCCGCTGCCGACGACGATCACACCCCTGGCTTCCGCGCCCCGGCCGATGGCCGTGACCTCGAGGCCGGACCAATCATCATTCAGCAGCGTGTTGTCGCTGCCCAATGCGAGCATGCCCGTCGCTTCCGCGTAGGCGCCCCAGGCCGTCACGTCGATGTCGGAACCCATATTGTTGGCGAGAAGGTTCCCGGAACCGAACGCCACCATGCCCGCCGCCGAGGCCCCGGAGCCCACGGCCTTCACGTCAACGTCGGAGAAGCGATCATTGACGAGCTGGGCGCTGCTGCCATTGACGACCATGCCGGCCGCCTGGGCCGACGAGCCGAAGGCGGTCACATTGATCTTTGACCGGGAGTAAGTCTGGAGATCGACGTTGTCGCCCTCAGCGACCATCGCCACCGCCTGGGCGCCAGCGCCAAAAGCCTTCACGGAAAGGCGCGACCGGACGGAGTTCACCAGCTGGTTCCAGTCACCGCTGGCAACGATGCCCCTCGCTTGCGCGCCCTCACCGCTGGCCCGGACGGACATGCGGGAGCGCTCGGTGCTGCCTACGTGATTCTGGGTACCGGAGATCTCGACGCCGGTGGCGAGCGCGTTCTCACCGTCGGCGTAGGCGCCGACGGAGCCCCGCTCGACGGCGACAAGGCTTCGGTCGCCCGTCATGGCGACAGCGGTCGCGGTGACGTTGTTGCCCTCGGCCTCGGCCGTCAGGGCACTCTTTTGGACCCGGACGCGCTGCTCGTCGCCAAAGGCATTCACGCCCACCGCGCTCGCGTCGTCGCCGCCGGCAGCGACCGCAACTTCGGAACGCTTCTTCAAGGCGAGCTCGTTCTCGTCACCTGCGAACGCGACGCCGACCGCCTGGGCCTGCGCTCCGCTCGCCATAACCTCGAGGTAGCTCCGATAGAACTCGAGGTCCGATTCCTCACCGACGACGTCGATACCCGTCGCCCGGGCACCGTCACCCTCGGCCCTGACCGACACTCCACTGTCGTCGTCCACCAGGAGATCGTTGACGTCGCCGCGGAGTTCTAGACCGACGGCCTGGGCCTGATCGCCTTCGGCAGCGGCCGACAACCAACCTCCGTTCGTGACGACGAAAAGACCCGCACCGCCGTGGAGCTTCGCGCCGACGGCCTTGGCGATGGTGCCGTAAGACGCGGCATATACCTCCGCCCAATCGATTACAACCTCGTTTCCATAGCCGATCGAGTCAATGCCGACGGCTTCTCCCCAGGCCCCATCGACCCCGGCGAATAGCTCCCAGCCCTCCTCGCCTCCAAGAACCTGCAAGGAATTGCCGGTGCCCCGGATCCATGCGCCGTAGGCGTCGTTGCCCTGTCCATACAACTCAACGCCAAGATCCGAATTCGTGATCGTGAAAGTATTGCCCGTGCCGCTGACGGCGACATAGGCCCACTCCAGATAGTTGCCGTCCTCTGAGACGTAATCGTAGTTGTCCGTGACGCCGTCCGATTCACCGTTGCCGCAAAGCAACGCCTCGTAGTTGTCGGGCGTGTTGCACACCTGCGCCTGGCCCGGCATCGTGAGCCCAAGCAGCGCTGCGAGCACCGCCACAAGGAGCAGCCCTACCCTCCTAGAACCAGACAAACGAAGTACCCCCAAGAATCTCCATCCTCCCCTTGCATAATCGGGGCGCAGGCAACAGCTGCCGGCGCGACTCCGTTTCGACGCCGCGCGCGGCTGCGTCCACCACCCCATGGAAACTGTTGGGCCGCGACGCACGAATGTTTGCGGCCTACAGGACCCCTCGCATTTCATAATTGGCCAAGATTGGCAAGCGTGGATAGAGTGTTGTCCCTCTATTGCTGAAAAAAGCGGACGCCTTAGGAGAGACACAAAGACTAGAGGGGAATCCAGACGTCGAGGCGTGCGCCGCCTCCTGGCACGGAGGACAGCGACCACGCGCCACCCAAGTCGCCGATGCGCCCTTCGATCACCTGCAAGCCGAGACCGCGGCTGCCGGCCGGCGCCGGCGCCCGGTCCACCGCTCCACGGCCGTAGCGGACGCCCGGCGGCAGACCTTTGCCATCATCGACGACGGCAACCCAAAGACATTTCTCCTCACCCGGCTCCGCCTGGGGTTCGCCACCGTGCGGCGCCCGGTCGACTCCGGCCGTCGCAGGCATCGAGCCGGCGAGCGACAGGGTAACCCGAACCTTTCTGGCCCCTCCGTGCCGCACCACGTTTGCCAGCGCCTCATCCACCACCCGGTACACGGCCAACCGCACGGCTTCCGGGATCCGGTTGTCCTGGGCACCATCCAGCGCCACCACCTCAGGCGCCGTGTCCAGCTCCACCGCGAAGTGGTCCCGGAAGCGAGCCACAAGCGATTTCAGCGCCGGGACGAGCCCCACTTGGACGACGGCCGGGTGGAGCAGGTGGCTCAGTTCGCGAATATCCCCTTCCCGCACCTGCTCAATCTCCGACCTGGCCTGTTCAATTATCTGGGCGGCCGCGGCGTCCTCACGGGGAAGGGCTTCCCGGGCCTTGCCCAGTTGGAACCACGCGTGCAGCAGCCGCGTTTGCACGGGCCCGTGCAGCTCCTCGGCGATCCTCCGCCGCAGCTGCTCCTCCCTCTCGGTCGCGAGCCGCCGGCTCAAGCGCAACGCCCGCACATACTCCCACAGCTCGGCCACCAACTGCTGCTTTTCTTCCGAAAGCCTTTCCTGTCGCTTGAGGGTGCCGGCGAACTGGCGCCCGAGCTGGATGGACTGCACCAGCACGAGGCAGCCGAGCCCCACAAGGCCCAGGTCCGCGGTGGGCAGCACGTGCCGGTAAAAGAGAAAGTCATTGAACCCGACAGCGATGGCCAGCCCCCCGCCCACAAGCCAAGAGCCCGCCGCGGGCCTCCGCCGGACCACCGCCAGGACGAGCCCGTACAGCGTCCGGCCCAGCACCGGAAACAGCACCAGCACTTGGTAAACGATGAGCGAACGGGACATGATCCACGAAGGCGTCAGCAGCATAAACGCCGCCGCCAGCGCCCCGGAAACCGCCGACCAGCGCACGAACCGGTCCGAGAACTGATCCGGAAACAGTTCCCGGGCAAATGCGACCATGGCCGGCACGCCCAGCATGACCGGCAGGTATTCCATCCTGAGGTGAAAGGCGTAGCTGAAGCTCGGCACAAGGCGCGTGAGCAGCACTTCGCCCAAAAGCAGCGTGCGCACGGCCAGGGCAAAGCTAAAGAGCCCGAAGTAGAGAAACATGCGATAGGTGCGGTGCCCCAACCACAGGGCGCAGTGGTAGATACTGACAATAAACGTTGCGCCCAGGAAAAACGCGTTGACCGCCGCGCTCCGCTCGGTGAGCTGCATAACTCCCTCGGCGGTCCCAAACAGGATCGACCGCCACAGCCCGCCTCGCCAGTGGTGGAAGTTGGATACCTGGATTACGATTTCAACGCGGTTTCCCGACGGCTCAAAGGCGACAAGACGCGGCGCCGCCTGGGCCGTGCCCTCCTCCCGGGTCGTGGCTACCTCGCCGTTGGAAGCCGCTAGCCGGCCATCGATCCACATCCGGTACGCCGTCGCGGCCGAGTACATCTTGACGGCCATCACCGGCGGGTCATCGGGAAGGAGCACGACGAGGCGGTACGTGGCGTAGCCGTCGCCGGGCAACGGCTGCCCGTTGATTTCGAAACCGTTCCAGCGCCGGGGCACGGGGATGTAGGCAGGGGGACCGGCCGCCGGGGCTGTGGAGGCTGTGGAGGCTATGGCGCCTGTGAAGTCGGCGGGCACAAGCAACTTGCCCCAGTAAAACTCCCACTCGCCGTCGAGGCTGATCACCGGGGTCTCGCTCCACCGCCAGGCGCGCAGGTCCAGCACGCCAGCCGCG
>CALFSR010000074.1 GCA_937916565.1 uncultured Bacillota bacterium | reverse complement strand
CCCGCCAGCAGGAGTACCGGGTGCCCCACAGCCGCGTGCCGCTGTTGCCGGACGAGGTCGCACCCGCGCTGCGGGAGGCGGCCGCGCTTCTCCCGGCCGGCGACGGGGCAGGCAAGGCCGTCGGCCCGCTCGTGCAGGCGCTGGCAAAAGGCCGGAAGTTGGTGGTCGTTTGGGGTGGCGAAGACCTGGCGGTCGGGCGGGCCCTGGACGACCTGCTCCGGGCTTTCTTGGCCAAGGGTGAAGGCCGGACGGCCCGGGTGCTTATCCCGGGCGAGCAGGCCAACAGCCGCGGCGCCGAAGCCATGGGCGTGCGGCCCGACCGGCTGCCCGGCCACCGGCCGGTGGCGGCGGGCCAGGCCGGCTTGGACACGGGGCGCATGCTGCAGGCGGCCGCCGCCGGCACGCTGCAGGCCCTCTACATCGTCGGCGCCAACCTGGCGGAGACGTATCCGCACGGCGCTTTGGTGCAGCAGGCGCTGGAGCGGGTGCCGTTCTTGGTTGTGCAGGATTTGTTCTTGACGGAGACCGCGAAGCACGCGGACGTGGTGCTGCCCGCAGCGCCTTTCCCGGCCAAGCGGGGCACCTTCACCAACCTGGAAGGCCGCCTGCAGGAGATTGCCCCGTCCATGGCGGCAGGCGGCGAGAGCCGCTCCGACGGCGACATCTTCTTTGCCCTGGCGGAGGCCGTCGGCAAGAAGCTGGTGCCGACCCGCAAGGAGTTCCGCTGGGAGATGGAGCGCCTAGCCCGCGAGCTGGCAACGGATGGATTTGTCCCGGGTGCGCCCTGGCCGGCGGAGGGCGACGGCCGGGGGTCCGGCGCTGCCGCGGAGGGTGGGCCCGGGCTCGCGCTCGTGGCTGTCGACCGCCTCTACGGCGGCGGCGGTACCGGCCGGTTTGACCCAGGTTTCCGGGATCTGCAGCCTAAGGCGGAAGCGTGGTTCCACCCGGCCGACGCCGCCGGGCTCGGCTTGGCTGCCGGGGATTGGGTGACTTTGAGCGCGGCCGGAGACGCGCTGCTGCTGCCCGTGCGGCTCGCGCAGTGGGTAGCGCCGGGCACGGTGCAGGTGCCGTGGGGCGCGCCGGACGGCGCCGTCAACCGGCTGCTGGCGGGCGCGGGATGGACGCGGGTTCAGGTGCGCAAGCGGGTGCTGGAGGAGGTCGGCTGATGGACACCGTCGGGTTGGTGCTCATCCGCAGCTTAATCTTGGCTGTGGCCCTCGCCAGCCTATTTGCGGGCATGACGGTCATTGAGCGCAAGATGTTGGGCTACTTCCACCTGCGCTTGGGGCCGACCCGCACGGGCCCATGGGGGATCTTGCAGCCCGTCGCGGACGGCGTCAAGGCCATCGTCAAGGAGGATATCATCCCCCGGGACGCTGATCGCTTCGTGTTCCGCCTGGCGCCCATCATTGCGGTCTTTACCGCGCTGGCCGCGTGGGCGGTCATCCCCGTCGGGCCGCCCATCCAGGTGGGCGGCATGACGATCCCCTTGAGCGTCGCCGACCCGCCTGGCGGGGTGCTGGTCGCCGTGGCCTTTGCCGCGCTCAGCGTCTACGGGGTCACGCTCGCGGGCTGGTCGTCCCAGAGCAAGTATTCGCTTCTGGGGTCGTTGCGGGCCAGCGCCCAGCTTATCAGCTACGAGCTGTCCATGGGTCTGAGCCTACTGGGCGTGCTGATGGTGGCGGGTTCCCTGCGGCTGACCGAGATCGTGGCGGCCCAGGAACAGTGGCCCTTCATTTTGTTGCAGCCGGTCGGTTTCGTGATCTACTTCATTAGCGCCGTGGCGGAGGCGAGCCGCGTGCCCTTTGACCTGCCGGAGGCGGAAACCGAGCTCGTCTCGGGATACAGCACCGAGTACAGCGGCATGCGCTTTGCGATGTTCATGATGGCCGAGTACATCCACATGATCACCGTTTCAAGCCTGGTAACCCTTCTGTATCTGGGCGGGTGGAACGGGCCGGCGTTCTTGCCGCCGGTGATCTGGTTTCTCCTGAAGCTCGGCTTGCTGTTGTTCGTATTCATCTGGCTGCGGGCGAGCCTGCCCCGGCTGCGCTACGACCGGTTGATGGACTTCGGCTGGAAGGTGATGCTGCCCCTGGCCGTCCTCAACCTGATCGCGACGGCGGTCATTACGGTCTACGTTGGTTAAGGCTGCGGGAGCGGCCTGGGCGCAGGTGACGCGAGGAGTGATGCCGGAGTGTTGAGGGCACTGGCAAAAGGTATGGGCACCACCTTGCGGATGCTGTTCCGCAAGAAGCCCACGATCCAGTATCCCTACGAAAAGAAGGAACGCGCGGCGCGCTTCCGGGGCCGGCATGAGCTGCGGCGCTACGACAACGGGCTGGAGATGTGCATCGGCTGCGAGCTGTGCCAGGTGGCGTGCCCGGCCGCGGCCATCACGGTTATGCCCATGGAGAATGACCCAGAGCGCCCCAACTCGCCCGGTGAGCGCTACGCGTGGAAGTACGAGATCGACATGCTGCGGTGCATCTTCTGCGGGCTGTGCGAAGAGGCGTGCCCGACCGAGGCGCTGCACCTGACCCGCGAGTTCGAGCTGGCGGACTTCACCCGGGAGCGGCTCATCTACGGCCGTGACCGGCTGGTCAACACCCACACGAGCCCGTTCAAGGTGCCGGTCAACGTCTACCCGGCCTATAGCGGGTGGCGGCCCATGCACGAGCCCGCAGGCGGGGATGCCGCGGAGGAGGGGAAGCCGGCATGAGCTGGGTCGTCCTCATCGCCGCTTTGGTGGCCCTCGTGGCCGCGATGGCCGTAGTACGGGCGCGGATCCCGGTGCACTCGGTGCTCGCCCTGGTGCTTAACTTGGTGTGCCTGGCCGTGCTGTTCATCGTGCTGGACGCTGAGTTTATGGGCTTGATGCAGGTGATCGTCTACGCGGGAGCCGTCATGGTGCTGTTCCTGTTCGTCGTGAGTCTCCTGGGGGCGCGCAAGGAAGCTATCGAGCGCGAGATGTCGCTGCTGGCGGGGCAGGAGGGCATGGGCGTCGTGGCCGCCGGTGTCCTGCTGGTCGCTCTTCTCATGGCCGTCCTCCGGCAGCCTCTGCCGGCACCCGCCCAAGTTTACCCGGGCTTCGGTGCCGTGCGGGCCTTTGGCGCCGCGCTGTTTTACGACCACGTCCTGGTGCTGCAGCTCGCGGCGCTGCTCCTGATGGTGGCCGTGGTGGGCGTGGTCGTGCTGATCGCCCGCCGCGACCAAGGGAGGTAGAGGGCATGCCCGGAATGGCCGTTCAAGGTTATCTCGTTCTCAGCGTCGTCCTCTTTGTCATTGGGCTGGCCGGCGTCCTTGTGCGCCGGAGCCCCTTGGTGATGCTGATGTCCATCGAGCTCATGTGGGGCGCGGCGGGTCTGTTGTTCCTGACGTTCGCCCGGCTGTGGGCGGGGATGGAGGGGCACATCTTCTCTTTCCTCATCATCGTCGTCGGCGCCGCCGAAGCCGCCATCGGCCTTGCGCTCATCGTCCTCATCTTCCGCACGCGTGATGCGGCCGATGTGGACGACGTGCGGGCCTTGCGGGGCTAGAGAAAGGGGTAGGACAGTGGAAAACGGCTACTGGGTGCTGGCGCTTATCCCAGGCCTGCCCCTCGTGGGGGCGGCCGCCAACGCGGCGTTTCGCCGGCGGTGGGGCAAGCCCGCCCTCGCCGGCACGGCGTCGGCCATGGTCGCCATGGCATTTGTCGCCACGCTGGCGTCGCTCGTCCGGTATCTCGGCCTGGAAAGCCATGACGCGCTGTCTCTGACCCTCTGGTCGTGGGGCGTTCCGGGCGTGGGGCTCGGCCTCTTGGGGGACGCCGTATCTTTATGGTTTGCCCTTGTGGTCACGGGCGTCGGTCTCTTGATCCACATCTACGCCGCCGCCTACATGTCGGATGATCCGGACTACGGGCGGTTTTTCGCCGAACTCAACTACTTCATCTTCGCCATGAGTCTTCTCGTTCTTGCCGACGGGTTTCTGGGCATGCTGGTCGGCTGGGCCAACGTCGGCTTGGCTTCTTACCTCTTGATTGGGTTCTGGAACGAGCGTCCGGCCGCGGCCGCGGCGAGCCGCAAGGCGTTTTGGGTCAACACCGTCGGTGAAGTGGGCCTCATCCTGGCCATGGCCATCCTGTGGAACCAGTTCGGCAGCCTCCGGTTCGCCGACGTGCTGCCCCAAGCCGGTCTCGCGCAGCCGGAGATCCTCAACTGGGTTGCGCTGTTGCTTCTGGTGGGTGCTGTGGCCAAGTCGGCGCAGCTGCCGCTGCACGTATGGCTACCCGACGCCATGCAGGGGCCGACGCCGGTGAGCGCCCTCATCCACGCGGCTACCATGGTGACCGCGGGCGTGTACTTGGCTGTGCGGGCGTTTCCCATCTTTGAGGCGGCGCCCTGGGGCTTGACCGCCGTCGCCGCCGTCGGCGCCGCGTCGGCCCTCTTTGGCGCGATCGTGGCGGTGGGCCAAAACGACATCAAGCGGGTGCTGGCGTTCTCTACCATGAGCCAGGTCGGTTACATGATCCTGGGCGCCGGCGTGGGCGCCTACAGCGCAGCCCTGTTCCATTTCATGACGCACGCGTTCTTCAAGGCGGCGCTGTTTCTAGGCGCGGGCATCGTCATTCACCATTTCCACGGCGAGCAGGACATCCGCCGCATGGGCGGGCTCGGCAAGCAGCTGCCCTTTGCCTACTGGACGTTCCTGTTGGGAACCCTCGCCCTCATCGGCCTGCCGCCGTTGTCGGGCTTTTTCAGCAAGGATGAGATCGTCGTGGAGCTGCTTGTGACCGGCCACACCGGTCTGTGGGCAGTGGCGGTCGCGGCGGCCGCGTTGACGGCATTCTACATGACCCGCCTGTTTTGCCTGGTGTTCACGGGCGACGCGCCGGCTAAGCCGGGCGCCAAGCATCGTGGACAGAAAGGGACCACCGGCCACGCCGCCGGCGGGCACGACTCGGGCCACGGCGTGCCGGCGCTGGAGTCGGTGCCGGTGCTCATCCTCACCGTCTTGTCCGTCGGGGCGGGCGTCTTGTGGATTCCGGGGATTACAGCCGTGCCCGAGCATTTCCTCGGGCGGGTGATTGAGCAGTATGCGGGCGCGGGACACGCGGCGGCCATGGACACGGGCCTTGCCAAAACCGTGACGGTCGCGGCGCTCATGGGCGTTGCCCTCTTGGCGATGGCTCTGGCGGTCCGGCTGTACGGGCCGGCCCGGCAGGGGGCAGGACCGCAACCGCGCTGGCAGAGCGTGCTGACGAATGGGTTGTATCTGGACGACTTGTACCGGGCGGTAATCGTCCGGCCGCTCTTGGCCTCGGCGGCCTACGTCGGCGGCGTCATCGACCCGCACGTGGTGGACGGGGCCGTCAACGGCGTGGCCAGGCTGGCGGGGACGCTGGCCGTCGGCGTGCGCCGTCTCCAGGCGGGATATGTGCGCCGGTACGCTTTGATCCTAATGGGCGGGACGGCCCTGATCGTGCTGTACTTTGTCATGCTGTGACCCGGGTCCAGCTGGCGTAGGCCGGGCTTCGCCGGGACCGGAATGGGGGAAGAGCCTTGCCCGACATCTCCGATCTGATGCAGATTGCACCGCTGGTGGCGCTGGCAGCCGTCGCGCTGCTCGTGATCGTCGTGGACCTCATGGTGCCCGCGCGCATGGCGCGGGGCACGATCTTGGTCACCGCGGCTGGTGGCCTGCTCGTTGTCGGCTGGTACTTGCTGGATCTGTGGAGCCAGGTTGTACCGCTGCCCGAGTTCGCGGCCAGGGCGCTTGCGCCCTTTGGCGGGGCGCTCGCGCTGGACGGCTTGAGCTTCGCGGCGTCCGCGCTCATCCTCGCGGCGGCTTTCTTTGCCGTGCTGCTCAGCACGACGGAGCAGGCCCGGGACATGTCCGGGTATGTGTCCCTTATGCTGCTGGCAGCCCTCGGTATGATGGTGCTGGCCGGAACGAGCGACCTGATGGTGATGTTTGTCGCCCTGGAAGTCCTGTCGCTCAGCTTGTACGTGCTGGTGGCGTTCAGGCGGGGCGACGCCAAGGCGCGGGAGGGCGCGTTTAAGTACTTCCTGCTCGGTTCGGTCGCCGCGGGACTGCTCCTGTACGGCTTTGCGCTTTTGTACGGCGTGACGGGGGCGACCAAGCTCGCCGGTATCGCCGCGTTCGCACGGCAGGGGACCATCGGGCCGTTGTACCACGCCGGTTTCGCCCTGGTCGTCATCGGCTTCGGCTTTAAGCTGGCCCTGGCGCCGTTTCACACGTGGGCGCCCGACGCGTACCAAGGCGCGCCGGCGCCTGTAACGGCCTTTATGGCCATCGGAACCAAGGCGGCGGCCTTTGTCGCGCTGGCCCGGTTCGTGTGGGCGGCCGTTCCGTCCGACCCGGTGCTGGCGGCGGCGTACTTGACGCCGATCGGGGTCCTGGCAGGCGTGAGCATGCTGGTGGGCAGCCTCGGCGCGTTGTTCCAGACCAACCTCAAGCGGCTCCTGGCTTACTCGGGCGTTGCCCACGCGGGATACCTGTTCCTGCCGCTTATGTCGTTGACTCCTGAGGCCTTTGGGCAGTCGCTGTTTTACCTCTTCGCCTACCTCTGCATGGCGGGCGGCGCGTTTGCCGTTTTGGTCGCCCGTTCGGTGGAGGCCGGCGGCGACGCCGGGGCGGCCGCTGACGCGGCGGAGCTGAGCGGGTGGCGGGGGTTGTACCAACGGCGGCCTGGGCTCGCTCTGGCCACGGCCCTTTTCTTCCTGGCCATGGCCGGGATGCCGCCGACCGCTGGGTTTACCGGCAAGCTGTTTCTTATCACGGGCGGCATCGAGGCCCGGGCGTGGTGGCTTCTGGCTGCCATGGTGGCCAGCACCGGCATCTCGGCCTACGTGTACCTGCGGGTCGCGGGCTCGGTCTTTCGCAGCCCGGAGGCTGAGGCTGCGGCCGTTGCCGAGATGGGTCCTGTACCGGGAGCCCACCTGTCCGGCAGCCACCCGGCGGGCGCAGTGGGCATTGTGGCCGGAACGGCCCCGTCGCCGCTGGCGTGGGAACGGGTGGCCGTCGGTGCTGTGCTCCTCCTGGCCGTGGCGGGCATCCTGCTGCTGGGGCTGTTCCCCAACCTCCTGTTGCCCGGGCTGCAGGGGCTCTTGCCGGTGCGATGACGCGCTGCCCGTGGCGACTCCTTGAGGTCGGCGCCTTCGCCGGCGCGGAACTCTGGGAGATTAGCCCCGTCTTGGCTGAGACGGCCGCGATATCGGTAGGGGAGGGGGCGGCGCCGCCGACGGTCGTCATCCGGCGGCAACGCCCCTACGCTCTCTTAGGACCGCGCGATGAGCGCCTGCCACGCCTTGCCGACGGGATCCGGGTGTTGGGACAGGCGGGCCTGCCGGTCTTCGTGCGGCCGAGCGGCGGCAGCGCCGTCATCTTGGACGAGGGATGCCTCAGCTTCGGTGTGGCCCGGCCGTGCACTGATTTCACCTCCATCAAGCGAAATTTCGAGGAACTCACCGAGGGTGTACGCCGCGCCCTTGGCTACTTGGGCCTGGACGCCCGCTTCGGCGAGGCGCCGGGCTCCTTCTGTCCCGGGCCCTACGATCTTATGGTGGGCCGGTACAAGGTGGCCGGCATCGCCCAGGCCATGCGGGGCGGGTATACCCTCGTTTCCGGCATGCTGCTCGTATCCCAGGACCCGGTCCCCGTCACCCGTCTGTTGAACGCGTTCTACTCCGCCGCAGGCGGCCCCGCAAATCTCGTGCCGGACAACGTAGCGCCTTTGTCGACGCTGCTCGGTCGCCCTGTCAGCATGGAGGAGGCGGAGACTGCCCTGCGGCGGGGGTTTGGGGACCTCTACGAACTCGAGACGTCCGTGCCGTCGCCCGTGGAGTTCGAGCGCGCTCGCCGGCTGCTCGCCGCCCGCCGCCTGGCTTAGCCCCCGAGGGTACCGCCTGTCCAACATGCCTTATCCGGTAGAACCAGGTTTAGGCAGGTTAACATTTCTGGCAGGAGCCTCCCAGCCGGCGCCGAAGTCGAAGACTTGGAACAATGCTCCAAATGAGGAGGGAGTTTTGTGCGAAGTAAGGCACGCATTGTCGTCGTAGTAGCGCTCGCGGCGGTGCTTGTGGCCTCGGTGGCCGCCTTCGCCCAGCAGCGCACGGTGACCGTTCTGGGCACCTGGGGTGGCCAGGAGCTCGAAGCGTTCCGCAAGGTGCTTGAGCCGTTCGAGGTTGCCACCGGCATCCGGGTCGACTTCACGGGCACGCGGGACCTCGTCGCGGTGCTCACCACCCGGGTTCAGGCGGGGAACCCGCCGGAGATCGCGCTCCTGCCCAACCCGGGGTTTGCGGCGGAGCTCGCCCGCGACGGGCACCTGGTGGCCCTCGATGACGTCCTCGACATGGCGCAGATGCGTCAGGACTATGCCCAGACGTGGCTTGACCTGGGCAGCGTGAACGGGAAGCTGTACGCCATCTTCCTGTCGGCTGACCTGAAGAGCCTCGTGTGGTACAACCCCAAGGAGTTTGCGGCTCGCGGCTACCAGATCCCCACGACGTGGGATGAGCTGATGGCTTTGACCGAGCGCATCGCCGCGGACGGCGGCAAGGCATGGGCGATTGGTCTTGAAAGCGGTGCAGCCAGCGGCTGGCCCGGCACGGACTGGATCGAGGATATCCTCCTGCGCACGGCCGGTCCTGAGATCTACGATCAGTGGGTCAACCACGAGATCCCGTGGACGCACCCTGCGGTGAAGCGGGCCTTTGAGGTCTTCGGTGCCATCGCCCGCAACAACAATTACGTCTACGGCGGCACCACGTACGAGCTCGCCACCAACTTCGGCGACGCCCCGCGGGAGCTTTTTACGAGCCCGCCCAATGCGTTCCTGCACCGCCAGGCAACCTTTATCCAGAGCTTCATCCTGCAGCATTACCCCAACCTGGTGCCGGGTGAGGATTTCGCGTTCTTTGCGTTGCCGCCCATCGACGAGCGGTTCGGCACGCCCGCCATGGGCGCCGGTGACATCGTGGGGATGATGCGGGACACTCCCGAGGCCCGGGCGCTCATGCGCTACCTGGCTTCGCCGGGCGCGCAGCAGATCTGGGTGTCCGAGCTCGGCAAGCTGTCGGCCAACCGGCGCGTCAACCCGAGCGCCTATCCGGACGTGCTGACCCGGGCTGCCGCGGAGATTCTGGTTAACGCCGAAGTGTTCCGGTTCGACGGCTCTGACCTGATGCCGGCGGCGGTCGGCTCCGGCGCCTTCTGGGAAGGCATTCTCATGTACGTGGGCGGCGAGGATCTCGATTCGGTCCTTGAGTACATCGAGTCCGTCGCGCAGGACGCTTACGGCCAGTAAACGACCGGCGGGCCGGGCACGTCCCGTCCCGCCGACTTGATCCAGGGGCACAAGCGTCGACCGGGGCCGGGGCCTGCTCAAGCGCGCGGGTTCCCGGCCCCGCATGCTAGGAAGGAGGGCCGGCATGCGGGGGGAGAAAGCTTGGTCCGCCCTGTTTGTGGGGCCGGCGGTCCTGCTGGTCAGCTTTTATCTCGTGCTGCCCACCCTGTATACGGTGTATCTCAGCTTCTTTGACCGCAACTCGCAAAGCTTCGTCGGTCTCGACAACTTCCGTTACCTGTTCACGAACGCCGCGGTGCAGGCTGCCTTCCGCAACAACTTGCTGTGGCTTGTCGTGTTCACGGCGGGCACGGTGCTCTTGGGACTTTTGCTCGCGGTACTGCTCGATCGCGTCCGCTACGAGGCGGTGGCGAAGTCCATCATCTTCTTGCCCATGGCGATCTCCTTCGCCGGGGCCGGCGTCATCTGGCGGTTCATGTATGCCTACCGGCCGGAAGGGGCAGAGCAGATCGGCCTCCTCAACCAGATCGTCGTCTGGTTAGGCGGGACGCCGAGGGCGTGGTTGATCGAGCAGCCGTGGGTCAACAACCTCGCGCTCATCGCCGCGGGGGTGTGGATTTGGACGGGCTTTTGCCTGGTCATCATTTCAGCTGCCTACAAGGGCATTCCCAAGGACATGATGGAGGCTGCCCGCGTCGACGGCGCCAACGAGCTGCAGGTGTTCAGGCACATCAGCCTGCCGTCGCTTTACCCGACGCTGGCCGTCATTACGACGACGATGATCATCAACGTCATGAAGATTTTTGACATCGTGTACGTGATGACCAACGGCCAGTTCGGTACGGAAGTGCTGGCAAACCGCATGTACAAGGAAATGTTCCAGTTCCGTCACTTCGGGCGGGCGAGCGCGGTTGCCGTCGTTTTGCTCGCCGTTGCAGCCGTCGTCATGGTGATCAACATCCGCCGCTTCCGGGAGGAGGAAGGCCGATGAGCCGCCGATGGACTCCGGGGGCGGTTGCGTCCCGGGCTTCTCTTCATTTTGTCATTGTGCTCCTGTGCCTGGTGTGGCTTCTGCCGGCGCTCGGACTTTTGGTCAGCTCGTTCCGCCCGGCCCAGGCGGTGTCCGGCAGCGGGTGGTGGACGGTGTTCACCACGCCGTTCGACTTCACCCAATACACGCTGGACAATTACCGGCACGTGCTTTTCCAGGACGGTATGGCGCGGGCGTTTCTCAACAGCCTGCTCATCAGCGTGCCCAGCACGGTGCTGCCCGTCCTCGTAGCGGCGCTGGCGGCTTTCGCTTTTGCGTGGCTCCGGTTTCCGGGGCGCGAGCTGCTTCTCCTGATTGTCGTCGGCCTTCTGGTCGTGCCGCTGCAGACGACCTTCATCCCGATCCTGCGCCTTTACAGCCAGTGGGGCGCGGCCGGCACCTTCGCGGGCTTGTGGTTTGCCCACACGGGCTACGGGCTGCCGTTTGCCATTTACCTGTTGCGCAACTTCTTTGCGGCGCTGCCGCGGGACTTGTTTGAGTCGGCGTACATCGACGGGGCTTCGCCGTGGACGGCGTTTTGGCGCCTGGCCTTGCCGATGTCGACGCCGGCCATCGCGTCGCTCGTCATCTTCCAGTTCCTGTGGGTCTGGAACGATCTACTGGTGGCCCTCATCTATGTCGGGGGCACGCAGGAGGTGGCGCCGCTCACGGTCCGCCTGAGCACCCTGGTCGGGTCCTACGGGCAAGAATGGCACGTGCTGACGGCTGCGGCGTTTGTGACCATGATCGTGCCGCTCTCCGTGTTCTTTGCCCTGCAACGCTACTTTGTACGGGGCATCTTGGCCGGAGCGGTGAAAGGCTAACAAGGGGAGAGTGCCGGCTTGCCGGGCTGGGTGTGCGGCGCCGGGGAAGCGGGGGCTCCGGCGCCGTCCGGCGGTAGAGGGAATCGGTGGGCCGCCGGCGAACTACCAAAAATATCCTATCGGTAGGGGAGTCTTGATATGCCGATGTGGCGGGAGGAAGCCCTGGAGTACCATCGCCGGGGCCGACCGGGAAAGATTGAGATCAAGATCACGAAGCCGACCAGCACCCAGCGGGACTTGTCCCTCGCCTACTCGCCCGGCGTGGCGGAGCCGGTGCGGGCCATCCACGCCGATCCCCACGACGCGTTTCAGTACACGGCCAAAGGAAACCTGGTCGCCGTGATCTCCAACGGTACCGCCGTACTCGGTTTGGGCAACGTGGGGGCGCTCGCGGCCAAGCCGGTCATGGAAGGCAAAGGCGTACTCTTTAAGCGCTTCGCCGACATCGACGTGTTCGACCTGGAGATCGACTGCACGGATCCCGAGGAGTTCATCCGAATCGTTAAGTCGCTGGAGCCCACCTTCGGCGGCGTCAACCTGGAGGACATCAAGGCGCCCGAGTGCTTCGTCATCGAGGAACGCCTGCGGGAGCTCATGGAGATCCCGGTATTCCACGACGACCAGCACGGTACCGCCATCATCGCCGGGGCGGGGTTGCTCAACGCGCTGGATCTCGTGGGTAAAGACATCGGCTCCGTCAAGGTCGTCATCAACGGTGCAGGCGCGTCGGGCATTGCGTGCGCCAAGTTCTTCGTGGCCCTGGGCGTGAAGCAGGAGAACTTGTGGCTGTGCGACAGCCAAGGTATCGTCCGCACGGGGCGCGAAAAGGGCATGAACCCGTACAAGGCTGCCTTTGCGCAGGATACGCCCCTTGAGACGTTGGCCGATGCCATGGAGGGCGCCGACGTATTTGTCGGGCTCTCGGTGGCGGGCGCCGTCACCCCGGAGATGCTCAAGGCGATGGCGGACAACCCGATTATCTTCGCCCTGGCCAACCCGGATCCCGAGATCCCTTACGACGAGGCCAAGGCGGCCCGGCCGGACGCCATCGTCGCCACAGGCCGTTCCGACTTCCCCAACCAGGTCAACAATGTCCTTGGCTTTCCGTTCATCTTCCGGGGCGCGCTCGACGTGCGGGCCCGCACCATCAACGAGGAGATGAAGATCGCCGCGGCCAAGGCCCTGGCCGAGCTGGCGCGGCAGCCGGTGCCCGACGTCGTCCTGAGGGCGTACGGGCTCGACCAGCTCCGTTTTGGCCCCGACTATATCATTCCGAAGCCGGTTGACCCGCGGGTGCTGTTGTGGGTAGCGCCCGCGGTGGCCCGGGCAGCCATGGAAACCGGCGTCGCCCGGGTGCACATCGACTTGGACGAGTACCTGGAACGGCTCGAGGCGCGGTTTGGCAAAGCGCGGGAGCTGCGGCGTATTATCCTGCACAAGGCGGCGACGAGCCCCCGGCGGGTCGTCTTTGCCGAAGGGGAGAAGGGCCGCATTATCCGGGCCGCCGCCATCGTCCAGAAAGAGGGGATCGGCCATCCCATCCTGGTCGGGCGTCCCGAAGTGGTGCGCCGCAAGGCCGAGGAGCTCGGCGTTTCGATGCCCTTTGAGGTTGTCGACCCCGCCGAATACCCGCGCCTCGACGAGTACGTGCGGCACTATTACGAGCTGCGCCAGCGCCGGGGCATCACCCTGATGGAGGCCCGGCAGAAGCTGCTCGATCCCATCTACTTCGGGTGCCTCATGGTGAAGCTCGGCGACGCGGACGCATTTGTGGCCGGTCTGACGTACCACTATCCCGACGTCATCCGGCCCGCCCTCGAGGTGTTCCGCACAAGGCCGGGCGTTTCCCGGGTGGCCGGCATGTACATCATGACGATCCAAGACCAGGTGTACTTTTTCACCGACGCTACCGTCAACATCGAGCCGACCGCCGAAGAGCTGGCCGAAATCGCCATCATGGCCGCCGACCGGGTGCGGCAGCTTGGCATCGAGCCCCGTATCGCCATGTTGTCGTTCTCGAACTTCGGCTCCACCCGCCACCCGCTGGCCGAAAAGGTGCGCCGGGCGACGGAGCTTGTCAAGGCGCAGCGGCCGGATCTCATGGTGGACGGCGAGATGCAGGCGGACACCGCCGTCGTGCCGGATATCCTCGAGCGCGACTATCCGTTTTCGGACCTCAAGGGCGGCGCCAACGTGCTGGTGTTCCCCGATCTCGAGGCGGCCAACATCGCCTACAAGCTGCTGGCGCGCCTCGGCGGCGCCGAGGCCATGGGCCCCATTCTCATGGGCCTCAACGGTCCGGTGCACGTGCTGCAGCGGGGCGACGACGTCGATGCCATCGTCAACATCGCGGCGGTGGCGGTGATGGACGCGCAGGAGTTTGGCCAGGGCTGACCGGCGCCGTCTGTTGTCGGCAGGGACTAGTGACGCTAAAGGCCGCGTCCGGGACCAGGCGCGGGATGATGAAGGCCAAGCGGGCGGCAGGCGCCGCCCGCTTGGCGCGACCGCCCGGGCAAGCCTTCCACGGTGCTACCTTACGCGGGGAGCGACAGGGACTG
>CALFSR010000073.1 GCA_937916565.1 uncultured Bacillota bacterium | reverse complement strand
GTAGACCGGCCGCGGGCCGGCCTTGAGCATTTCCCCGATGAGGGTAGTGGTCGTCGTCTTGCCGCTCGAGCCGGTAATGCCGACGATGCGCCCACGGCACGTCGAAAAGACGAGGCCGATTTCGCTGTACAGCGGCACGCCGCGCCGCCGCAGCTCCTCAATGGCGGGCTGATCCTTGCGCATGCCGGGGGTGAGAACGACACCGTCCCAGCTTTCCGCGGCCAGGTCGTTCAAATATTCGGGCCCGAGGACGAGCTCCACGCCGAGCGCTTCGAGCTCGCGGCGGGCGTCCCCCAGCTGCTGTGCCGTCTTTTGGTCAAAACCGACAAGCTTTGCCCCGCGCCGGGACAGCCAGCGGATGACGGCCCGGTTGCTCACACCGAGGCCGACCACCGCGATCCGTTGCGCGCGCCAGTCCACCGGGTCCACTCCCCTGCGGGCTTCGCTTATGTATATGCCCGCATCCGTCCTTCTCATTGTAACCGAGCGGGGCGCCCCGGGCGCGGGCCGTTTGGCCCTTTCACGGGGAACTGACGAACCGGGCGTCGGGCAGCAGCGGGCGGGACAAGTCCAAGTGGCCGACAAGGGTGTCGACGTCACTGCCCTCGAGCACTAGCTGTACGGCCTTGATATCCGGCAGTTGAGCGAGCGTAGCCACGATGGAATAGACAGTAAGGATCTCGCCGGTGCTGCCGCCGGAGTGGTGGGTCCGCAGCTCAAGGCTGTAGTCGACCCGGGCGATGCCGTCCGCGACGGTTACGTCCAGCACGCGGGCTCCCTGCGGGATCGTCGGGAGGAGGCCCGGTGTCTCCGGCCCGCGGGCGAGCTCCTCCAGCAGACGCAGCGGGGTTACTTCGCCTGCGGGTACCCGGCGTTCTTCCGCTACGAGGTACTGGGCGTCGCCGTCGCTGAAGTAGAGCCGGACGGTCGCATGGGGTGCGAGAACGACATCAAACGACGACTGTTGCCGCACGCTCCACCATCCGGCGGCAGCCAACCCCACCAAGAGCAGCACCACAATGGCCCGCCGCCAAAGCCCCCTCAACCTGCCCGCCTCCTGCTCGCCTTGCCCTGGTGAACGCTACAACTCCTGCGTTTGCGCCACGACCCCGGAGACTTCGCCGAACGACGCCGCGGGGGTGACCATCACGGCGTGCTGCGGCAAGTCACCGTTCTCCAGAAACGCCGCCGCGACCTGCCGCACCGTGCCGCCCAACTCCACCAGCCGCCGCGGAGCGGGAGCGTCACTGTCCGCGAAGAAACGTAATACGCCCTGGGCGATCCCAGCCGCGGCCCGCCGCTGAAACCCGGGGTCCGTGAGCAGCCGCTCCTCGGTGGGGTTGTCGATAAACGCAACCTCCACCAGCACCGCGGGCATTTCCGTGTGGAGCAGCACGTAAAACGCCCTCTGGCGCACGCCGCGGTCGGGCAGACCGATCGCGTTCAAAATTTCCCTCTGCACCGCTTCACCGAAACGAGCCGCCACCGAACTGTCGGCCGCCTCCCCGGGCAGCGGGTGGTAAAACGTCCCCGTGCCCGATGCGGTGCGGCCGGCACCGATCGCGTCGGCATGGATGCTGACAAAGGCATCCGCCCGGAGCGCGTTGGCCAGCCGCGTGCGGGTGGCCAGGTCGACGTAGATGTCCCGGTCCCGCGTGAGCACGGCCCGCGCCCCCGCCTGCTCCAGGTATCGGGCGACCTCGAGCGCGATAGCGAGGTTGACATCCTTCTCCTGGGTGCCGCTCAGGCCAATGGCACCGGGGTCGCGGCCGCCATGGCCCGGGTCCACCACCACCGTCCGGCCGGCTAGCTGAGACGGGCGTACGCTCAACACGGCCCGGGTCCTGTCCTCCGAGAGGACGACCTCGTGCGCGGCCACCTGGCGGGTCTCGACAACGACTCGGCCCGTGCCCGGCGCGGCTTGTCCGGCCCGCACCGCTGCGACGACAGCGCTGCCGTCCGGCGCCAGCGGACCCAGCGACCGCTCCAGCGTCACCCCGGGCAAGTCGAGCACGATCCGCTCCGGGTCCCGCAGGCGGCGCACTTCGGTGTCCAGCGGTGCGCGGCTTTGCACGAAGATGAACTCGACGTCGCCGTCTCGTGCAAATGCCACGAACTCAAGATCATTGGCGGTCTGCACCCGCGGCGCCCCGTCTAAGGCGAGGCCGACCTCGGGATCCAGCAGGATGGTCAGCCGCCCGTCCGGTGCCGGGTAGGCATGGCCCGAGATGCCGCCGGGCGGCCACGTGATCGGTTCGCGCAGCTCAAGGACGACCCGGACGACGTCCTGGCGGAACTGGCTCACCCGTGCGGAGCGGATCAGAGGCGCGTCAACCGGGAGATCCATGGCCGCGGGTATAGTGACGTCCAGCAAGTCCACCACCAACCGCCACGGCTCTCGCAACGCGAACGCCTGGTACGGGACGGGGCCGCCGCTCACCCGCGCCTCGAGCGCCACCGTTCCGCCCGGCATGGATGCGGCCGACACCGAATGGAGCTGGTGGTTGAGACGGACGATGAAACCCGGATGGCCGTCCGCAGGCAGCAGCGTGTAGCCTGTGGGACCGGTCAGGTCGACGACAAGCCGCACACCGCCTTCCTCGCTGCTTAACCGCAACTGCTGCATGAGGGCGTTGCCGACGGGCATCGCGCGCCAGCCGGTGGATAAGGAAGCCCCGGGGAGGTCGATGACGAGACGGTCAGGATCCGGCAAGTACATTGTGCGCGGCTCCACCGGCCCATCGGTCAAAACCACCAGTTCGTAGCGGCCTTCGGCCGTACGCAGGCGCACATCAAACAGCGTGCCGCGGGCCTCCTCGACCCGGTCAAGGGCGCGTTCGCCGTCACCTTCCCCGGGCGGCAGCTCGTCCGGCACGACGGAAGCGGTTTCCTGAGGCGCCGGACGCAAGTCCGTCGCCTCCTGCGGCGCTGCCTCCGGGCCGACGGGCAACGGTTGGGGCCGTGAAGGCGCAGGGGAAGGCTGTGGAGACGGCTCCGGCAATGGCGCGGTTCCTGGAGTAACCGGGGCCGGCGATGGCGACGGCACCGGCGAGGGAGCCGGGGCGGGTGCAGGCGGTGACGCCGGCCGAAAGCTTGCGGTCGCGGACCCGGCGGCCCGCCCGTCCTGCCCATCGGCTGCCCGCGGCAGGCCGGCGTCGGCCGAGTGCAGCCCGCCCGCCTCTCCTCCGGCGGGCGCGGCGCTTCGCCTCTCCAGCGTCAAGACGCCGGCCAGCAAGTTCCAGTCGACCCTCAGGCCGGCCAAGTCGGCCACCAGGTGCAACGGAACGTACAACATGCCGTCGTGGACCGCTGGTGCGGCCTGCAGCTGCGTGACGCGCCCGTCCACGACCGCAACGCGCTGCCCCGCCTCGATACGCGCCGAACGGTCCCCGGCCCGCAGGTGCACGGCGGGCCAGGCGCTGTCGTCGACCTCGATTCCGAGTTCCTCGGACATAA
>CALFSR010000072.1 GCA_937916565.1 uncultured Bacillota bacterium | reverse complement strand
GGCCCCGGAAGCCGGCGGGTTTACCGCACCCGGGAGCCGCTCCCCTTTTTGCCGAGCAGGAACAGCCCGGCGACGACCAGCAAAAGTGCGAGGAAGACCCCCGGCTCGAACATCCACGCCAGCACGCCGCCGATCAGGCGCAAGAATACGATCGCGCCGAACACGACCAGCAGCCAGCCGAGCACCCGGCCGATCTCGAGCCCGGGACTGCGGGAACCGTCGTTGCCCCGCCTCGCGGGATACTCATCATCTAGATAACCCTCTCGGGGCTCCCGCGGGATGAGGATCCACGCCGCTACGTACAGGACCACCCCGCTGCCCGCGAGCAGCACCATCACCAGCCACGCCAGGCGCACCAGCGTAGGGTCGACGTCCAAGTACCGCCCCAGGCCTCCACATACACCGCCCAAGACACGGTCCGTGCGCGACCGGTACAGCCGCTTGCTCATCGCTGCAACCTCCTCCGCCCTTCAGGACCCGGACGTGCTTCCTTTCCGGGTCATCCCGCCTTGTCCGCCGCCGCTTTCCCGCGGCGAAACAGCGTGCTTGGGCACGCCGGGCTGGGGCACCACGTCCGGCCCGGGTCCCGGGTCCGGCTGATCGCCGGTTTCCGTCGCCGACAACGCCCCCGGCGGCGTGTCCATCACCGGCGTAGAGGCGGTTTCCGGCTGCCCGGCCCCGCCTCGCCCACCGGACGCTCCTTGGGCGCCCGGGGCAGCCGCCGCGTCCTGCGGCACCGGCGCCGCCCCGCCGAAAGCCCCCGTTGCACCCGCCTGGTCCAGCACCATGAGCCGGCGGGGGAACGCCACCGTTATGCCGTGCGCGTCCAGCACCTGCTTCACCCGCTTGCGCAACTCCCGGGTCATGGCCCACTGGGTCATCGTCTTGACCTGGGCCCAGATCAGGAGCTCCACGCCCCGCTCGCTCAGCTCCTGAACGCCCAGTACGGTCGGCCCCTCGATTAGGTCCGGCAGCTCCCCGGACTGCTTAATCGCGTCAAACGCTTCCTGCAGCGCTTGGATGGCCCGGTCGACGTCCTCTTCGAAGGGAATCGCGACCTGGAACATGACCCGCATCTTGGGGCCCATATGGTTGGTCACCATGCGCATCTCCCCGTTGGGGATGATGTGCAGCGACCCGTCAAAGGCCCGCACCCACGTGGTCCGCAAGCCGATGAATTCGACGATTCCGGACACGCCGGCGGTGGTCACGTAGTCTCCCACATGGAACTGGTCTTCAAACAAAATGAAGAAGCCCGATACGACGTCTTTGACCAGGTTTTGCGCGCCGAAACCGATGGCCAGGCCCGCCACGCCGGCCGCAGCCAAAAGGGACGACGTGTTGAGCCCGAGCCCGTCCAGGATCATGACGCCCGCGACAAAATACACCGTGTAGTACGTGACGCTCTTGATAAGGGACGCGATGGTGCGGGCCCGCTTTTCGTCCATCCGGTTGAACCGGGTCCGCCCGTTGGTGGCCAGAAAAATGTGGTCGACCAGCCGGTTGGCGACGCCCAAGGCGATCCGGGCGAGCAAGACGATGGCGAGAATGCCGACGATGGCTTGTCCGATCCGGAGCAGGCCATCCATCGTAAACAGGGCGGGAAGCCCGTCCTTTAGCCACTGCAACATGGCGCCTTCACCCTGGTTTCCCAATTCCTCCGGGCAAGCAAGGTTCCTGCCCAGAAACTCTGGAAACGCACCCGGGCTGCGGCCCGTGCGGCCGCATCAGCACCCTGCGGCCCGTCCATCCTACACGAGGTTGGGAAACCCGATCTGCCGCAGCGCCTCATAGGCGACGATGCCGACGGCCGTGGCCAGGTTGAGGGAGCGCAGGCCCGGCTGCATCGGGATGCGGACGATGGTGCCGGGGTAGTTCTCGAGGATATCGTCGGACAGCCCGACGCTTTCTTTCCCAAAGACGAGCCAGTCGCCGGGGCGATACCGCACGTCGGTGTAAAGCCGCTTCCCTTGCGTAGCCACGAAGATCGGCCGCACGCCCGGGTGGCCTGCCATGAGCTCGTCAAACGAGTTGTGGTAGTGGATGGGCATGACGTGCCAGTAGTCGAGCCCAGCCCGGCGGAGCGTCCGGTCGTCGGTCGCGAATCCGAGCGGGTGCACAAGATGGAGCGTCATCCCCGTACACGCGCACGTGCGGGCGATGTTGCCGGTGTTGGCCGCGATCTCGGGCTCCACCAGCACGATGTGAAAAGGCACTCATGACCGCCTCCGGCCGCGAGGTCGCCGTGCCCGCGCCGGCCAAGGGCCGGGCGGTCCTGCGGCGGTGCCTTCCGCGGCGTGTTAACAGCTTCCATTCTAGCCCCCCGCTTGTCCGGGGGCAACGGCGCCAGCCCGCTGCTTGGCCGTCGCAAGCCCCCGGCGCCAACCCGCTGCTCCCGCTTCGCAAGCCCCCGTCTCCCCGGCTCCGGTTTCCGGGGAAACACGGCGGGTGATAAGATGGTGGCGGAGGGACTTGAGGTGAACGCGATGGGCCAAAGCAGCCTGGCCGGCATGCGGCCGCCCCGCATCATGGACGGCATCGTCATCTTCGGCGAGCCCGACGCCGATACCACCGCGCAGATCCAGCGCTGCGCCGCGCCGCCGGAGACGGCCGGGGCGGTGCTGTGCGCCGACGCCCACAAAGGCTACTCCATGCCCATCGGCTGCGTCGTAGCCTACAGGGGCCTCACGTCTCCTTCCGGCGTCGGTTTCGACATCGGCTGCGGCAACAAGGCGGTCCGCACGAACCTCAAGGCGGCCGACGTGCGCCCCGACCTCACCCGGCTGATGGACCGCATTTTCAAGGAGATCAGCTTCGGCATCGGGCGCAAAAACCCGCGGCCCATCGAACACCCGGTCTTTGAAGACCCCCGCTGGGACGTCCACCCGGGCGTCCGGGCCCTCAAAGACTTGGCCTACCAGCAGCTCGGCACCGTCGGCGCGGGCAACCACTACGTGGACCTCCTGGAGGAGCCGGCCACGGGCGACCTGTGGGTGGCGGTGCACTTCGGCTCCCGCGGCTTTGGGCACAAGACGGCCACGGGCTTCCTTAACCTGGCGAGCGGCAGGCCGTTTGACGCGCCGTCCGGCGGCGAGTCGATGGATCACCCGCCCACGCTGCTGCGGCTCGACACGGCCCTGGGGCAGGCGTACCACGAGGCGATGCAGCTCGCGGGCCGCTACGCCTACGCCGGGCGCGACGTCGTCGTCGACCAGGTGCTGCGCATCCTGGGCGCCCGGGCGACGATGTCGGTGCACAACCACCACAACTTCGCCTGGGAGGAAGAGCACGACGGCGAAAAGGTCATCGTCGTGCGCAAGGGCGCCACGCCGTGCCATCCGGGGCAAGTGAGCTTCATCGGCGGCAGCATGGGCGACATCTCCGTCGTCGTGCGGGGAAAGGATACGCCGGTGGCCCGGGCGGCTCTCTTCAGCACCGTCCACGGGGCCGGCCGCATCATGAGCCGTACACAGGCGGCCGGGCGCTGGCGCCGGGTCAAGGGCAAGCGGGTCCGGGTCGGCGGCGCGATCTCCATGGAAAGCGTGCTGCGCCGCATGAAGGAACTGGGCGTCGAGCTCCGCGGCGGCGGACCCGACGAGGCGCCGGGGGTCTACCGCAAGCTGCAGGAAGTGCTGGACGCCCACATCGACACCTTTGACGTCCTGCACGTGCTCAGGCCCATCGGCGTCGCCATGGCGCCCTTGGACGAGTTCGACCCGTACAAGGACTGAGCGGCCTACGAAGCCGTCCGTTCCCTGTCCTGCCGAACCCGTCCATCGGGGGGTTGCCCGCAGCCCGGCCCATGCCCACGCCAGGCTTCCGGGTACGCGGCCCTTGCCGCGATCAACTGCGGAAAAAGAGGAGCCACAAGAGCGCGAAGGCCGCCACGGCAACGAGCCACAGGGCGCGCCACCCGATACGGTCCTTCTTTGCGGCCTGCTTCCGGAGACTTTCCAGCTCCCTCAACACCAGCTGGCGATCGTTGCCCCCCATCGGCGTCGCCCCCGTTCGGCATGGCGGGCCCGCGCACCCGCGTTATCTGACCCGATATTTCTTTGCGACTATTCCGCCTCCTTCCTTGGGGGCGACGCTCGTGGCAAAACCGTTGCCTACCTTCGCAAGCGCTTGGTCAACGTCCCCGAAAGGAGCGCCGCTCCTAGGTCAATGGGTGCCCAAGGTGCCCATGGCCCGCACCCGGTCGTCGACCCGGTGGAAAACCCAACGCCCCAGGAACCAGAACACCACGGTGGACGCAAGCACTACAGCCACCGACACCGGCACCGGCACCAGCGGGTTCGTGCCCAGCATGAGGGCGCGTATGGCATCCACCCCGTAGGTGACGGGCAGCGCCAGCCCCACCACCATCAGGGCCCGCGGCAGCGACGTCACGGGATAGTTGAATCCGCCCACGACTTCCACCAGGAAGCTCGTCACGTCGGTCAGCGTGTTGGCGTCCTTGACGTAGAGCACCACGCCCGCGTAGGCGATGCCAAACCCGTACAGGGCGATGATGAGGGGCACCAGGATCAGCAGGGCGGCTGCCACGTTCCCGGCCATTTCAAACCCGAAGAGAAAGTAGACGATGGCCATCACGGCCACGGTGTTGATGCCGGTGAGCAGGACGCTGACGACGCTGCGCCCCACCAGCAGCCAAAGGCGTGGGTTGGGCGTGAGCCAGAGGCTCTCCAGCGTCCCCTGCTCCATCTCCTCCTTCAGAGAGAAACCCATCCGCCAGAACACGGCCCTGACGTAGCTGGCCACCACGCCGCCGAGGACCATGAAGGCCACGAAGTCTCCCGTGCCCGTAGACGCCCGGAAACCGGCCGCCTCGCCGCTGTCCGAGAAGGTCAGGCCCATGAAGTACACCGGCGCCAGCCACATGACGGGCGTAACGAGGCTCATCACGGCGTTCATGGGGTAGCGCCAAGACACCCGCCACTCCTTCACGACGACCGCCATCAGCACCCGCATGTTCTCGCGGAGGTCGGTAGTGGATCCCGCCGGCGGGATCACCATCCGGGAGTCCGCTGCCGTGGTCGTCCCTTCCATCGCCATCCCCTCCATGACCTTCTTCACCCCCTGGGCACCGCCCGCGTCCGGCTAGAAGTGCGCCAACGTGCCTGCCCGCGCGGCCATCCGCTCAACGGCCCGGAACGAGAGCCAGCCCACCACCAGGAACGCGGCGGCAAAGACCATAAGAGCCAGCGCATCCGACCGCACATCGGCCCAGCCCGCGCCGGCGAGCCCCACGGCCCGCATCGATCGGATCGCATACGTCAAGGGCAAGTAGGCGCTTATGGCCTGCATCCATCCGGGCAGCACTTCGACCGGGTAGGTAATGCCGCAGAACACCATGAAGATGCCCCGCACGAGGAACACCATCGAGTTGACTTCCTTAAGCCACACCACAAGGCTGGCAAACACGAGGCCGAGCCCGATGACCGGCAGGATCGACAGGACCATCAGCACGAGCAAAAGCCCGACGCTGCCCTGCAGGCGAAACCCGTAGACGAGCTGGAGCATCAGCGCGGCCATGACGAGAAACAGCGCGGACTTGGTGATCTGCGCCATGGAAGCGCCCACAAGCAGCGCCATGCGGGAGGTGGGCGTCGTCCAGGACACCTCCAGCGTCCCCCGCATCTGTTCCCGGCGCAGGTGGCCGCCCAGATCCCACAAGGTCATATTGAGGATCATCCACAGCATGCTGCCGAAGAGGATGTAGCCCACGTAGTCGGCGGTCCCCGCGCGGCTGGCGAACACGGCCACGGACTCGCCGTCCGGGCCCGCCAGCGTGCGGGCGGAAAAGACGTAGATGGCCGGAAACAGCACAGGCCAAACGACAAGACCCGCAAGCTCGGCGGGATAGCGCAGGTGCACCGCCCAGTCCCGCTTCATCTCGGCGTACGCTGCCCGCAAGTTGTTGCGCAACCCGCCGACCTTCTGCGCTCTTGTGTTGCCGCCGCCTTCGATCATACCGCCCACCTCCTGCCCCCCGGCTCCGCCGGGTCTTGCCGGATCGCCCGGCGGGCCCCGCCCACGAATTCCTAAGCCGCCTCGTGCAGCGAGCGGGCCCGCGAATGCCTAGGCCGTCTAATCCCGCAGGGCCCGCCCGGTCATCGAAATGAAAACGTCCTCGAGCGTCGGCTCCTGCACCGAGTAATTGAGAACGCTGGCTCCGCTTTGCGCAAGCCCGGTCCAAAGGGCCGCCAAGTCCCGCTGCGGGTCCGCCAGCGTCAGCGCGACGTGCACCGTGCCCGTCGCCTCGTCGCGGCGCTCGTCCACCACCGTCAAACCGGGCACGCGGTCCTTAATCCGCAGGGCGCCGTTGGTTTCCTTGAGCTCCAGGCGAAACACCCGCTCGTGGGGCAGGCGCCGCTTGAGCGCTGCGGGGCTGTCCATGGCGATGATGGTGCCGTGGTCGATGATGGCCACCCGGTCGCAAAGGTAGTCGGCTTCTTCCATGTAGTGGGTTGTCAGCAGGATGGCCCGGCCTTCCCGCTTGAGCTCGAGGATGAGCTCCCGCAGGTTGCGGGCGGACTGCGGGTCGAGGCCGAGGGTCGGTTCGTCGAGCAGGAGGACCGGCGGGTCCGCCAGGAGCGCCCTGGCCAGCGAGAGGCGCTGCTTCATGCCGGTGGAATAGCGCTCCACCAGTTCGTCGGCGCGATCGGCAAGCTCCATGCGCTCCAGCACCCGGTTGACCCGCCAGGTCACTTCACCGGGCGGCACGTGATAGAGGGTGGCGAAAAACTCGAGGTTCTCCCGGCCCGACAGCTTCCAGTACAGGCTCCTGTCGCCGGCCAGCACGACGCCTAGCCGGGCCCGGGCCTGCATGGGATCCCGCCGCACGTCCCAGCCGCAAATGGTGGCCGTACCCGAGGACGGTTCAAGCAACGTGCTCAGCATGCGAATGGTCGTCGACTTGCCGGCGCCGTTAGGTCCGAGAAGACCAAAGATCTCGCCCCGCTGCACCGTGAAGCTGACGCCGTCCACGGCGACGATCCAGTCCCCGTCGTCGCCGTTGGAAGCGTTGGCAGCCTTAGTGGCGGCGCTGGCGTTGGTGCCCCCGTTGCCACCGTCGCTGCCGGTGCCCCCGTTGCCGCTCCGGCCGGTGTCGCCCGGTCTGCCGTTGCCCCGCCGCCCCCAGGGAAACCAGCGCCTCTGGCCCACCCGCTTGCGGGGAAACCGCTTGCGCAAGTCTTCGGCCGTCACCACCGCGTCCATGCCCGCCCCTCCCCACGTAGCTTGCCGCCGGCGGGAACGCCTGCCCGCGGCGGCAGCCGCTGGAATCGCCCCTATCATAAAGCAGGTGCTTTTTCATTGTCAAGGTCGCCATTAACATCGTCAATCCACCGGGTTGATTTTTCGAGACGACGGACCGATCCCGGCCCACGGCGAAAGCTCTTGCCCGTCGCCGCGCGCGACGCGGCGAAGGACCTCTCGGGCGACGCCTAGGGCCCTCCGGGCGATGCGAGGGCGCTTTGACACGACCGTCCCGGGATAAGGAAGGAACCCCCTCTGCTGCTCCGAAAATCAACCCACAACCATGCCGGCCCAAGGAGGCGACGTCCCGCATGGAAGCCTTTGCCTACGCGGCCCCGTCCACGGTAGCCGAGGCCGTCCGGCTGCTGGCCGCGGCCAACGGTTCGGCCCGGCCGCTGGCCGGCGGTACCGATCTCATCCCGCAGTTGCAAGAAGGACGGCGCCGGGCCGGCCTAGTCGTCGACGTCAAACGCATCCCCGAACTCGCCGAACTGCGCTGGGATCCCACATCCGGGCTCAGCATCGGCGCCGCGGTGCCGCTCGTGGACGTGGCCCGCTCGCCCCGCGTCCGGCGCCATTTCCCCGCCCTGCACGCGGCGTGCGGCATAATTGGGTCCGTCATGATCCAGCACCGGGCCAGCCTCGGCGGCAACCTTTGCAACGCCGCCCCGTCCGCGGACGGCATCCCGCCCTTAATGGTGCACGACGCCCAGGCCGTCATTGCAGGTCCCGGCGGGACGCGACGGGCTGCCGTGGAGGCCTTTTGCACCGGACCGGGCCAGACGTGCCTTGGCCCGGGTGAACTGCTGGTCGCCATCGAGGTGCCGATCCCGCCGGCCTTGACCTCCTCTCACTACCTGCGCTTCACCCCGCGCAACGAGATGGACATCGCCGTCGCGGGGGTAGGAGCTGCGGTGACGTTGGACCCTGCGACGGGCGCGTGCGCCCGGGTGCGCATCGCGCTCGGCGCCGTGGCACCAACTCCCGTGCGGGCGGCGGCGGCGGAAGAGTATCTTTCCGGCAAGACCTTGACCGACGACCATATCGAACAGGCCGCCCGGCTGGCGGTCAAGGCGGCCCGGCCTATCTCCGACGTGCGGGGCAGCGCCGAGTATCGCAGGCACCTGGTGGCCGTTCTCACCCGCCGGGCCCTGGCGGCGGTGCGGGCGCGGCTCCTCGCGGCCGGCGCGGGGCGACCGCCGGGACAGGAGACCGGGCAGCAGGCACACGGAACGGAAGGGTGATGAACGCCATGTCCACCGCATCCGCCGGCAAGGCGTCGATCAACGCCGTATCCGCCAAGGTGCTCGTGGAAGCAACCGTCAACGGCGTCCCGGAGGCGTTCGCCTGCGAGCCCCGGCAGACGCTCCTTGAGGTGCTGCGGGAGCAACTGGGGCTGACGGGCACCAAGGAAGGCTGCGGCAACGGCAACTGCGGGGCCTGCTGCGTCCTCCTGGACGGCCGGCCCGTCAACAGCTGCCTAGTGCTGGCGGTGGAAGCGGCGGGCCGGGATATCGTGACCGTGGAAGGTTTGGCCACGGACGGCCTGCACCCGCTGCAGCAGGCGTTTCTCGAGCACGGCGCGCTGCAGTGCGGCGTTTGCACGCCCGGATTCCTGGTGGCGTCCAAGGCCCTGCTGGACGTGAACCCGCACCCAACGGAACAGGAAGTCCGGCGCTGGCTGGCCGGCAACCTGTGCCGCTGCACCGGTTACGACAAGATTATCCGCGCTGTGCTCGACGCCGCCTCCCGGATGGCGGCCGAGACACGACCAGAAGCGGCGGCAGGTTTGGAAACGGCCGCAGATGACGGGGAGGTGCGCCCGGCATGAGCGCGACGGGAAAGCACCGGGCAAGCGGCCAGACTTACCGGGTCATCGGCACCCGGCCCATCCGCCACGACGCCTACGACAAGGTAACCGGCCGGGCCCGGTTCGGCGCCGACGTGCGCCTGCCGGGGATGCTCTACGGCGTGCTGGTGCGCAGCCCGCATCCCCACGCGCGCATCAAGTCCGTCGACACCCGCCGCGCCCGGGAGCACCCGGCCGTGCGGGCGGTCGTGACCGCGGCGGACATGCCGTCCATCGACTCCGAGGCCGTGGCGGAGCTCGGCGAAGGGGCCATCGAGCTCAGGTACGCCAGCGAGATCATCCTCGCCCGGGACAAGGTGGTATTCCGAGGCCAGCCGGTAGCGGCGGTGGCGGCCACCAGCCTCCAGGCCGCCCGGGAGGCGGCGCGCCTCATAGAAGTCGAGTACGAGCCGCTGCCCGTCGTTCAAGACCCCGTGGCCGCCATGGCGCCGGACGCCCCGCTCCTTCACCAAGACCTCTACACCGTCACCCCCGGCGGCGGCAAGGCGGAGCGGCCGAGCAACGTGGCCAAGCACGTCCAGTACGAGCGGGGGGACGCCGCGGCAGGTTTCGCGGCCGCGGACGTAGTCATCGCGCGTGAGTTCCGCACGGCCATGGTGCACCAGGGCTACATCGAACCCCAAGCCGCCGCCGCCGCGTGGGAACATGACGGGCGGCTGACGGTCTGGACGACGACCCAAGGCGCCTTCTCCGCCCGGCAACAGCTGGCCGATCTGCTGCAGATCCCCGTGGGCCGCATCAAGGTCATCCCCATGGAGGTCGGCGGCGGTTTCGGCGGCAAGATCCAGGTGTACCTCGAGCCCATCGCGGCGCTGCTCTCGCGCCAGGCGGGCCGGCCGGTCAAGATGTGGATGACGCGGGCGGAGGTGTTCACCGGGACCGGACCCGGTTCGGGGACCTACATCCGGTGCAAGCTGGGTGCAAAACGCGACGGCGAGCTGGTCGCCGCCGAGCTGTACATGGTTTACGACGCGGGTGCGTTCCCCGGCTCGCCCGTGGGGGCCGGCGCGGTCACCGGGCTCTCCCCTTACCGCATTCCCAACTTCCGGGTGGACGGTTTTGACGTGGTGACCAACAAGCCCCGGGTACAGTCCTACCGCGCGCCGGGGGCGCCCCAAGCCGCCTTTGCCGTGGAAACCGTGCTGGATGAGCTGGCACAGGCGCTGGACATGGACCCCGTGGACCTGCGGCTCAAGAATGCGGCCGTCGAGGGCGATCGGCTCGTCTACGGCGCCCCCTTCAACCGGATCGGTTTCCGGGAGGTGCTGCAGGCCGTCCGGGACCATCCCCACTATAAGGCGCCCGTCCCCGGCGGTGCGAAAACTTACGCGGTTGGCCGGGGCGTGGCGGCCGGTTTCTGGTTTGGCGGCAGCATGACGTCCACCGTGCACCTGACCTTCAATGCCGACGGCACCGTCAATCTGGTGGCCGGATCGAGCGACTTGAGCGGCAGCCGGGCGTCTCTGGCCATGATCGTTGCGGAGGAGCTGGGACTTGAGCCCGACGACGTGAAACCGGTCGTCGCGGACACGGACACCGTAGGATACAACGACGTCACCGGGGGGAGCCGGACGACTTACGCGACGGGCGCCGCCTGCTGGCGGGCGTGCCAGGACGCCATCGCCCAGCTCAAGGCGCGGGCGGCCAAGCTGCTGGAGGCGGACCCCGAGGCGGTCGCATTCGGAGGCGGCGAGTTCTGGTTGTGGGAGGAGCCGCAGTACCGGATTAGCATCAAGGAAGTCGCCGCCAGCCTGCAAAAGACGGGCGGGCCCATCTTCGCCAAGGGCATCGTCAACGGTCTCAAGATGGCGCCGGCCTTCGGCGCTCATATCGTCGACGTGGGCGTCGACCTGGAAACCGGCAAGGTGGACATCCTGCGCTACACGGCCGTGCAGGATGCGGGCAGGGCGATTCACCCCGCGTCGGTCGAAGGGCAGCTGCAGGGCGGCGCCGCCCAGGGAGTGGGCTGGGCGCTGTTTGAGGAGTACGTCTATGACCAAGGCGTCATGCGCAACCCGACGTTCCTTGACTACCGGCTGCCGACCGCACTGGACCTGCCCATGATCGACACGGTCATCGTCGAAGTTCCGGCGTCCGACGGCCCCTACGGCGTCCGGGGCGTGGGCGAGACGCCCATCGTGCCGCCCCTTGCGGCCGTGGCCAACGCCATCGCCCGGGCCACCGGCGTGCGGGTGCGGGAGCTGCCCATGTCGCCCGAGCGGGTATGGCGGGCGCTGGCGGCGGCGGGCCGGGCCGAGGGCCTTTTCGCAAGCCACGCCGACGGTTAAGCGGGGTGTGCCACCATGCCCAACGTCTGGGTGCCAAGCCCGATGCGAGACGTGACCGGCGGCCGGCACACGGTGAACATCCCCGGCAAGACGGTGCGGGAAGTGCTGGCCAACCTCCTAGAGCGCTACCCCGAGGCGCGGCAGCGGCTGTTGCGGGACGACGGGTCCTTGCATCCGCACCTTATGCTCCTGGCCGACGGCGTTCAGGTAGACGGCTGGGACGCCCCGCTGGAGGAGGACAGCGAACTCGTCATCGCCGCAGCGCTGGGCGGCGGGTCCGTCGTTAAGGCCGCTCCATAGCCGCCGTCCAACCGGCGTCTAGCCGGGCAAGTCTCCGGGCGCGTCGATGTCCCGCACTTCCTGCGAATCGACGGGCAAGGCGCGTACCTGCTCGCCGGCGGCTAGCAGCACCGCGCGGGCGCCCCGGTCGCCGGTGAGGGTCAGCACCCGGGGCCAGAGCTCCCGCCGCATCACGCAGGGCGGACCTGGACGGTCCGGCCCGTACGAGACGGCCGCGGCCAACGCGCCGGGAGCAAAGGCCAGTTCCACGAGGCGCCGCAAGGTTTCGGGCCGGACAAAGGGCTGGTCGCCCAAGACCACGGCCAGTGCTTCCACTTCTCGAGCCTCCTCGGCCGGATCGTGCACTGCCTGTACCGCCCGCATCCCCAGCGCAGCCCGCACGCCGGCCCGCAGGGACTCCGCCTGACCAAGCCCGTAGTCGGGATTGTAGACGCAGCGAACCGTCGCCGGCAGCCCGACTAGCGCCGCCTCCACCTCGGCGGCGGCATGGCCGGTGACGACCCACACCGGCGAGAGCCCCGCGGCGAGGCAAGTGCGCACAACTTTTCGCACCATCGGCTCCCCGTCCACGGGCATCACCTGCTTGACCGCGCCCATACGGCTTCCCAGCCCTGCGGCCAGCACCACCGCTGCGACAGCAGGCCCGCCCGCGGAGGGAAGATCTGCCGGTGGGAAGCTTGAGGACGAACCCACCTGCCCGCTCACCTCCATCAGGTACAATGGAGCCAAGGTTAGCTAAGAAGCGCGCCAAACCTTCCTGAGCAGGCGTGCGGGTGCCGGGTTCCCGGTGCTTCGTGTCCCGGCGCCGGTTTCGAAAGGAAGACGGTCATGTCCCGGCGGCAGCCCAGGGTCCCCCACGTGTTTCGGGGCCACACCCTGGATGAGTTCCAGATCCAGGCGGCCATCGCCATCCAACAGGAGATGTCCACCCTCGTCAGCGCGCCGACGGGCACAGGCAAGAGCCTGATCGCCGACTACTTGGTGGACGCCATGCTCCACCAGGGGCGGCGGGTGGTTTACACCGCGCCCATCAAGGCGCTGGTCAACCAAAAGTACCGGGAGTTCCGGGAGCTTTACGGCGGCGCCCGCATCGGCATCTTGACCGGGGACCTCTCGATGAATCCCGAGGCGCCCGTCGTCGTGATGACCACGGAAGTCCTGCGCAACCGGTTGCTGAGCGACGGCGCCGTCGACGCCGACTGGATCGTCTTTGACGAAATCCACTACCTCGACCATCCCCAGCGGGGCACCGTCTGGGAAGAAGCGATGCTGCTTTTGCCACCCGGCTGCCGCATCCTGGGCCTCTCGGCCACGGTGCCCAACATCGGCCAAATCGCGTCCTGGCTGGAAACCGTTCACGGCGAAGAGGTGGCCACCGTCGTCCACACGGAAAGGGCCGTGCCCTTGCGCCACCGCTACTTCGCCAACACCGGGCGCCTGGTCGACTACGCCGAGCTGTGGCAGCACCTGACCGGACACGACCTCAAGGGCGGCACCTTGTCGGTGGAGGAGGCGCACCCGCGGGGCCGAAGCCGGGCCGGCCAGGATGCGTCCGGGACCCGCCGCAACGCGGCGCACATGGATCTCATCAACTACATGCAGCGCCACAGCCTTTTCCCCGCCATCTACTTCGTCCTCAGCCGCCGGGAGGGCGAGCGCATGGCCACGGAACTCGCCCGCCGGCGCGGGTTTCTAAGACCCCACGAGCGCGAAGCCGTGCGAGTCACCGTGCGCAGCATCTTGCACCAGGCGGGCTTGTCGCCCGGGGCCATCCCGGGCCTCGACGCCATGGCGGAGCTTTGGTCCCGGGGCATCGGCGTGCACCACGCGGGGCTATTGCCTATCGTCAAGCACATCGTCGAGCACCTTTTGGAGCGGCGCATCTTGCGCATCGTCTACGCCACGGAAACCTTTGCCGTCGGCGTCAATATGCCCGTGCGCACGGTCTGCTTCGACAGCCTGGAGAAGTTCGACGGGCGGCAGTACCGGCTGCTCACCCAGCAGGAGTACATGCAGATGGCGGGCCGGGCCGGCCGGCGGGGGCTTGACCGCGAGGGGACGGTCATCTGCCGGGCGGAAGCGGGTCAGTTCCTCAAGGCCGGCCTGCGGGACTGGGAAACCGAGCGGCTCGAACCGCTGGCCAGCCGCCTGGCGCTCACGTACACGACGGTGCTTAACCTCGTGCGCCGCTGGGGGGAAACCGAACCGGCGGACGGGGCGGCCGCACCGGCGGGCGCTTACCCCGGCCTTCGCGGCGCCGGCCGGCCGCCGGAAGATGTACGACGATGGCTCGCCCGCTCGCTCAAGTGTTTCCAAGCGGACGATCCGGCCGAGGCGGCGGCTGCCCTCCACGAAGAGTTCGCCGAGCGCGCCGCGGCCCTCACCAAGCTCGGCTACATCCACGACGGCGCCTTGACCACCAAGGGCGAGTTTTGCCGGCGCATCTGGATCAAGGAACTGCTCGTGACGGAGCTGGCCTTTGACGGCACGCTGGCGGGCATGTCGCCCGACGCGCTGGCCGGCTGGGCGGCCGCCACCGTCTGGGAGCCGAGGCCCCAAGACGCGAGCCTCCCCCGGGCCGCGCCGGGCTGGCTCGCCGCAGCCCACATGGCGGCGGACCGCATCATGCGCCACGCGGGCCCGGCGGCAAGGCCCGGCCTGCAGGTGGAAGGCCGCATCGCGCCCGTCGTCCAGCGGTGGGCCGCGGGCCAAGACTGGCAGTCCGTGCTGCGGGACTATCCCTTGGAAGCCGGCGACTTCGTCGCCCTATGCCGGCAAGCCGTCGACCTGTTGCGCCAGGTGGCAAGCGCCGCGGGCGCCGCCAGCGGCGGTGCCGTCCCTGCCGGCGGCACCAGCGGCAGCCCGGGCGGCCTTGACGCCATGCTCACAACCGTGCGGAACACGGCCGTCCAGGCTATCGACGCGGTGGAACGGGATATCGTGCGCGCCACCCGCCTTTTCTAACGCCCCAACCGCACGAATGCCGCAGGCTGCACCCCGGCTCAGTGCCCGTTGCGCAGCCAGGTCTCGATGGCAAGATAGTGCTTGAGGAAGAACGGGTTTAGAGCCAGCCCGACGGCTATCGCCACCACGACCCACACCAACGACCAGGCGACGCGCCGTACGAGACGCGGCCTTCTTGAGGTGCGGGCCACCAAGGGCAGCGCCACCAAGGAGCTGGCTAGGCTGGAGAAAACTACGGCGGAGCCGCCCACGAGCGGCTCCACCACGTTGGCGGCCACCAAATTGGCAGCGGTGGCGGCCGTGGACGCGCTGGACACGAGCCCGCCTGCAAAGCTGACGGCGTAAAACCCTAAGGTGCCGCCCAGTCTCTGGCCGAGGGTGCCCACGACGGTGATGATCGCGAAAAGCAGGCCAAAGTGAAGCGCGGAACCGAGGGAGAACGGCGATTCCATCTCCACCGCTGGCGGTTTGACGGACGCCGCGCGGCGGCCCCCGAGTGCCATCAGCAGGCTCACCAGCATCATCAGCCCGACGGGCAGCACCCCGACAGGAAGGGCTGCCGGTGCGAAGATGGCCAAGGTTAAACCGTTGCGCAAGAAAGACGCCGTCCTGGCCAGCATGATGCCGCGAAACGCCAGATCTTCGACGGTGTCGTCCCCTTCGCGCGCCTTTGTCGCCAGGGCAGCACTCGTCGCCACGGAGTTTACAAGACCGCCGAAGAAGCCGGTGAAGGCGATGCCCCGTGCGCCGTACAGCCTGAGCAGGATGTAGTTGCCAAAGCTGATGGCGCTGATGAGGACGACCATGGTCCAGACGCTCCGCAAATCAAACAAGCCCCACGGATCCACGGGGCCCATGGGCAGTACCGGCAGGATGACGAAACTCAACAACAGCAGCGTGATGGCCGCGTGCATCTCTTGGCGCGTCAAGTGGTGGGTAAAAAGGACAAGTTCCTCTTTCCAGCTCAAGAGGATGAGCATGAGGATCGTGACGGCCACTCCTAAGAACAAATGGCCCTGGGCAACCAGCATTCCGACAAAGGTCATCAAGAACAACGACACCGACGTCGTGGCTTCTACGCCTTGCTGTTTGCGGAGGGCGCTGAGGTTAAAGATAAGGACAATGATGGCGATGAAGGCCAAGGTAGCGATGGCATAGGCCGTCCCCATCTGCCACGAGAGGAACCCGAGCAGGGCGGAGAACGAGAACGTGCGCAAGCCGACTTCCTTCCCGGCACGCTCCCGTTCGAAGCCTACCAGCAGACCCAGGCCAAGGGTGATGGCCAAGTCCCATAATGTTAGGTACGACAGCTCCTCGTGCATCGGCCGGACCCCTTATGTGAGAATCTTATCTCCTTCACCAGATGGTAAAAGAAGTCCTTGCTGCTCTCGGTCCGCTCTCCGAATGCCGTGGAGTGAAAGGCCATGCCGCACGAAGTCCGGCGCCCCTGCATTACAAGCCGGCCGCCGGTCGACGGGCAATCCTTGGCTCGCGGTCCGCACCGAGTCTATGGCGTGTTTTCAGCCGCCGGTTGGCGCCGGCCGGCAGCGTAGCCGGAGCGCAGCCGCAGCCAAGCGAGGGCTGCCCCGCAGGCGGCCAGCATCACCGACATGAGCGGCACCCGGGCGAGGCCCACCATGTCGGCTACGGTGCCGCCCAGCAAGCTGCCAAAGGAACCGGCCAGCGACGACGTGCCTTCATATAGACCCACAGCCTCCGCCCGGCGCTCCGGCGGCGTCCGCCGGGCGATGGTGCCCGTCGCCCCCGCGGACATGAACGGGAACATCGGCATGCCAAAGAGAATCAGCGTCGCCAGCGGGTCCTGAAGCAGCGCCACGAGGCCGTACACGGCCACATAGCCCAGGCAGCCCGCCACGAGCACCCGCTCGGCCCCCCAGCTGTCGGCGAGGCGCCCGAGCGGTCCCATGACGACGATCCCTAAGAAACTCGCCACGCCCATGCTGATCCCAACGTATTCCAGCGATCCGCCCAGGTGCTCGGTCAAATACGGTCCGAGCACGGCGAAGAATGCCTCGTTGCCCGTCACCGTAAGCAGGATGACTCCCAGCAGCGTCGCCACGGCCTGCAACCGCCATATGGGCGCGGAAGCGGAAGCGCCATGTCCGGGTACCATCGGGGCGGCCTCGCCGAGGTTCCCCTCGTCGCTGGCCGCAACGTCGACCGCCGTCGCGCCGGTGACCAGGCCATCGCCTGCCGTCGCTCCGGTGGCCGAGCCGTCGCCGGCAATAACGCCGGCCGCGTCATCGCCGGCTGCGGCGACGCCAGCCGCGGCCGTTCCCGCAGCAGCCCGCCGCTCCCAAGGCTCCGGGACGGTTTCCCCGCGGCGCAGCCCGGCCAACGCCGCCGCGGCCACGACCACGCTCAAGACCGCCCCCATCCGGAACGCCGCGGCTATCCCGGCCACATCCAGCACGCCCACCAGCAAGCTGGTCCCTAGGCTGCCCACGGTCCAACCGACCGAGCGCATCCGGTAAAAGCCGGCCGCCTCCTGCGCCGGCCGGTCCGGCGCCTGCAGCGTCAGCCAGCTCACGCTCAAAGGCGCGACGGCGGCCAGGACGCACGCCCAAAAGACGACGATGGCGATAAACGCCGCGGAGTTGGGAGCAAAAGGCAAGACGCCTTGAGCGGCGGCGCTCATGAGGAGCGCCCATCCGACCGGCGCCAGCGGCCTTCTGAGGCGGTCGCCCACCCGCCCCCACGCGCCGGCTGCCAGAAACCAAGCGAGCGAGGCGAGGGCCAGCATCAGCGTCGTCACCGTCAAGCTCGGTTCGCCCAGCACCTGCCGCATGTACAGCGGGCCGTAACCTAGCACGGCGCCGCTGGCCGCACCTTCCGCCGCCGCGGGCAGCAAAACCGCGAGCCGCCCGCCCTTGCGCTGCGTCGCCACTCAGTCACCACCGTTCCTCCCGGCCATTCGACCAGCAAAACGCGATCTCCTAGCGGGCCAGCCGGGCAGGAAACCGGTTCCGGGCCGGGGAAAGTCGCAATGATGCAACCCAACTACACCAACTGGAGGCGTTGGAAGCCATGAATTGCACTCTGCAACCGCTGCGGCGCTCAACGGGCCGGACGAGATCAACGGGACTGGCGCCCATCGTGGTGGCAGCCATCGCCGTCGCCCTGCTGGGCGGTTTCGCAGCCGCGCCGGCCGCCCTCGCCCAGACTGCCGCCACGCCCGCCGAAGCCTTGGATCGGCTGTTCACGGCGGAGAGCTACGACGAAGGCTGGTTTTCGCCCCTCTTCTTGTCGCAGCTGCCGGCGGCGCAGGTTGAGCTCATCGTCGTGCAGCTGCGGACGGGCCTGGGCGAGTACGAAGGGATTGAGGCTCGCGGCGGCATCCGTTACGACGTCGTTTTTTCCCAGGGCGTCATCCCGGCGCAGATCGTACTGGACGAGGCAGGCCGCATCACGGGTCTCTTCTTTGAGCCGCCGCGGCCCAAGGTTTCCGGGCTCGCCGACGCCATCGCTCCGTTTGCCGAACTGCCGGGCCAGGCCAGCGTCCTGGTGCTCGGAGGCATGTCGGAACTGGGCGCGCTCAACGCGGACACGCCGTTGGCCGTAGGCTCCACCTTTAAGCTGGCCGTCCTTGCCGCCCTGCGGCAGCAGATCGCCGCGGGCGAGCGCTCCTGGGACGACGTGGTGTACCTGGACGAGGCTTGGCGGAGCCTGCCCAGCGGCATCCTGCAGGATTGGCCCGCCGGCTCGCCCGTCACCCTGCACACCTTGGCCGCCCTCATGATTTCCGTGAGCGACAACACCGCCACCGACGCGCTCATCCACATCGTCGGCCGTGAAAACGTGGAGGCGTTCGCCCTGCGCAACCGGCCGTTTCTCATGACCCGGGAACTGTTTGTGCTCAAAAACCCGGTGAACGAGGACGCGCTCAACCGCTGGCGGGCGGCCGACGAAGCCGGGCGCCGCTCCGTACTGGCGGAGACCGCCACCCTGCCGCTCCCGAGCCCGGACATCTTCACGGCCCCGCGGGCGCTCGACGCCGAATGGTACTACAGCAACCGGGAATTGTGCGGCCTGATGGGTATGGTTTATGATTTGCCCCTCATGTCCATCAACCCGGGGGTGGCCGACCCGGATGACTGGTCCTATGTCGCCTACAAGGGCGGCTCCGAGCCGGGCGTGATCAGCATGACGACGCTGGTCATCGACCACAGCGGCGGCGCGTACTGCGTCAGCGCCACGTGGAACGACCCGAACAGCAACGTGGACGAACTGCGCTTCTTTGGGCTCTACAGCGGCTTGCTGGAGGCCGTCAAAGGCTTGGCCGGGGCGCAGTAACGGACCAGGAAACCGGCGCCGGGCTTGGCGCCGGCGGCATGCGCCC
>CALFSR010000071.1 GCA_937916565.1 uncultured Bacillota bacterium | reverse complement strand
CCGCCTGCCGGCCCCGGGTCCATGCGCGGTGGTGTCATACGGCCCGAAGCGGCCGTGCCCGACCGGCCCTCAGCCGACCGCGGGACCTGACGGTGCGCCTTCCGCGGCGCCAGCCGCTTCGGCCAGACCGAAGGCGTCGTGGATAGCCCGGACGGCGTCCGGAACTTGATCGAGGTCGATCAGGCACGACACCTTGATCTCGGACGTGCTAATCACTTGGATGTTGATGCTGTGCTGCGCGAGGGCCTCAAACATGCGCGCGGCCACGCCGGGATTGCTGACCATGCCGGCGCCCACGATCGACACCTTGCCCAGGCCTGTCGCGTGGCGCACGTCGGCAGCCCCGAGCTCGGCCGCGACCGCTTGGGCGATCTCGAGCGTCCGCGGGAGGTCATCCCGGGTCACCGTAAACAGCAGGTCCGTCGTGTTCTCCTGCTTCGTGCTTTGCACGATCATGTCGACGTTGATGGCTTCCGCCGCCAGGGCCGAGAACAGCCGGTGGGCGACGCCCGGGCGGTCGGGTACGTCCACCAGCACCACCTTGGCCACGTTGGTGTCGTGGGCGACGCCGACGACGACCATATCCCGCTCCACCAGTTTCTCCTCCCTTACGTATGTCCCCTCATCCGTCGTGAAGCTCGACCGGACGTGGATGGTCACCCCATGCTGCGCAGCGTATTCGACGCTTCTAGGCTGCAGCACGACCGCGCCCAGGCTCGCCATCTCCAGCATCTCGCCGTAGGAGATGTCGGCCAACTTGCGGGAGTTATGGACCACCCGGGGGTCAGCGGTGAACACACCCGTAACGTCGGTGTAAATCTCGCATACATCGGCGCCGAGGGCCGCCGCCAGCGCGACCGCGGTCGTGTCCGAGCCGCCGCGGCCAAGGGTCGTGATATCCGCACTGTCCCGGCTTAGTCCCTGGAACCCGGCGACGATGACGATGCGGCCCTGGTTCAGCTCGGTCAAGACGCGCCCCGGCTCGACCTCCCGGATCTTGGCCTTTGTGTGCGTGCTGTCGGTGATGATGCCGCCCTGGGGCCCCGTCAGCGAGATTACCGGCTCCCCGAGCTCATGGATGGCCATGGCCAGCAGGGCGATGGAGATCTGCTCGCCCGTGGCCAGCAACATGTCCATCTCCCGCTTCGGCGGCGACGCGCTGATCTGCCGCGCCAGGGCGATGAGCTCGTCGGTGGTGTCGCCCATGGCCGAAACGACCGCGACGACGGCGTTGCCGGCCCGCCGGGTCTCCACGATTCTCCGGGCGACGGCCTTGATCCGCTCCGGCGTGGCCACCGACGATCCGCCGTACTTTTGCACCACAATCCTCATCAATCCCCATTCCCTCCGCTGCTCAAGCACCGCCGGGCGTCTCCACCGCGGCCCCCGTATCGTCGAAACCGAGAGCCAGCCAGCGGGCTTTGACGCCGGCAGCGTAAAACGCGTTGGCCATGGCCTCGCCGATTTCGGCCACAGGACCGCCCTCGGGGGCCAGGGCGAGCACGGCCGGGCCGGCACCGCTCAGCACCGCGCCTACCGCTCCGGCCGCACGCGCGGCGTGGACCACTTGAACGAACCCTGGCACCGCGCTGGCCCGGTATGGCTGGTGGAGCCGATCCTCCAGCGCTCCTGCCAGGGCGTGCAGATCCCCGGTGGTCAAGGCGCCGACCAGCAGGCAGGCGCGGCTCACGTTGAACACAGCGTCTTGCATGCTCACCTGCTGCGGCAAAAGCCGCCGGGACTGGTGAGTGGGCAGTTGGATGGCGGGTATGGCCAGCACCGCCTCCAACCCCCGGACAGGCAACCGCACCCAGCGGATGTCGCCATGGCCGTCGCGATCGGCGGCGCAGCCTTGCGCCACGACCGTGAAACCGCCCAGAAGAGCCGGGGTAACGTTGTCCGCGTGGCCTTCCAGCTCCGCCGCTACCAGCAGGAGCTCAGCCGCCGACAACGGCCCGCCAGCCAGCGCGTTGGCCGCCACCGCCCCGCCCACGATGGCCGAGGCCGAACTGCCAAGACCGGAGCCAAACGGTATGGAGGCTTCAAGCCGGACCCGCCAGCCGGTCGGCGGAAGCCCAGCCCGTTCCCAGACGGCCCGGGCCGCCCGGACGACCAAATTGTCCTCGCCCACCGGGATGCGCTCGGCGCTTGTGCCGACCGCCTCCACGTGGCATCCTTGCGGCGCCGTCTCGAGTTCGAAGTAATTGTAGAGGGCAAGGGCCATCCCCAACGTGTCAAATCCAGGCCCCAAGTTGGCCGTGGTGGCGGGCACGCGCACCCTCACCCGGACGGGAGCCTCCCGATGCACGGCCGTCGCCGCCGGCTGGCCCGCTCCTGCCGAACGGTCTCTTCGGTCGGGCTCTCTCATGACGCGAACACCTCGGCCAGCGCCTCGGCCCGGGCCGGCAGCACCAGCGACGTGCCACCCTCGGCCGCGGCGCGGTCCGGATCTTTCAGCCCGTGGCCCGTCAAAACGCACACGACCCGCTGGCCGGGCCGGAAGAAGCCTTGGCGGGCCAGCTGGGCCACCCCGGCCAGCGACGCCGCCGAGGCCGGTTCGCAAAACACGCCTTCCAGGCGGGCAACCAACCGGTAAGCGGCGAGGATCTCCTCGTCCGTAACGGTCCCGATCAAGCCCCCTGACTCGTCCCGGGCAGCCACCGCCTGCCGCCAGCTGGCGGGGTTTCCGATGCGGATGGCGGTGGCAACCGTTTCCGGGCGCTCGATGGGGCGTCCTGCCACAATCGGTGCCGCGCCCGCCGCCTGAAAGCCCAGCATGCGGGGAAGCCGGCTGCTTCTGCCGAGCCGGGCGTACTCCTTAAACCCCATCCAGTACGCCGTAATGTTGCCCGCGTTTCCCACGGGAAGGGCCAAGAAATCGGGAGCCTCCCCCAAGGCGTCGCAAACCTCGAAAGCCGCCGTCTTTTGACCCTCGAGCCGC
>CALFSR010000070.1 GCA_937916565.1 uncultured Bacillota bacterium | reverse complement strand
GAGCACGGCGTCGGGTGCGGGTTGACCCATCACCAGCCCAGGGGATACCGTGTCACGCACCGCGGTCCAGCCCCACAGTCCCAGGGCGACCGCGAACAAGACGGGAGCGGCCCAGCGGTACAGCCGCGGCGTCACGGCGCTACAACCCCCAGTTAAACCAGCTGTTGAGCAGGACGAAGGTGTTGGTGTACAACATTACACCGAGCACCACCAAAAGCGCCCCGCTCGCGAACCGGATGCGCTCGACATGCGGCAGGAGTTTTCGCAGCACGGCCCGCATGCGGCTGAGAAACACGGTCAAAAGCAAAAACGGCACCGCGAGGCCCGCGGCGTACGTCAGCAACAGCAACGCGCCCTGCCCGGCCGTGGACGACGTCCCGGCCAGGACGAGTACGCTGGCCAGCACCGGGCCAATGCACGGCGTCCACCCGGCGGCAAACGTCATGCCCAGCAAAAGCGAGTTGGCCGGCCCCGGCGGGCGCATCCTAGCCTGCACGCGCCGCTCCCGATCCAGAGCAAACACCCGGAGGACGCCCATCATGTACAGCCCGAAGGCGATGACCACAAGTCCGCCGAGCCGGCGCACGATGGGCAGGTTTCCGGTAAGAAACTGGCCGATCGCGCTGGCCCCAAGCCCCATGAGGACGAACACCGCCGAAAAGCCGAGGACGAAAAAGGTGCCGTTGAGCATTAGCCGGCGGCGTTCGCCCGCCGCCCCCGCGCTCACCTCATCGAAGCTGCTTCCCGTCAGAAACGTCACGTACGCCGGGATGAGCGGCAGCACGCACGGCGACACAAAGGACACGAAACCCGCCAGAAACGCCAGCGGTAACGTCACCTGCTCAGGCACCATAGCCCGCGGTCACCCCACCTTGCCCCGCCCGCTGCGCTCAAGCACCGCCGCGAGGTCGGCCACTTCCTCCTGCAGCCGCCGCTGCCGCGCGCCGAGGACAGCCACGTAGCCGGCGAGGATGAGCCAAAAAACGCTGTAGCCGAGAAACAAGAACGTCATGGTCAGGATTCCACCTCCAGGCGGACCCGCTCCCGGAGGGCCGCAACCCGCCGGCTGACATGCTCAAGACTGACGCGATGCGACAGCAAAGCGGCGTTCAGCAGCGTCGTGGCGACGACGGCCACCACCATTGTGACGATCATGTCGGGATCCATGTTCATCCGGATCGTGCCGCCCTGGGTCTGGATGATGTTGGGGTGCATCCCCCGCCACCACGTGGCGGAGAAATGCACCAGGGGCACCGTGGCAAAGGCGATGACGCCAAACACCCCCGCCAGCCGCCCCCGCCGCTCCTCGCCTTCGGCCGCCGCCCGCACCAGCAGGTACGCCACGTACATGAACCACATGATAAGCGTCGTCGTCAGGCGCGGGTCCCACGTCCACCAAACGTTCCAGACCGCCCGGGCCCAGAAGCTCCCGCTGGCCAAAGTGAGCGTCGTAAACAGGATGCCGATCTCCGCCGCGGATACGGCCACCGCGTCGAGGCTTGCCTGCCGGCGGAGCAGGTAGCCGACGCTGGCGAGAAACACGATGAGAAACGACAAGTACGCGTTCCATGCGGAACCGACGTGAATGTAGAAGATGCGCTGCACCGTGCCCAGCGTCCGCTCATCCGGCGCCCAGATGAGCGCCATGTACAGGGCGAAGACGACGGCGGGCGCGGCCAGGGACAGCAAGAGGGTCTGCGCCCGGCTCGGGCGAGTCATCGGCAAGGTCATACCTCCACCACGTATTCGAAGATCAGGTACGGAACACCCCAGAACAAAATGTTATACAAGATCAGCATGTGCATCCATACCCCCTCCCTTTCCCAGCCGCCGGTGGTAAGGAGCGCGTCCGTGAGATGCACCGCCGCAAGAATGACCGGAACCAGCAAGGGAAACAGGAGAACGGGGTACAGCACTTCCCCCGCCCGGAGCTGCGCCGCAACCGCGGAGAGGAGCGTTCCGGCGGCCGCATACGCCAAAAGCACCAGGCCGACGACGACGCCCCACCGCCAAAGGGGCGCGCCGAGGCTCTGGCCAAAGACCCCGAAAAAGGCCGGCATCGTCACGAGCGCCACCACCGCCAGGAACAAAAAGGCGGCCAGGCCCTTGGCCAAAAAGACGGCGCTGCGATCCACCGGTGCCAGCAAAAGCCCCCACAGCCGGCCCTCCGCCCGCTCCCGGGCGAAAGTGCGGGCAAGACCCACCGTGCCCGCGAAAAACAGCGCCGTCCACAAACTCGCGGTCAAGACGCCCTCCTGCCGCGCGACGCCGGGAGGAAGGCCAAAGACGATGACGAGCAACAGCAGCAAGGCGAGGAGGGCGGGCGTTAGGATTGCCTCTCCCGTCCGCCATTCGAGCCGCAGGTCTTTCCAGATGATGGCGGCAACCGCCCGCAGCACGCTCACGGGCCGCCCCCCTCCCCGGGGAGCGCTGCACCCATGGACGCCGCACCGGCCACCTCCGCATGGGAAAGCGCCGCGCCGGCTTCCACCGAACCTGCGGGCATAAGGAGCTGCCGGTACTCCGCGCCGAACCGGTCGACATCCCATGCGGCAGCGTCCAGCAGCCGCTCGAGCCGTCCCCGCACCAGCACCGCCGCCCGGTCGGCCAGCGGCCACGCCAGGCGCCACTCGTGGGCGACGACGACGACGCTCGCCCCGCGGCGCCGCTCCGCCGCCAGCCGGTCCGCCAACCACGCGGCCCAGCGGGCGTCGAGGCCCGCGAACGGCTCATCGAGCAGCAACACGTCCGGGTCGTGCAATAGCGCCCGGGCCAGCGCCAACCGCTGCTTCATACCCCGCGACAACCGGCCGGCGGGCTCCCGGGCTACAAGGCGCAGTCCCGCCGCGTCGATCATGGCCCGGACGCGCCCTTGGGGCTGCGGGAGCCCAAACAAGCGCGCGGCAAACAGGAGGTTGTCCACGACCGAAAGCTCGTCGTACAGCAGGCTCTCGTGAAAAAGGGCGCCAATCCGGCGCCGCAAGGCGGGTCCCCATTTGGACGCCGGTTTCCCGTCGTAGAGAACTTCACCCCCGGTCAACGGCACGAGCCCAGCCAGCGCCTTGAGCAGCGTGCTCTTGCCGGCGCCGTTGGGCCCGCAGATGAGAAGCGCCTGTCCCGGGTCGATCGCGAGGGTGATGGCATCCAGAAGCCGGCGGCCGTCGACGCGCCGCGTCGCGGATCGGAGCTCGATGCGCAAGCTAGCGCACCCCGCGCCAGCCCGAATCGTACGACTCGTAGAGCACCACGTCGATTTCCTCGTACTTGGGCGCGCTCGCGCCCGGCCGATCCGCCGCCTCGTACTTGGACACGCACTGCACCAGCAGCCGGTCGACTTCAAAGACGCCGGCGGAGTTGAACGCGCCCTCAAGCACGACGTTGGTCCCGTCGATCAGGTTGTCCGGCCGGACGCCGCGGTACACGACGGGCACCCGTTGCCGGCCGTCGGACACCTCAAAGGTGAGCAGAAACTCGCGCGAATCCCAACGAATCGTGTCCCCCGGCACATGGCCCTGGATGCGAATCCAGCGCCCCTCCAGGTCTTTGCCGCGGGCGAGGGCCTCTTGGACCGTCAAGTAGTACATGGTCGTGCTGGACGCCGCGGTGGCGATGAGATAAGCAAGGACGACGCCCACCAAGACGAGCGCTACCGTGACCTTGCGCTTGCGTGGATCCATGGGCCTAGGCTCCCTCCCGGCTCTCTCGTCTCAGTCTAGCAAAACCGCCCCACCGGGACAAGGGATCCACGGCCGGGGCGCGCTCCGCGCCGCAGGAGGGGACGATTGTCGAGTGCGTTTAGGACATTTGTCCCTTCGCCGCGCGGGCGCAAGGATTCCCACGCCCGAGCGCGGAACATCCCCGCCCGTGAGTGAGGTGTTGGCGCAATGGACCACATTCTGGTCATGGTCGAGATTCCCCGCGGCAGCCGCAACAAATACGAGTACGACAAGGAAACCGGCCGCTTCTTCCTCGACCGCATGCTCTTCTCCTCGGTGCACTACCCGGCCGATTACGGGTTCATCCCGGATACTCTCGCCGAGGACGGCGATGAGCTGGACGCGCTGGTCTTGGTCGGCGAAGCCACGTTTCCCGGTTGCATCATCCGCGCCCGGCCCGTCGGCGTGTTTGAGATGTGGGACGAAAAGGGGCCCGACGAAAAGATCCTCGCGGTGCCCGTCAGCGACCCGCAGTGGAACTGGGTGCAAGAGCTGAGCGACGTGCCGGCGCACCTGCTGCGGGAAATCACGCACTTCTTCCAGGTGTATAAAGATTTGGAAGGCAAACAGACCCGTGTCGGCAGCTGGAAAGACCGGGAACACGCCCTCCGGGTCATCGAGGAATCCGTCAGGCGGCGCCGACAGGCGCGCGCGTAACACCCGGCCCCGCCCCGGGGGAATACGGCGAGGGGGCAAAAAAGGGGCCGCCGGGCACCCGCCGGATCGGGCGGTCCCAGCGGCCCCGGGTTATCTCCCGGCTGCGGCGGCCCGGACCGGCGCCGCCAGCGGTGCGACCCCGCACGCCATTAGGCCGTACTCGACGCTGTCCACCAGGGCGATCCAGCTCGCCTCGATGATGTTGGCCGAGACGCCCACCGTTCCCCACGACCGGCCGTCGCAGGCGCTTTGGATGAGCACCCGCACCTTCGCGCCCGTGCCCCCGTCCTCGTTGAGCACCCGCACTTTGTAGTCCGTCAGGTGAATGCGAGCCACCTCGGGGTACACGTCCACCAGCGCCTTGCGCAAGGCGTTGTCCAGCGCGTTCACCGGGCCGTTTCCCTCCGCGGCCGTGTGCACCACCGCATCGCCCACCCGCACCTTGATGATGGCCTCGGCCACCGGCTCATCGGTCATGTCGTCCTTTTCGATGATGAGCCGCAGGCCTTCCAGGGCGAAGTACGGCCGGTAATCACCGACGGCCTTGCGCAGCAAGAGCTCAAAGGAGCCTTCGGCGGCCTCGAAGTAGTAGCCCTGGTGCTCCAGGTGCTTGATGGTGGCCACGACCTCCTTGAGCGCCGGCGAATCCTTCTCGAGCTGAATGCCCCGCTCCCGGGCCTTGTAGATGACGTTGCTGCCGCCGGACAGCTCCGACACCAGCACCCGCCGCTCGTTGCCCACCAGTTCGGGAGGGATGTGCTCGTAGGTTTCCGGGTACTTGAGCACCGCGCTGACGTGGATGCCGCCCTTGTGGGCAAAGACGCTCCGCCCGACAAACGGATGGTGGTCGTTGGGCGCGCGGTTGGCCAGCTCGCTGACGAAGCGGGACAGCTCGGTCAAGGCCCGCAGCTCGCTGGCCGGCACGCAGCTGTACCCCATCTTGAGCTGCAGGTTGGGGATAACCTGGATGAGGTCCGCATTGCCGCACCGCTCGCCGTAGCCGTTGATGGTCCCCTGCACGTGGCGGGCGCCGGCCCTCACCGCGGCAAGGGTGTTGGCTACGCCCAGCCCGCCGTCGTTGTGGGCATGGATGCCTAGGGGCGCCGGCAACCGCTCCCGCACGGCCAGGACGATCTCGTAGATCTCTTCCGGCAGCGACCCGCCGTTGGTGTCGCAGAGAACGAGCACGCTCGCGCCCGCCTCCCACGCCGCCCACAAAGTCTCCAGGGCGTAGGTGCCGCAGCGCTTGTAGCCGTCGAAAAAGTGCTCGGCGTCGTAGATGACCTCAAGCCCATTGGCTCGGAGAAAACGCACGCTATCGGCGATCATGTTCAGGTTTTCCTGCAGCGTCGTCCCGAGGGCGTGCGTCACGTGGAAATCCCACGACTTGCCGAAGATGGAGGCCACCGATACCCCGGCGTCCACGATGGCCTTGAGGTTCGCGTCATCTTCGGGCGCGACCCCGGCCCGGCGCGTGCTGCCGAACGCCGTTACCCGGGCCCGCTCCAAGGGGACGTCCCGGATGCGCTGGAAGAACTCGACGTCTTTCGGGTTTGAGCCGGGCCAGCCGCCCTCAATGTAGTCGATGCCGAACCGGTCCAAGCGCTGGGCGATGCGCACCTTGTCCTCGGCGGAAAAAGACACGCCTTCGCCCTGGGTGCCGTCCCGCAGTGTCGTGTCGAAGAGCTGGATGCGTTGTGCCACCGACTCGGTCATCGCCAAGCCGCGCCTCCTTCGTCCGTTGCTGCATTTGCTCCGGCGGCTCCACCGGGCCGCCGCCCCGTCCCTCGTCCGCTGCGACGCCGGTGCAACCTGCGCGGTCCGCTGCGGGCGGCGCAGTTACCGCGCCGCCATGCCGTAGATCCGGTGCCGCTCCTCAAACGCGCGGATCTTGTCCTCGAACTGGAGGGTGATGCCGATGTCGTCGAGTCCCTCCAGGAGGCAATGGCGCCGGAAGGGATCGAGCGTGAACTCGACGACGAGCCCCGCGTCGTCCCGCACCTGGCACGTCTCCAGGTCCACCGTCAGCCGGTAGCCGGGCTCGGCCTGGGCCCGCCGGAACAGCTCATCCACCTGCTTCTCGGTCAGGCGCACGGGAAGAATGCCGTTTTGGAAGCAGTTGTTATAAAAGATGTCCGCGAACGACGGCGCGATGATGACGCGGAAACCGTAGTCGAGGAGGGCCCAAGGCGCGTGCTCCCGGGACGAACCGCACCCGAAGTTGTTGCGGGCCAGCAAAATCGTGGCGCCCTGGTACTGCGGCTGGTTGAGTATGAAGTCCGGGTTGGGCGTCCCGTCCTCCTGAAACCGCCAGTCGTAGAAGAGGAACTGGCCGAAGCCGGTGCGCTCAATGCGCTTCAAAAACTGCTTTGGGATGATCTGATCGGTGTCGACGTTCACCCGGTCCAAGGGAACGACGAGCCCGCTGTGGACGCGCAAGGCCTGCATGGCGAAACCGCACCTCCAATGCTGTTGACAAACTCACCGGCGCCGGCAGCCGGCCAGCGGCCCGCCGGCGCCAACCGCCCTGCGGCTCTGGGCACCGCGGGATTAGCCGACCGACTCCGCCGCCACGTCCCACTCGCGGATGTCCACGAAGTGGCCGGCGATGGCCGCGGCCGCCGCCATCTGGGGGCTGACCAGGTGCGTCCGCCCGCCCCGGCCCTGGCGGCCTTCGAAGTTCCGGTTGGACGTGGATGCGCACCGCTCGCCCGGCGAGAGGATGTCGGGGTTCATCCCCAGGCACATGCTGCAGCCGGCCTCCCGCCACTCAAAACCGGCGGCCTTGAAGATCTGGTCCAAGCCTTCCTTCTCGGCCTGCTTCTTGACGAACTGGGAACCGGGAACAACCATGGCCCGCACGTGGGGCGCCACCCGCCGGCCACGCACGACCGCCGCCGCGGCCCGCAAGTCCTCGAGGCGGGCGTTGGTGCACGAGCCGATGAAGACCCGGTCGATGCGGATGTCCTGGATGGGCGTGCCAGGCTCCAGGCCCATGTACTCCAGGGCCCGGGCCGCCGCCTTGCGCTCGTTGGCGTCGGCGAAATCGTTGGGATCCGGCACGCGGCCCGTTACCGGCACCACTTGGCCGGGGCTGGTGCCCCACGTCACCATGGGCTCCAGGCGAGCTCCGTCGATCTCGACCCGAGCGTCAAAGCGGGCGCCGGGATCGGTCGGCAGCTTCTCCCACTGGGCTACCGCCTCTTCCCACTCCTTGCCCTTCGGAGCGTAAGCCCGGCCTTCCAGATACTTGAACGTCGTCGCATCCGGGGCGATCATGCCAGCCCGGGCGCCGGCTTCGATGGACATGTTGCAGATGGTCATCCGCTCTTCCATGCTGAAGCCGCGGATGCACTTGCCGGTGTACTCGACGACGTAGCCCGTGGCTCCGGCGGTGCCGATGTGGCCGATGATGCCGAGGATGACGTCCTTTGCGGTCACGCCCGGCGGCAAGTCACCGGCCACGTGGATCTCCATCGTCTTGGGTTTGGCCTGCAGCAGGCACTGGGTCGCGAGCACGTGCTCGACCTCGCTGGTGCCGATGCCAAAAGCAAGGGCCCCGAAAGCGCCGTGGGTGGACGTGTGGCTGTCGCCGCAGACGATGGTCTTGCCCGGCTGCGTCAGCCCAAGCTGGGGGCCGATGACGTGCACGATGCCCTGGTGCGGGCTGAAAAGGTCGTAGAGCGTGATCCCGAACTCCTTGCAGTTGCGGGCCAGCGCCTCCATCTGCCGGGCGGCGATCTCGTCGGTCACCGGCAGGCTCCGATCCCACGTCGGCACGTTGTGGTCCATCGTGGCAAAGGTCAGGTCGGGCCGGCGCACCTTGCGCCCGGCCAGCCGCAGGCCGTCGAAGGCCTGCGGCGAGGTGACCTCGTGCACGAGGTGGAGGTCGATGTACAGGATCGCCGGCTTGCCGGGCTCCTGGTGGACCACGTGGCTGTCCCAGATTTTCTCGAACATCGTGCGGGGCTGCATGGGGCTTCCCTCCCAGATTGTTGCGCTAGCTGGCCACGCCGGGGGCAAACTTTTGCCGGTCGTAGACGAGCTTGTTCAAAGCCTGCAGGTACGCCCGGGCGCTCGCCTCGATGACGTCGGTGCTGGTGCCGCGGCCCGTGTAGACGTTGCCGTTGTCCTGCACCTGTACCGTCACCTCGCCGAGCGCGTCCTTGCCGCTCGTCACCGCGTTCAAGGTGTAGCTGGCAAGCCGGGTTTCAAGGCCCGTCACCCGGTCGATGGCCCGGTACACCGCATCCACCGGCCCGTCTCCGATGGCCGCCTCCTCGAGCTCTTGCCCGCCCTTGATAACGCGGACGGTGGCGGTCGGCACCGCGGCGGTGCCGGAGGTGACGTGCAAGTAATCCAGAACGTACAGTTCCGGGATGGTCACGACGTCTTCCTCGACGATGGCCTGGATGTCCCGGTCCGTGACGTGCTTCTTGCGGTCGGCGAGCTCCACGAACCGCTCGTACGCCCGCTGGATCTTCTCCTCGCTCAGGTCGTAGCCGAGCTCCTTGAGCCGTACCCGGAAGGCGTGGCGCCCGGAGTGCTTGCCGAGCACGAGGCGGCTCTGGCTGATGCCGACCGACTCGGGCGTCATGATCTCGTAGGTCGTCCGTTCCTTGAGGAAACCGTCCTGGTGAATGCCCGACTCGTGGGCGAAGGCGTTGTCGCCGACAATCGCCTTGTTGGCCTGGATCTGCATGCCCGTCAGCGTGCTCACGAGGCGGCTCGTGCGGTATATCTGCTCGGTGACGATGCCGGTTTCCACTTTGTAGTAGTCGTGCCGGGTGCGCAGGGCCATCACGATCTCTTCCAGCGCCGCATTCCCGGCCCGCTCGCCGATACCGTTGATGCAGCCTTCCACTTGGTCGGCGCCGGCCTCGATGGCCGCGAGAGAGTTCGCCACCGCCAAGCCCAAGTCGTCATGGCAGTGAACGCTGATGACGACCTTGTCGATGCCCGGCGTGTTTTCCTTGACGTAGCGGATGAGGCTCGCGTACTCCTGCGGCGTCGTGTAGCCGACGGTGTCGGGGATGTTGATGGTGGTTGCGCCTGCCTCGATGGCCGCTGCGAAAATGCGGCACAGGAAGTCCCAGTCGCTGCGGGTTGCGTCCTCCGCGGAAAACTCGACGTCGTCCACGAACTCCTTGGCGTACCGCACGGAGGCCACCGCCATGGCCACGACCTCATCGGGCGTCTTGCGCAGCTTGTGGCGCATGTGAATGTCGGAGGTGGCGATGAACGTATGGATGCGGGGCCGCTCGGCCGGCCGGACCGCCTCCGCCGCCTTTTCGATGTCGGTCTTGTTGGCGCGGGCCAGCGCCGCGATGACCGGTCCGCGCACCTCCCGGGCGATAAGCTGGACGGCCTGCAGATCGCCGGGTGACGCCACGGGGAAACCGGCTTCGATGATGTCGACCCCAAGGCGCGCCAGCTGCCGGGCGATCTCAAGTTTCTCCTGCGCGTTCAAGTTGACGCCGGGCGACTGCTCGCCGTCGCGCAGCGTGGTGTCAAAAAACCGAATGCGCCGCATACTGACGACCTCCTCATCGTTGGACTGGCCGTGTTGCGGGGGCCGGCACGGGCCTTTCGGCCGGCCCCCTGCCCCGTGCCGCTACCAGCGCACAAGGCGCGTATCCCACAGATCCTCCACCTGGCCGAGCCGCTCGAGTACCGGGGGCGGGATGGGATCGTCGACGCCGAGCACCATCACCGCCTGGCCGCCGACTTCCTTGCGGCCGACCTGCATAAACGCGATGTTGATCCCGCTTTCGCCGAGCAGCGTCCCGACCCGCCCGATCATGCCGGGGCGGTCGACGTTGTGGGCGATGAACAAGTACCCCGAGGTATCGACGTTGACCCGGTAGCCGTCGATGCCGACCAGCGTCGGCACATCCCGGCCGGTCAAGGTGCCGGCCACCGTGCGATCCACCCCCGGCCCGCCGCTGCCCCGGAGCGTGATCAGGCTCTGGTAGTCGCCGTTGCCCTGTTGCCGGGTCTCGGACACCTGAATGCCCCGTTCCCGCGCCACCAGCGGCGCGTTGACGTAGTTGACCGAGGCGTGCAGGATCGGGTCGAGCATACCCTTGAGCAGCGCTCGGGTCAGCGGCGCGCAGTCGGCGCCGGCGAGCTGACCGCTGTAGACGACCTCGAGCCGCCGGTGGCCGCCGCCCACGAGCTCGGTGTACAGCCGCCCGAGCCGCTCGGCCAAATCGAGGAACGGCCGCAGCTTTTCGAGCTCCTCCGGCGACAGCGCCGGCAAGTTTACCGCATGGGCCACCGGCTCGCCCCGCAGCGCCTTCAGCACATCCCCGGCCACGTCGACCGCCACGTTGACTTGCGCCTCGGCCGTCGACGCGCCTAGGTGCGGCGTCACCACGACTCGGGGGTGGCCCACCAGGGGACTGTCCCACGGCGGTTCGCTGCGGAAAACGTCCAGCGCCGCCCCCGCCACCTTGCCCGACTCGAGCGCCTGATATAGGGCGTCTTCGTCGATGATCCCGCCCCGGGCGCAGTTGATGATGCGCACGCCGGGCTGCATGAGCTCAAACTGGCGCGGGCCGATGAGATGCTCGGTGGCCCGGGTGAGCGGGGTGTGCACCGTGATCACGTGCGCCCGCCGGCAGATGTCATCTACGGAAGCCAGCTCAACGCCCAGCTCTTTGGCCCGCTCCGGGGAGATGTAGGGGTCGTACGCCAGCACCTGCATGCCCAAGCCGATGGCCCGGCGGGCTACCTGGCTGCCGATGCGCCCTAGGCCGACGACGCCGAGCACTTTGCCCATCACCTGCATGCCCATGAACCGCTGCCGCTCCCATTTCCGGTCCCGGCTCACGGCGGCGTGGGCCTGCGGGATCCACCGGGCCAGCGCGAGCATCATCGCGATGGTGTGCTCGGCGGTGGCCACCGTGTTGCCCTCGGGGGCGTTGATGACCAAAATGCCCTTGCGGGTCGCCGCGTCGACATCGATGTTGTCGACACCGACCCCTGCCCGGCCGATGACCCGCAGCCGATCCGCCGCGGCGATGACGGGAGCCGTCACCCGGGTGGCGCTGCGCACGATGAGCGCGTCGTACTCGCCGATGGCGGCAACGAGCTCGTCCTCGGGCAGTCCGGTGCGGATGTCGACGACTGCCCCCGGCTCCTGCCGGAGAACGGCGACGCCCTCCTCGGAGATGGGGTCAGCCACAAGAATCCTCACGCCCACTGCGCCCAGACCTCCTGGGCGGCCGCGACGCCCGCACCGAACTTGACCGGTAGACCGCTGGCAGCAAGCCCCTGCTCGATGGCGGCCAGCGCCGCGATCATATCCAAGGGAGTCGCGTACCCCATGTGGGCGATGCGGAACACGCGCCCCTTCAGGTCGCCCTGGCCCCCGGCGAGCTCGACACCGAACCGTTTTTGCACGAGCTTCCGGAACGCTTCCACGTCCAGGCCCTCGGGCCCGGCCACGGTCGTTACGGTCGGCGACGCCCACCGTTCGCCGGTAAAGAGCGGCAGGCCAAGCGCCTGAACGCCGGCCCGCACCATGTCCCGCATGAGCCGGTGGCGGGCGTGAACGTTGTCCATCCCCTCCTCGGCCAGCATGGCCAAGGCCTCCTGCAGCTGCATCACGAGGGTCACGGCAGGCGTGTAGGGGCTTTCGCCCGCGGCCGCGGCCTTGCGGTAAGCCCGCAGGTCCAAGTAGTACCGGCCGGTAGTGACCTCATCCATGCGGGCGAGGGCCGCCTGCCCGAGGGCCACGAACGACAATCCCGGCGGCAGCATCAGGCACTTCTGGGCACCGGTGACGACCACGTCCACGCCCCACGCGTCCATGGGCAAAGGAGCCCCGCCGAGAGCGCTCACGCTGTCCACCACCAGCAACGCCCGGTGGCGCCGCCCGCCCAGGTCGCGGGCTTTGGACAGCCCCTCGATGTCGTTCATGACGCCGGTGGACGATTCGTTATGGGTGGCAAAGACGGCCACGATGCCGGGATCAGCCGCCAGGCGCTCGGCGAGTTCCCGCGGCTCCGCCCCGCTCCGGTAGTCGTAGCGCCACTCGATCACTTCCGCCCCGTAGGCGCGGGCGATCTCGCCCCACCGTTCGCCGAACTTGCCCCCGTTGAGCACTAGGACCTTTTCGCCCGGCGACACGAGGTTGACGACCGCCGCTTCCATGGCCGCCGTGCCGGAACCGGCCAGGAGCAGGACCTCCCCCTCGGTCTGGAACACGCTCTTGAGCCCGGCGGTGACTTGCTTGTAGATCTCCCGGAACGCCGCGCCGCGATGGTTGACCATCGGACGCAAGGCCGCCCTTGCAACCCGGGGCGGCACCGGAGTCGGCCCGGGGATCCTCAGGTGTTGCTGTTCCGACTGCAACGTAAAGCCTCCCTATGTGTCGCGGGCGGCTACTGCGCGCCGCCCGCCGTCCCTGCCGCGCTGGCCCGCCGCCGCGGCTGAATCCAGGGCATCATCGCCCGCAGCTCGCGGCCGACCTGTTCGATGAGGTGGTTCTGCTCCCGCTCGCGGAGAGCATGGTACACCGGCCGTCCCGCCTTGTTCTCCAGGACCCACTCCCGGGCGAAGCGGCCGGAGCGGATGTCGTCGAGGATGCGCCGCATCTCCTTGCGGGTTTCCTCGGTGATGATGCGCTTGCCCGACACCAGGTCGCCATACTCGGCGGTGTCGCTGATGGAGTAGCGCATGTAGGAGATGCCGCCCTCGTAGATGAGGTCGACGATGAGCTTCAGTTCATGGAGGCATTCAAAGTAGGCGATCTCCGGCTGATAGCCGGCTTCCACCAGCGTGTCGAAACCGGCCCGGATGAGCTCGGTGACGCCGCCGCAGAGCACGACCTGCTCGCCGAAGAGGTCCGTTTCGGTCTCCTCCTGGAACGTCGTCTCGATGACGCCGGCCCGCGTGCAGCCGATGCCCCTGGCGTACGCCAGGCCCAGCTCCCGGGCTTGCCCGGTGGCGTCCTGGTAGACCGCGAGGAGCCCGGGCACGCCTTGCCCCGCCTCATACATCCGCCGCACCAGGTGGCCCGGGCTCTTGGGCGCGACCATGAACACGTCCACGTTGGGCGGGGGCACGATCTGCTTGAAATGGATGTTGAACCCGTGGGAGAACACGAGCGCCTTGCCCTCGGTCAGGTGCGGCCGGATGTCGTTTTCGTAAATCTGCGGCTGCACTTGGTCGGGCGCCAGCATGACGATGACGTCGGCCTGGGCCGCCGCCTCGGCCGCGCTCACCGGCTGCCAGCCGTCGGCCACCGCCAGCCGGTAGTTGTCGCTGCCCGGCCGGTTGGCGACGACCACGCTCAGCCCGCTGTCCCGCAAGTTGAGGGCGTGGGCGTGTCCTTGGCTCCCGTAGCCGATGATGGCGATGGTCTTGCCCTGAAGCAAGTCGAGGCTGGCGTCCTTATCGTAGTAGGTAGTTGCCATTAGTACGTGTCCACTCCTCATACGGCTGTAAGTGATTCAGCTGGAGTGCTCCCAGCTCTGATCGCTTTCGTCGGCCCTTTGTCCTGCCCGTGCCGCGGGCGCCGCCCTCAAGCGGCGAAATCCCGCGGCGCCGCTTCTCACCCGCCGACGGCCTGCAGCCCGCCTTGGCGCGTGTCCTGGGCGGTCACGGCCCGGGGCCCGCGCGTCATGGCGACACGGCCCGTGCGCACCAGCTCCTTAAGGCCAAACGGGCGCAAGAGGTCCACCATGGCTTTCACCTTGTCCGTGTCGCCGGTGACCTCAATCACCAGCGACCGGTCGCTGACGTCGATGACGCTGGCGCGGAAGATGTCCACGATCTGGAGAATCTCGGACCGGTTGCTCCTGTCGGCCGACACCTTGATCAGGGCCAGCTCCCGCTCGACCATTTCCGTGGCCGTCAGCTCCGAGATCTTGATGACGTCGATGAGCTTGTGCAGCTGCTTGGTAACCTGTTCCACCTCGGCCTCGTCGCCCACGACCACGATGGTCATGCGCGAGTAGCGCCGGTCTTCGGTCGTGCCGACGACGATGCTCTCGATGTTGAACCCGCGCCGGCTAAACAGCCCCGCCACCCGGCTCAAGACGCCGGGCCGGTTTTCCACCAGCACGGACAAGGTGTGCTCCCGCACGTTGCCCACTTGCATCACTCCATCCATCCCTTCGGCCCGAGCATCTCGCTGTTGGAACCGCCGGCCGGCACCATGGGGAAGCAGTTCTCCTCCTGCACGACGCGGAAGTCCATCACCACCGGGCCGTCATGGGCGCGGGCTTCCTCGAGGGCGGGTTTCACGTCGGCCGGGTCGGTGATGAGCATCCCTTTAACGCCGTAGCCCTTGGCGATGGTGACGAAATCCGGCGTGCCCAGGAAGCTGTCGGCGTAGCGCCGGCCGTAGAAGAACTCCTGCCACTGGCGCACCATGCCCAGGAACTGGTTGTTGAGGATCGCGACCTTCACCGCCACGTTGTGGTCGGCAGCCGTGGCCAGCTCCTGGATGTTCATCTGGAAGCTCCCGTCGCCGGAGATGACGAACACGTCCTTGTCGGGGCGGGCGAGCTTGGCTCCGATCCCCGCCGGGAAACCGAAGCCCATCGTCCCAAGCCCTCCGGAGGAGACGAAATGCCGGGGGTGCTTGACCTTGTAGTACTGGGCCGCCCACATCTGGTGCTGGCCCACGTCGGTGGTGACGATGGCCTCGCCGCCCGTCACCTCGTAGATGGCCTCGCACACCGCCTGCGGGTGGATCTGGCCTTCCACCTTGCGGTACTGCAGCGGGTATTCCCGCCGCCACGCGTCGATCTGCTGCCACCACTCGGGATGGCGCTTCTCCTTGACCTTTTCGAGAAGAACCGAGAGCACCGCCCGGCAGTCGCCCACGATGGGGATGTGAGGCACCACGTTCTTGCCGATCTCGGCCGGGTCGATGTCGATGTGGATGATCTGCTCCACCTTGGGGGCAAACGTGTTCAGGTTGCCCGTAACGCGGTCGTCGAAGCGGGCGCCGACCGCGATAAGCACGTCGCACGTTTGCACGGCGAAGTTCGCGTATGCGGTGCCGTGCATGCCGAGCATGCCCAGGGACTGCGGGTGGTCGCCGGCAAACGCGCCCAGGCCCATGAGGGTCATCGTGACCGGCAGGTCGCACTTTTCCGCCAGCGCCCGCACTTCCTCATGGGCACCCGATGCGATGGCGCCGCCGCCCACGTAGAGCAGCGGGCGCTTGGCATTCATGATGGCCCGGGCCGCCTCGAGGATCTGGCGGATATGTCCTTTGTACGTGGGCTTGTAGCCGGGCAAGTCGACGGTTTCCGGGTACGTGAAGTTAAACTCCTCGGTCCCCACGTCCTTGGGGATGTCGACCAGCACCGGCCCCGGCCGCCCGGTCGTCGCGATATGAAACGCCGCCTTGATGGCCGAAGGCAGCTCCCGGGCGCTGCGCACCAGGTAGTTGTGCTTGGTCACGGGCAGGGTGATGCCGGTGATGTCGGCCTCCTGAAACGCGTCCCGGCCAATGAGGGCTCGGGACACGTTGCCGGGGATGGCCACCAGCGGGAT
>CALFSR010000069.1 GCA_937916565.1 uncultured Bacillota bacterium | reverse complement strand
CCAGGACGACCCGGGCGGTTTCCCCGTAAGGGAGCCGGACGGTGCCTACCGCCGTGGCGACCACCACCGCGGCGGCGAGCATTCCCGCGAGCGCGAGGATGAGGGTCGCCGGCCGGGCCACGATCAGGGCGGCCGATCGGATACCGAACGCTGCTTCTTCAACGGGCGTTGCGTCCGCTCCCGGCACGGCTTCCGCTGGCCCGCGCGTGGCGCTCACGGCTGGAACGCCTCCGGGTGCAGCAACCGGGCCAATAGTTCGATGGCTAGGATGTAATGGTGCGAGTGAATGCCCATGTAGTCGACGTAGTAGACGCGGCCGGTTCGCCCGGCCCTCACGGCCTGCACCACCGGTTCCCCTTTCAGGTGCTCGGCCCACGCCGGCCCTGTGGAGGTGACGATCACATCGGGATTCATCGCAAGCAGCGCCTCCGGGTCGATGGCCTGCCAGCCCCGGAGGCCGTGCTCGGCGGCGACGTTGATGCCGCCGGCCAGCTCGATGATGTCGTGGAAAGCAAGGCCCGGTCCCGCGGTGCCCCACCAGTCGTCGAGGTACAAAACCCTGGGCCGGGAACGCCCCGCCACGCGCCCGGTTACCTCGTCGAGCCGCCGGCGAAACTCGTCCACGAGCGCCTGAGCCCGCTCCTCGTCGCCCGTGATCTCACCGATCCGCACGACCATGTCGAGGGCGTCCTCGACGCTGTCGAAACCGGCGAAGGTGTACAGCTGCACGCCCAACTCCCGCAGCTGCCGCACCGTGTCCGGATCGTTCCATTCCGTGACCAGCACGATGTCGGGCATGGCGGCCAACACTTGCTCGGCGTTAAGCTGGTCGAAAATCACCATGTGGTCGCCCACCCGGTCGACCACATAGGAGTAGGCCGGATCGAGGGCAAAGCGGGTGACGCCGACGACCCGGGCCGGGTCCGTCACCGAGAGCAGGATGTTGTCCATGGCCAGCCCCGCGGAGATGATCCTCTGTGGAGGCTGTTCCAATACGATGGCCTGACCCAGCTCGTCCACGACCGTCCGGGGAAACCCGCCGGCCGCCAGAACCGTCGCCGCGGCCAGGAGATAGCCGAACACTACCGCCAACACGCACAACCCGGGAGCGCTCGCTTTGGGCTTGCGTCCCACACCGAAACCGTGCACCGTTCGCCTGCCTCCTTTGGCCCTAACGGGGGCCGATGGGGATTCCGGCAACCGCCGGCTGGCGCGGGCCAGCCGTCCGTCCAGGCACATCGGGGCCACGGGAACAAAAAAACCTGCCCCAAGAGGGCAGGTGACAGGGACAGCACGCGCGCTGCCGTTCCCGTACCCGCCTCAAGCCCGAAGGCGTGTACGTCTCCCCTGACACAGGCAGGTTTCCTGGCTTCCGGCGGGACTACTCCCACGGCCTTCCCGCGCCGTGCGCAGTGACCGTGAGCCACGAATGCCGGTTACAGTGGCGGGACCGCTCGGGACTTGCACCCGATTCCCTTTTACCCCTCGCAAGAGGGCACCTGCGTCAGTTCAATTGTCGGTTGCCTGTACTTGTATCGTATACCGGCGAGGATGTCCAAAGCAAGACTTGGACGCGGGCCGTCGCGCCCCGCAGCGGCGCATGCTCTCAAGCCCGCCGCTCCATGACTCGGGAAAACCCTCTCCGGCGTCACCGTGGCCGCAACACAACCGGCCGCGCAGCGCATTACACTCCAGGGGTTTCTCCCCGCAGCAGGTAGCTGGCGAGCTGTGTCACGGGACGGAACTTCACGATCCCTATCGAACTGAGGCGTGCACGGCCGAAGACTCCGCTTTCCAGAGCGAGCTCAAAGGCGATGTCAAAGTACATTTCGAATGCGTATCCCACGTGCGCCCCTCCCCTCATGCACAGGCGCTATCGCTGCGGCGTGGAGAGGATTTTCCAAACGATCTCCGAATCCTTGCGAGAAACGTTGTCCCGCTCCACGCCGCAGGCGGTAGGAGGTACGCATCGATGACGGGTTTCCAGACGGGACTCGCGCACAAGGTCGCCATAGTCAGCGGCGGCAGCGAGGGAATCGGCAAAGCCACCGCCCGACTGTTGCATGAGGAAGGCGCTCACGTCGTCATTTGCGCACGGCGGGCCGATGCGCTCGAAGCGGCGGCCCAAGAGATCCGCTCCTCGGGAGCGGGCCAAGAGGTGCTGGCGGTGCAGGCCGACGTCACCCGCGCAGGCGACGTCCAACGGGTCGTCGACACGGCCATCCAGGCCTTCGGCGGCATCGACATCCTGGTCAACAACGCCGGCTCCGCTGACGCCGGGCCTTTTCTTGAGCAGACCGACGAGCGCATCGCCCGGGATCTGGAACTCAAGCTGTTCGCGGCCGTCCGCTTCAGCCGCCTGGTGGTGCCCTCCATGATGGAGCGGGGCGGCGGGCGCATCATCAACGTCACGGCCATCGCCGGAAAAAACCCGGGGGCGCAATCCATGCCCTCGTCCGTCGCCCGGGCGGCCGGCATCGCCTTGACCAAGGCCCTGTCCAAGGAGCTCGCCCCGCACAACATCCTCGTCAACACGGTCTGCATTGGAAAAGTCAAGAGTGCCCAGCACGAACGCCGCTGGCGCGCGACGGCGCCCGACCTCACCTTGGACGAGTACTACCAGCGCCTGGGCAAGGACGTTGCCCTCGGCCGCTACGGCGAGCCCGAGGAAGCCGCCCGGGTCATCGTGTTTCTCGCCTCCGACCTCGCGTCCTACGTGACCGGCTGCGCCATCAACGTCGACGGGGGCCTGTCGCCGTCAGTCTGACGTCACGGCCAAAGGAAACCCGCCTTCCAAGAGCCCGAGGCTCTGCAGCACCTCATCGAGTTCGGCCCGGGTGCCCGGGTCGACGGTCATGGCCGGTTGCCGCACGGCCGGGTGCGGGATGGCGCCCCGCCGGTACAGGACCTCCTTCCGGAGGGCGAGGCCGATCCCGGGCTGCCCCTCGTAGGCCAGGATGGGCAGGTATTTGTAAAAGACAGCCCGCGCTCCGTCCCGGTCGCCCGCCCGGAACCGCCGGTAGATCTCGACGAGCACCTCGGTAAAGGCGAAACCGGTCATCGTTCCGACGGCGCCCCGGCATAGTTCGTAGTAAAACTGCACCCCGCCGAGGCCGCCGAAAATGCCCGTCGGACGTTGTACTTGCGCGAGGATCTGCCCGAGCTTGCGCGGGGTCGGGGCTTCTTCGAGCTTGATGTAGCGGCAGCCGTCGATCTCCTCGGCGATGCGGACGAGCAGGTCGACGGGCATGATGACGCCGGTGTGCACCGGTTCATCCTGCACGACCACGGGCAGGCCGGCCTCGCCGGCCAGCCGGCGGTAATGTTCCAAGATCGCCGCCGGGTTTTGGACGCGGCCCGGCGGCGTCGCCATCACCGCGGCCGCGCCGGCCCTAGCCGCCTCCTGGGCCCACCCGACCGACACGTCCGTGGCCGCGTGGCTCACCGTCACCACCACGGGAACCCGGCCCGCGACGGTTTCCATCACCGTGTCGACCACCAAGGCGCGCTCGGCGTCCCGCAGCTTGTGAGCTTCGCCCATGATGCCGAGAATGGTCAGCCCGTCGGCGCCCGCCCGCAGCTGAAATTCCACCAGTTGCCGCACCCCGGCCGCGTCCACGGCGCCATCCGGTGTAAAGGGCGTTGCCATAATGTTAAAGACTCCCGCTAGCTTGAGCTCCGTCATGCCGCCATCCGCTCCCGTTCCGTCAGTCCGGCACCGTTCCGGCGGTCGTGCGGGACTGCCCGGCCGCCGGCCCGCACTGCGCCGCCGGTTGGGCAGGACTGCCGCACCACCAAGCTGCGCCGCCTTGTTCTACTGGTTTTCCTCCCACTACCCGGCTCCTGCCGGCCGGGCGCAGGTGCGAGCCGATCCGCCGTCGCATTATACAAGCTAGGAGCTGAAACACGATGGCAGCGACGCCGGACACAAACGCCTTCCTTCCCGCCTACCGGACGCTGGGCGCCTTCCGCTCGGCGGAAGTCGTCATCAAGCGCTCCCGTTTCATCGGCTGGGGCAGCCCCGTGGCGACGGAGGAAGAAGCCCTCGACGTTTTGGGACGCATCCGCGCCGAGCACCCCCAGGCGACTCATCACTGCTACGCCTACCGGGTCGGCCTCGGGGCCGAGACGATCCGCTTCAGCGACGACGGCGAGCCCGGCGGCACGGCGGGCCGCCCCATCTTGGAAGTGCTGCAGCGGGAGGACTTGCGCAACTCCCTCATCGTCGTCACCCGCTACTTCGGCGGGACGCTTCTGGGCGCCGCGGGCCTCGTGCGGGCTTACGCGCAAGCCGCCAAGCTGGCCGTGGACACCAGCGGCGTCGTGCGCCAGGTGCGGCATGCCCGCCTGCGTGCCGTCATGGACTATGAATGGGTAGGCAAAGTGCAGCATTGGCTGCAACAGGAAGGTGCGGTCGTCGAGGCGGCCGACTACGCCGCCCAGGCGGCGTTTCAGTTCCTGGTGCCGCTGCCGAGGGCGGACCACGTGAGGGCAACGCTTCAGGATCTGACCAACGGGCAGGTCAAGCCGGAACTGCTGGGAGAGCTGTACTGGGCAACGCCCGATGCCGCCCGGTCAACCGATTGAGACTGCGAGGTGAACACCCATGCGGGTCGCTCTCAACTGTGACATGGGGGAAGGCTTCGGCCGCTGGGACCTGGGCAACGACGAGGAACTGCTCGACCTGATCACCGCCGCCAACATCGCCTGCGGTCTCCACGCGGGCGACCCGCCCCGCATGGCTTCCCTCGTCCGGCTGGCGGCCGCCAAAGGCGTCGGCGTCGGCGCCCACCCGTCCTATCCGGACCTGCAGGGCTTCGGCCGGCGGTACATGGACATGACGCCCGCGGAGGTGCGTGACTTCGTCACCTACCAGGTAGGCGCGCTCCAAGCCTTCGCCCGGTCCGCGGGCACCCGGGTGGAGCATGTCAAAGCCCATGGTGCCCTCTACAACCGGGCGGCGGACGACGAAGCCACGGCTCGAGCCATCGTCGAAGGCGCCCTCAACGCCGATCCGGATCTCGTCATCGTCGTCCTCGCGGGCAGCCGTTTCGAACAGGTAGCCCGCGGCATGGGCGCCCGCGTCGCGTGCGAAGCTTTCGCGGACCGCGGGTACGATGCCCGCGGCCGGCTCGTCTCCCGCCGCGATCCCGGCGCCATCCTCCACGACCCGGAGACGGTCGCCCAGCGGGTGTGGACCATGATCAGCGAAGGCCGGGTGCGGGCCGTGACGGGCGAGTGGATTCCCCTCAAAGCCGACACCATCTGCGTGCACGGCGACAGCCCGGGGGCCGTCGACCTGCTCAAGGCTCTTCGCGCGAGCCTGCTTGCGCGCGGCGTGGATCTCGTGCCTATCGCTCAGGCCATCGAATAGGCCTGCCGCGACGATCTTGTCCCGCCGCGACAGGCCTCCTAGCCCCGCCGTCCGCTGCCGGCGAAGCCTTCTACAAGAAAGGCCACCGCACAACCCGGCTTACACCCCTCCGCCCGGGATAATGTCCCGGGACAGCCCGCTCAAAGTCCGGACCCCTGTAGCTGTCACCACGGCGACTTCCTCAAGTCGAACGCCAAACCGTTCCGGCAGGTAAATGCCAGGCTCCACGGTAAACACCATGCCTTCCTCCAGCACCAAGCCGTTGGTCGCGGTGACGCTCGGCGCCTCGTGCACCTCGAGCCCAAGGCCGTGGCCCGTGCGGTGGACGAAGTAAGGCCCGTAGCCCGCTTCCTCGATGACGGCGCGCGCCGCCCGGTCCACGTCCGCGCACGTGACGCCGGGCTTGATAGCCGCGAGGGCA
>CALFSR010000068.1 GCA_937916565.1 uncultured Bacillota bacterium | reverse complement strand
ACGGGCCGCCTGCCGTCGGCGGTGTCGTCGATGTTGAGGGAGTCGATGCCCACCAGCGCCACACCCGCGTCAGCCAGCCACTGGGCGGCGTCTTGGGTGAGGAAAGGATGGCCGTGGAAGTAGGCGTCGGTGCCCCAGTGGCGGGACCAGCCAGTGTGCACCAGCACCGCCTTCCCCCGGACGCCGTCCGTGCCGGCCGGTGCAAACAGCTCGGGGCCGATGGCGCGCCGGGACGGGTCCGCCCGGAAGACGAGGCCTTCCAGATCCGCCACCTGCTCCAAGGCCAGGGACGCGAGGTCCGGGCCGTCGGCCCAACGGTGAAACGGGGAGTCGATGTACGTGCCGGTGTTTCCCACCATCTCGATCTTGCCGATGTGAAACGTCGTGCCTTCGGCATAGTGGGCCCGGGAGGCTTCGCGGCTCAAATGGTCCGAGATCACCGGCCCCGGCAGGCCCGGATACGTAGGCATTCCCGCTTCCACGACGTGGCTGAGGTCGATCAGCCGGCGCATACCGCTCCCCCCAAGCTGTTGTGCAACAGATTCTTACGAACATGATAGAAAAAGGGGCTGAACAGGGGCTAAGATAGGTTCAGTAGGATTTTCTCGGCAGGACACGTCGCATCGAAGAGCGGCGCGCGCGTGTGAGTGCGTCGAACAGGTGAGCCGCGCAAACGGCGATTTGTACCGCCGCTTTCGCAAGGCGCTGGCTCAGGTTGTGGAATCCTGAGCTATCGGTGCAGGGTCTATGCCACTTGGGCGGGCCAGAGGTGAACAGGCATGGCGCGGCAACTGGCCGCATGGCTTGCGGACAACCCCCGTTGGCGGGCGTTGATCATCGTTAGCGTGTTGCTCGCAGGCCTGGTGCGGGTTTGGACGGTGAAACCCGGGGGAGTCGAATTGTGGCCGGTGGTGGCGGCCGTGGTCGCCGCCCATGCTGCAGGCTACGCCCTGGACCGGTGGGTGGGCCGTTTGCCGCGGCTCCTTTTGGGCCTGGCCGTGTTCATTGTCGGCTGGATGAGGGTGCAGGACTGGTACGCGGTTTTGGCCGCAGGGTTTATCCTATTGAGCCCGTCGTCGTACGTGCAAACGGGCAGCCGCCCGTCGGGTGCTGACCAGTCGGGTGCTGCCCAACGGCCCGAGGACGGCGGCAAGTCACTGGACTGACGCAACGCACGAAATCCCGGGGAGGGAGACCGCGATGGACGGTGGATTGCAGGCCAGGGTGCAAGACGCTGTCCGGGAGGAACTCCGCGGGTTGCCTAACCTTGGATACAAGGAAAAGCGCATGCTGCAGCAGGGTGATCTTGCGGGCATCGAGCGGTTGCTCGCCAAGCACTCCCAAACGTTGCGCCGCAGCCTATGGCTGGACGCCTTGGTGCAACCTCCGCTGGTCTTTGCCATCTTTTGGGGCACCTTTGACGACCTGATCACTGCCGACTTGCGCTGGGCTTTCGCCGGCCGGCTGCTCATTGCCCTGGGAGCGCTCGCGTTTGCCCTCGGAGTCCGCTTGAAGCTGGGTTTGGAACAGCTTCGCCGCACCGAACGCGCCCTTGCGTACGTGCAGCTGCTGAATGAGCAACGCGGTTGACGGCGCGCTCGAGGAGGGGAGGAGGTCGGTGGAGGGGAGGAGGTTCGTGGGATCAACGACGGAAAGGCACCCGGCGGGCCTGCGGGACCGGGCCCGCGGGGCGCTGCTGGGCCTCGCGGTGGGCGACGCGTTGGGCGCCGCGTTGGAGTTCAAGCGCCCGGGTACTTTTGAACCCATTTCGGACATGGTCGGCGGCGGGCCGTGGCGCCTCCAGCCGGGCCAGTGGACCGACGACACGTCCATGGCCCTCTGCTTGGCCGAAAGCCTCGTCGAGCGGGATGAGTTCGACCCCCGCGACCAGATGGAGCGCTACCTGCGCTGGTACCGGCAGGGCCACCTGAGCAGCACGGGCGTGTGCTTTGACATCGGCAACACAACGGTCCGGGCTCTGCAGCATTTCGAGCGCACGGGCGAGCCCTACGCCGGCCCCACGGACCCGCATTCGGCGGGCAACGGAAGCATCATGCGCCTGGCGCCGGTGCCGATCTTTTACTTCGCCCGCGGAGACCTCGAGTCTGCCGTCGAACGGGCGGGGGACTCGTCCCGCACGACCCATGGCGCCGCGACGTGCATCGACGCCTGCCGCTACTTGGCCTACCTGATCGTCGGTGCCCTCGGAGGTGTGCCCAAGGAACAACTCTTGAGCCCACCGCCGCTAGAGTTTCGGACGCCCGAGGTCCGGGCCGTGGCCGAAGGGTCTTTCAAGCATAAGCAGCCGCCGGCCATCCGCGGCTCCGGGTACGTGGTCGAATCGCTGGAAGCGGCCCTGTGGGCGTTTTACCACAGCGATGATTTTCGGGAAGGTTGCCTGCGTGCCGTCAACCTGGGCGACGATGCGGATACGACTGGTGCCGTCTACGGCCAGCTGGCCGGCGCCTACTACGGCGCCCACGCCATCCCGGTCGAATGGCGCGAGCGGCTTGCCATGAAGGACCTCATCGTGACTTGCGCCGACCGGCTGATCGGTGTTCGATCCTAACGCCGGACCGGTACTGTCGTGCGGCAGGGAAACCTGGTCAGACGTCACCGGATTCCGTGCCACTCTTGAGATTCCACGGTACTTGTTGACCACGGCACTTGTAGACTTGGGAAGGGTTGGGTTCGTGTTTCTGAGAGAGACGATTGTGTCGACGCTGCTGCAGGCCGCGGTGATGGCGGGCATCCCGTGCCTGCTCTACTTCACCTACCACCGCTGGCGCTTTGGCCGCGGGGGGCGGGAGGTGGCCGTCCGGCTTGGTCTGTGCGTCGGCGAGCCCCGGTACGTCTATTACTCGCTCGCCATCGCGGCGGCGGTGGTACTCGTGCTCGTCGTCTCCGGCGCACGGCTGCCGGCCGGCGAAAGCCTCGCGCAGCAACAGTTCGCCGGCCGGGGCGTCAATGGAGAGGCGCTCATCGCTGCCCTTTTCTACGGTGCTTTTCAGACCGGTTTCACGGAAGAATTGCTCTTTCGCGGGCTCATCACTGGTAGCCTGGCGCGGCGGCTGCCGGCAACGTGGGCAAATCTAGTACAAGCGCTCGTTTTCTCGCTGCCCCATCTGCCCATTGTCTTTGTGTCTCCGGGACTCTGGGGGCTGCTGGTGGCGGTGCTTGCCGCCGCCCTGCTCCTGGGGTGGCTGCGCATCAGGTCGGGTTCCATCCTGGGGCCGTGGCTCGTTCACGCTGCGGTCAACGTAGCCGTCGCCTTGATCGCCGCAAGCCAGCCGGCGCCCTGAGGACACGCGCTAGGGTGCAACGTCGTCAGTGCGAAAGCGAGGCGAGCACGTGAAAAAGACGAACTTTCGCCTTGGCGTCTATGCACTGGTTACGTGCAACAGCGACGTCATTCTCATCCGCAAGGCCAAGGGACCGTACACGGGCAAGTGGGATCTTCCCGGGGGCGGGATCGAATTCGGCGAATCCCCGCTTGAGGCCCTCAGCCGTGAGCTCCGGGAAGAAACCGGCCTCGGCTACACGAAGGCACAGCTGATGGATGTCGCGTCCAACCGGTTTACGCACACGCTGCCCGACGGCACCCAGGAGGAGTTTCACCACGTCGGCGTGCTGTACCGGGTGACCGTGGAGTCCACGGCAGGGCTTAAGTCGGAACCCGACGGCCTCGATTCCCTGGGCAGCACCGTCGTGCCGTTGCAAGAAGCGCTCGCCTTGGATCTCACGCCCTTTGCCCGCCTGGCCGTGGAGAGGACGCTGGCGGGCGATTGATTTGGAAGTCACGACCAAGCGCGGAGGGGGAGCAGGCCATGGCCATGCCGACGGACTTGGACCAGGTAGTCGCAGGATTAAAGCAGCACGGGCTTTCCCTGCCCGAGCCTGAGCTTGAGGCGCTGCGGGCGCAGCTCGCGGTGAACGCCCAGTTGGTGCGGGCGCTGACGGAGACACCGGGGCTCATTCATCCGGAAACCTTCCCGGCTTTGCGGCCGGCGTGGGCCTTGGCCGTGAGCCCCGGAGGGCCCGCCGCGCCGCAGGCCGGTACTGCCGCCGCAGCCGGTGAACGCGCCGCCCCGGGGGCGCGAGCGAGCTCCGCGGGGCCCGCCCCTGCGGATCCGGGGCCCGGTGTCGACTTCCCCCGCCGCCATGCCACGCCGGTGGAAGCCGTGGAGGCGGCTTTGGCTCAAATTGAAGCGCGTCCCGGGAGCGCCGTGTTCATCAAGGTCTTCGCCGACGAGGCCCGGGAGGAAGCCCGGGCGCTTGAGCGGCGGGCGGGGGCGAGCGCCGGCCGCGGCCCGGGAAGCCGGCCGGAGGCATTGCCCTTATGGGGCACTACCGTCAGCATCAAGGACTTGATGCGCATAAAGGGATACGCCATGACTGGAGGGACGCGCGCCCTCACGTGGCCTGCGGCGGATAAGGACGCGGTCATCGTGGAACGGCTGCGCCGGGCCGGAGCCGTGGTGATCGGCGCCGTCAACCTGCACGAGCTGGCCTTCGGCACCACCGGGGCCAATCCTCACTATGGCGTGACCGCCAATCCCGCCGCGCCCGGGCGTTTCCCCGGCGGGTCCAGCAGCGGCAGCGCGGCTTCCGTCGGCTTTGGCATGGCCACTTTCTCCATCGGCACCGACACCGGCGGCTCCATCCGCATTCCCGCGGCTTGCTGCGGCGTCGTCGGCTTCAAGCCTTCCTTTGGCCTACTGCCCATCGAGGGCGTGTTCCCGCTGGGTTACTCCTTGGACCATGTGGGACCCCTCACCAGGACGGTGGCGGAAGCCGCCATGTTGATGGATGTCTTGTCGGACCGGCCCGGCGCCTACACCGCGGGTCTGGAGGCGCCGCTCAAGGGCGTGCGCATCGGCGTGCCCCGCAACTACTTTATCCTGGCCCAGCCGGCCGTCCTGGCGGCTTACGAGGCGGCACTCCAGCGCGCCCAGGCCGCCGGCGCGCAGCTTGTCCCCGTTTCGCTAACGGCGCTGGACCTGGCTCCCGCGGTGTACCTGTGCACGTCGGGGGTGGAGGCCATCGCGATCCATTACCACACCCTGGTGCAGCACGGCGACAAGCTGGGCCAGGACGTGCGTCTGCGCCTGGCGGCCAACCTGTTCTTGCCCGCGTACGCCCGGGTCAAGGCCCAGCAGCTGCGCACCGTCATGTTCCAGGAGCTGGCCGATGCGTTTCAACGGGTGGACGTCATCGCCACGCCGACCTTGCCCATTACGCCGCCGCCGGTGGGGACCGCCACCGTGCGGGTGCAAGATGTGGAGATGGCCACCACGGCGGCGTTCCTACGAAACACGAGCCCCTTCAACTTGACCGGCCTGCCGGCCATCAGCCTGCCCAACGGCACCGACCCCGAGGGCGCGCCGATCGGCCTGCAGCTTGTCGGCCCCTACAATGAAGACGCCCGGGTGCTCCAGGCGGCCCGGGCCTTCGAGCGGGAAGTGCTGGGCTAAAGCCCCAGCCACGTGCTGACCTGGCGCCGGAGGTCGTCCCGGAACTGCTCCGGTCGGCCTTCGGCGCTGATCTCGCCCAGATTGAGCACGTAGACGTAGTCCACCATCTCGATGACCCGCATGATGTTGTGGTCCACGAGCAAGATGGTGGTACCCTCCTCGGAAAACTCCTCAATCCATTGGTACACTTGCCGGGCCACCTGGGGCGCGAGGCCGATGGACGGCTCGTCGATGAGGAGCATCTTGGGCTTGGCCAAGAGGGCCTTGCCGAACTCCACCATCTTTTGCTGGCCGCCGCTCAAGTTGCCGGCCTTGACGTGGCGGCGCTCCTTGAGGTCTGGAAACCGCTCGTAGACCGGCTGCACGTCGGCGCCGGTGGCCCGGGCGATGATGGCCAGGTTCGCGTCCACCGTCAGGTGGGGAAACAGGCTGGATTCCTGGGGGATAAGAAACAGCCCCTCACGCAGGCATTCGTGGGCCGGCACGGACAAAAGCGACTTGCCGTTCAAACGCACGTCGCCCCGCTTGGGCCGCAGGAAGCTGCAGATGGTCTTGAGCAGGGTGGACTTGCCCGCCCCGTTGAGGCCGATGATCCCGCGCATTTCCCCCTTGGGCACTTCCAGCGACAAGTTGCGGATGATGTCGATGTCCTCCGAGTACCCGGAGGTGACGTTCTTCAGCTCCAAGACGGGCGGCGTGCTCTGCTCCACGACGGGCGGCGCGCCCGGCTCCACGACGGGCGGCGCGCCTTGGATCCCGGTTTCCACACTGCTACACCTCGCTGACCAAGTACGCGTCGATGACTTTGGGGTCTTTGAGCACTGCCTGCGTCGGCCCGTCGGCGATGATGCGGCCGGCGCTGGAGGCCACCAGGCGCAGGCACAGTTCCTTCATGATGGCCACGTCGTGATCGATGACGAGGAACGTGGTGCCTTGGGCGTGCCGCTTCTTGATGTAGTTAAAGATGATCTGCTTGATGTCGGGGTGCACCGCCGAGAAGGGTTCGTCCAGGCAGATGAGCTGCGGATCCGTCATGAAGCACGACGCGAATTCCAGCAGTTTCTGCTGGCCGCCCGACAGTTCCGCCGCCGGCGTGTCGGCGAGGCGCAAGAGCGTCAGGTCCGAAAGGATCTCCTCCGCCCGGGCGAGGGCCTGGGCCCGTGGCGCCTAGGCGTGACCCACAGCGGCACCCGCTACGTCCTGGGCGGCCAATTCGCGCCCCTCGACGCCCACGGGACCGCCAGCGTCTGGCAGTTGTCCGCTCGCTATCCCCTGGTGCGCTCGGGCCAGCTCAGCCAGGACTTTTCCCTAGTCTTAGACTTCAAAACCATGCGGGACTGGATGCTGGGGCACGAAACCCCGGCCTCGGTGCAGGCCCTCACGGCCACGGCCCGCTGGTCGTGGCCCGCCGGCTTGAACTTTCCGGCCGGCCACTCCCGCTTTGCGCTCAGCGACGCCTGGGTGAGCCTGATTCCAGGCGGCCTGAGGTTTTTGAGCGAAGAAGCGGCCCAGGACGATGCGGCCGCGGCGCAGGCGGCCGGGGGCTTTGTGGTCGTAAAGGCGGGGGTGACGGGCAGGATCGCCCTGTCGCCCCGGGCGACGGTGCTGGTGACGGCGACGGGCCAGTGGGCGTCCAAAAACCTGTACCGGTCCGAAAAGTTTGCCCTGGGCGGACCCGACGGCGTGCGCGCGTACCCGTCCGGGGAGGCCTCGGGGGACCTGGGCCTCCTGGTGCGGAGCGAGGTCCGCTGGGCGCCGCCCGTGACCGGCCGGTGGGTGCAGGCCCTCGAACTCAGCGTTTTCGTTGACGCGGGCACCCTGACCATCAACCGGAGGCCGTGGACGAGCGGGAACAACTACCGGACCTTGGCGGGGGCCGGCGTGGGCGTGACTTATGCGCCGACGGCCGCCACGACGCTGCGGGTGGACTACGCGGTGCCCTTGCGGATCGAAGCAGGCGGAACCGGCGGTGCCGGGCCGGACGCGCCGGGGCAGCTGTGGCTGCGGCTTGACACCCGCTGGTGACCCGGGGCACGGGACTCGATGGAAGCGGGTCCAAGGACAGTGGGTTCAAGGGCGGCGGGTTCAAGGCCGGCGGATTCAGGGCCGGCGGGTTTAGGGCCGGCGGGTTCAAGGCGGGCGGATTCAGGGCCGGCGGGCTCGAGGTCGGCGGGTTCAAGGCCGGCGGGCTCGAGGGAAACAGGGAGGTTGAGCTTCATGGCGACACGGTTGTGCTGGATGAGAGGTTTCCGCCGGGCGGTGGCGGTGGGGCTCGTGGCTGCGCTCCTCGCTTACGCAGCGGGTCCGGCTTATGCCCTGCCCACCGGCGGAGCCATACAGGCGGGCAGCGGCCAGATCGGCCAGCCTACCGGGAGCCAACTCACCGTCACCCAGAGCAGCGACAAGCTCATCATCGACTGGACCGGTTTCTCCATCGCCCCCGGCGAGCAGGTCACCTTTGTCCAGCCCGGGGCCTCGTCGGTGGCCCTGAACCGGGTCACGGGCAACAGCCGCAGCGAGATCGCCGGCACCCTCACGGCGAACGGGCAGGTTTTCCTCGTCAACCCCCATGGCGTCGTTTTCGGCCCTACCGCGCAGGTCAACGTGGGCGCCCTGGTGGCCTCCACCCTCAACCTGCAAGACGGTGACTTCCTCGCGGGCCGTTACACCTTTACCGGCGACCCCGGAGCGGGCTCCATCGCTTTGGAAACCGGCGCCCGGGTGCAGGCGGCGGACGGGGGATACGTGGCGCTGGTGGCGCCGCGGATCACCAACGACGGGACCATTGCCGCCCAGCTGGGAACCGTCGCCCTCGGTGCCGCCGGCGCCGCCACCCTGAACCTGCTGGGCGACGGCCAGGTGGACGTGGTCATTGACGCTCCAGCCGCGGGCGCGCGCATTGATCAGCAGGGCGAGTTGATTGCCGACGGCGGGCTTGTCGTCTTGCGGGCGGGCTCCGAAGCCGACTGGGCGGGGGCGGTGCTCAACCAGACGGGCATCACCCGGGCCCAGGCGCTGGAAGACCGGGACGGCCGCGTCGTGCTCAGCGGCGGGGACGTGCGGCTGGGCGGCCGGCTGGAGGCGGCGGGTGACGTCGATGTGCGCGGGGGTGAGGTGCGGATCGACGCGCCCCTGACGGTCGCCGCCGGCGAGGCGGTGCGGGTGCGTTCCGACGGGGACATCACCTTTGGCGCGGCTGCGTCCGTACGCGGCGGCGGCGGCACCGACGTTCTCCTGCGGGCCGACGCCCACGGCACCGGCGTGGGGACCGTGCGTTTTGAGCCGGGAACGATGCTTCACCTGGAAGGTGCCGCGGTGCGGATTCATTACAACCCGGAGACCCCTGTATTTGAGGCCAAGCGCAGCGGCGACATGGGACGGATGGCTGCATCGACAAGCCAGGCGGCCGCCTCCAGCGGATTCTCGGCCGCCGGGGGCTTCTCGACCACCGATTTCGCCCCGTTCGTATCCGGGGGCGTTCTCTCGTCATGGGTGCTCATCAACAGCCTTCAGGACTTGAACAACGTCCGGAATAACTTGTCCGGGCAGTACATTCTCGGACGGAACATCGACGCGTCGCAGACCAGGTCGTGGTCGGGCGGTTTCACCCCGATTGGAACGTACGACAACCCCTTCGTGGGCGAGTTCGAGGGCGACGGCTACTCCATCAACGGGCTTTACATCGCCAGCGGGGCAGACGGCAATTGGTGGTTCGGGCTGTTTGGGGTAGTTGGGGAAGGGGCTTACATAAGCAACTTCGTTCTCGACGACGTTCTCATCCAAGCCCCGGCGGGCGTCCAGCCGGACCGCGTCGGGGCGGTGGCCGGACAAAACCACGGCCGTATTGTGGGCGTGGACGTGACCGGAGAGATCCGGGTGCCCGGCGGCGCCTACGACGTGGGAGGATTGGTCGGGCGCAATTACGGCTTCATCGCCAGCTCGTCCGCCGCGGTCGACATCGCAGGCGGCGTCGACGGCGCGGGCGGCCTGGTCGGTTTCAACGACATTTACGGCAGGATCGAGCGGTCGCACGCCTCCGGGAACATCGACGTGCTGGGCGACAACGTCGGGGGACTGGTCGGCCGCAACCAAGGCTTGATCGAGCGCTCCTACGCGACCGGCGACGTCGTGGGCGGTTCGGCGGTCGGGGGGCTTGTGGGCCTCAACCAGTACGGCTCGACCCACAAACCAAATGACCAAACGCCGGCCGTCATCCGGGAGTCGTACGCCACCGGTTCGGTGTCGGGGACAGGGTACGTCGGGGGTCTAGTCGGCCATAGCGGCAAAGGTGCGCCGTTCCAGACGGAACGGGTAATCATCGAACGTTCTTTTGCGACGGGCAATGTCTACTAGATCTCCGGATCCGGCTCCTGGGGGTACCTCGGGGGACTTGTGGGCTTTAACACGAACGGTTCCTTGATTGCCGACTCCTTTGCCTTGGGCAACGTGCATGCCGCTCCCGGCGCCGCCCACTACGCGGGCGGCCTTGTCGGGCGCAATGAGTGGGTCATTCGGAACTCCTTTTCCATCGGCCAGGTGATCGCGCCGTCGCCGGGCGCGTCGTACCGGGGCGGGCTCGTCGGATACAACAACAACGGAACCGTGACGAACTCTTTTTGGAATATAGAAACCTCGGGCCTGGAATCCAGCAGTGGCGGGACGGGCAAGACGACCGCGCAGATGATGCAGCAATCCACGTATTCGGGCTGGAACTTCAGCGGTACGTGGAACATCCGGCCAGGCGCCACGTACCCGTTGCTGCGGTGGCCGTACCAGTGGCCGGCAGGGCCCGCGGTTGTTTCCGGCACGCTCGCGGACGGCTGGGTATGGAGCAACGGGTTGTCGGCGAGCGTGGTCGGGTACGGGAACGCCGAACGCGTGAGCGTTGCCGTCGGGGCCAACCGCAGCTTTTATGTCCTACTGTTCCCGTCGGGTGAAACCGATTGGGTGTTGCGCTTTGAAGACGGGGCCGAGAACTTGGCGGCGATCTTGATCCAGCGGACCCTCGGGGATACGAACCTTGCCCCGGGGCTGGCCCCGGGTGAACTGCGGGTGCCGTTTTCCAACTACCATGGCACCGGACGTATGGTTTACGTGGCCCAAATGCACCAAGGGCACGGATTGCCGTTCTCCGTCTCGGCCGACGGGCGCATTCTTCTCGAACCCGGCCTCAGTTTGACGGTCGACGCCGAGCGTTTCGATCTTGACCACGACATCGTCGCGTCGGGCACGGGCAGCCTGCGCTTCAACGGCGCCGCGGTGGCCTGGAGAAACGGCCTCGTCCTGGCCAGCGGGGAATCCGGCAAGATTTACATCCAGCGGCTCGAGACGGATCCCGGCGTTGTGGTGCCGGTGGTCATCTTGCAAGGCGGCTCGGGAGGGATCGAGCTGGCCGGCGGGGTCTCCATGGCTAGCACCGGGCTTTACATCCAGAGCCAGGGCCCCGTCACCCAGGGCGGGGGCGCGCAGGGCGCGATATCCGTTCGCGACTTGGTGCTCTTGGGCGATGGTGCCTTTGTCCTGGCCAACCCGTCGAACTCCGTCACCGGGGTCTTCGCGGCCAACGCCCGCTCCATCCATTACGAACAGACCGGGCCCCTGACCATCGGGACGGTGGGCACCACCAGCGGCGTCCAGGTTTCCGAGGATGTGGAGATTCGCCTGTACGACAGCGGCTCCCGGCTCAATCTCAACCAGGACGTCTCGGCGGGTGGCTCCATCACCCTGGCGGGCCAGATCGCGGTCATGTCTTCCGGTCGCACCATCGCCGCCGGCTCCGGCGGGCAGTTGACCCTGGGCCAGATCACGGCCGGCGGGACCTCTGACAACCCGGTGCTGACGTTGCGGGCGGGCGGCGGCATTGCGCTCAGTGGCGGGGTGGACTGGAGCACCGCCACGCTCACCCTGGAAAGCCAGGGTACCGTCACCCAGGACGCTCCCATCAAAGTCAACGGGCTGGTCCTCTTGGGCACGGCCGCCCAGTACGTGCTTGACCATCAGGGAAATGAGGTTGCTGCCCTGGCCGCGGACACGGGATCGATCCTGTACCGTGGGGGCAGCTCTCTGACCATCGGCCCGGTGGGCGGGTACAACGGCATCAAGGCGAGGGGCGGCGTGGATGTGGCGGTGTCCGGTGCGGGAGCCGTCTTGACGGTGCCTGCCGGTAGCAGCGTCCGCACCACCTACGCCAGCCCGGTGACGCTGGCCAGCGGCATCGGCGGGATGGTGTTGGACGGCACCATCCGCGGGATCTACTACAACCCGCCGTACGAGGTCGATGACACCCTCTACAAGATTGTGCTCGAGAGCGCGGGCCCGGTGACGCAGGGGGCCGCGAGCGTCATCCGGGCAAACAACCTGCTGCTGAAAGGGGCCGGCGGGCGGTACACCCTCACCAGCGACGGCAATGAGGTAGGCGTGCTGGCGGCCGACACCGGCTCCGTCGAATACCGGCAGCTTGGGGCGCTCACCATCGGTTTGGTGGACGGCCAGGCGGGGATCAATGCGACGGGCGACGTCCGGGTCGCGGCCGTCACAGGGGGGACCAACATCCGGCTGACCCTGGCCTCGGGCAGCGTCGTGCGGGGCAGCAACGTCTGGTTGAAGGGCGAGACGAACATGCTGCTGGAGGGTACCGTCGAGGCCGTGAACCAAGGCAAAGTGGTGCTTGAGACCAACGGCTTGGTCCAGGTGCCGGGGGCCATCAAGGCCGGAAGCCTGCTGGCCACGGGTGCAGGTTGGCTTTCGCTCACGAACATCGTGGAGAACGCCGTTTCTATCTTTGCCGCCAATGTGACGGGGTCGGTCATGCTGTACCAGCAGGCCCCCCTGACGATTGGCACGGTGGACGGCCATACCGGCGTCACGGCGGGCTCCGAGGTGTATCTGACGGGAGGCAGCGTCACGGTAGAGGCGGGGAGCCACGTGACGGGCGGGTTCATTCGCCTGATGAGCTACTCCGGGATGACGCTGTCGGGTACCGTGGAGGCTCTGGACGGCGGAACGGTCATCCTCCGGAGCGCCGGCGCGGTGAACGGGCAGTCCGGCGCCATTAAGGCAGGCCTGCTGCTCCTCACCCCGCTTTCGCCGGGTATGGGCGGGCAGTTTACGCTGACCGGGGCAGGAAACAGGATCGGCGCGCTGGCGGGCGACGTGAGTTCCCTCACGTTGAGCCAGGCGGGTACGCTCACCATCGACGGCATTTCGACGGGATCCGGAAGCGCCCGAGGGCTGACCGCGGCCGGCGCCGTGACGATCGCTCTAACCGGTGCCGACGCCAAACTGGAGCTCAAGGAGAACGTCGTGGCAGGAGGCGCCTTGACCCTCACGGTTGAGGAGATATCCGTGGACGGGACGCCGACCCTCATGGCCGGCGGCAGCAGCACGCTCGTTCTGCCGCGCATCGTGGCCCACGGCGCTGCCACGCTGCACCTGGTGGCGGGAGCGGGCGGCATCGCGTTGACCGGCGGGGCCGAGCTGGCCCAGGGTACCCTGGTGCTGGAAACCCCCGGGGGAGTGACGCAGGGCGGCGCCATTAAAGCGGCGGGCCTGGTGCTTCTGGGAGAGGGGGCCGAGTACGTCCTCGCCTATGACGGCAACGCGGTGGGGAGGCTCGCGGCGAGCGCGGGCTCGATCACATACACCCAGAAGGATTCCCTGATCATCGGCACCGTGGGCGACCAGGACGGCATCAGCGCAGCGGGCCATGTGACGGTGTCGGTGACGGGAGACGGCAAGACGTTGACGGTGAACGGCACGGTGTCCGGCGAGAGCGTGATCCTCAAGAGCGGCACCGGCGGGATTGCCCTGGAAGGCGTTGTTTCGGCTGAGGACGCTCTCACCTTAGATAGCCCGGGCGTCGTTGCGCAAGGCGGGAACGGCGCCGTGACGGCCGGCAACCTGGTGCTGCTGGGCGGCGGGCGGTTCTACCTGACCAGCGTGGATAACAACGTCGGGGTCTTAGCGGGCCGCGTACATGCCGTCCGATACGAGCAGACGGGCTCCATGGCCATCGGTTCCGTGCGCGGCGTTGAGGGGCTTTTCGCCGACGAAACGGCGTGGGTGATCGTCCACGGCGACGAGGCGGATCTGACCCTGGCAAAGGCCGTCTCCGCCCAAGGAGCGAACGACTACGTCCTGGTGCTGGCGGCTGGAAACCGGTTCTTGAATGAAGCCGGGTCCGACTCCATAGCGGTCGATGGCGAGAGCGGCGGGTACTACCTGGTCTTTTCAAAAGACCACAGGACCAGCGATTTGGGCGGACTAGCGTCGCCGGGCAACTTGTTCGCTTCCAATTACGCCCGGGCCGGCGTTGACCAAGCCGTCGCCGCCATCAAGCAGGGCCACGGGCTTGCCTTGGGCAACCGGCTCGTGTATGCCGCCTCGCCGGTGATCACCATCACGATTGAGGACAAGGAGCGGCGCTACGGCGAAGGCAATCCTAAGTTTACCTTTACGCGGGACGGGCTGGTTTCGGGCGACCGCTGGGAGGACGTGCTGCTGGTCGGGGTCTTAACGACGGCCGCCGAGTCCACGAGCTCCGTGGGTACGTATGCCATTACCGGCTCCGGATTTGCAGCGTTGCACGGCTACCAGCTCGAGATTGTCGACGGAACGTTGACCATTACGCCGCGGCCGATCACGGTTACGGCGGACGTGCTGAGCAAGGTGTACGGCGAGGCGGACCCTGAGCTGACGTACACGGTCACCCAGGGCAACCTGGTGGGTCAGGACACGCTGGCCGGCAGCCTGGAGCGGGTCGCGGGAGAAGACGTGGGTAAGTACCTCATCAACCGCGGCACTTTGGACAACCCCAACTACGAGATCACCTTTGTCGACGGCACGCTGCAAATCACGCCGCGGCCCATCACGGTGGCGGCGGACGTTCTGAGCAAGGTCTACGGCGAGGTGGATCCCGCGCTGACGTACAAGGTCACCCAGGGCAACCTGGTGGGCCAGGATACGCTGGCGGGCAGCCTGGAGCGGGCTGCTGGTGAGAACGTGGGTGAGTACCTCATCGGCCGCGGGACGTTGAACAACCCCAACTACGAAATCACCTTTGTCAACGGCACGCTGACCATCACGCCGCGGCCTATCACCATCACCGCGGATTCCCACAAGAAGATGCAGGGCGATCCCGATCCGCGGCTTACCTACCGCATCACGGCGGGCAACCTGGTGCGCGGGGACCAGCTGCAGGGGGATTTGAGCCGCCAGCCGGGCGAAGCGCCCGGTGAATATGCCATTCTGCAAGGGACACTGGGGCACCGGAACTACGCGATTACGTTTGTGCCGGGCACTCTGACCATCACGCTGCGGCCGGACGTGATTCCGCCGGCAGAACCGTTCCCGGGGACTCCCGGCGCTCCTGCGGGCGGAGGGGCTGGCGGTGGAGTTGGCGGCGGTGCGGCTGGCGGTAATGAGGCCGCGACCGGTGCCGCCAGCGACGACGCAGGCTTCGGTGCCGAGGGCGACGCTGGCGGCGATAGCGCCGACGCTGCCGGCGGTGACGACGGAGTCGACACCGCGGACGGCGAAGCCGAAGGGACTCAGGACGGCGAAAATGCCGGCGAGGAAGACGAAGGCGACGAAGACGACGAAGAAAAAGAGGGAGCCCACGACGCCGGTGCGGAGAGCTAAGCGCGGGTCTGCTCCCCGCATCGGTCTAGGTTAACGAACGGCGCCCCTAGTAGGATTCGATTCCCATGGGCGGGAGGGCAAACCAGCAGTCCTCCCGTCCATGGGAGATTCTGTCGGTGCCCATCCTGTCGAAAACACACCGTGCAACACTGCAGCAGGAGCAGCTCTCGGCCAAGCACTGATCCCTATCCCGGTCTTGGGGGCTGTCGTAGGCAGCTCGGTTGCCCGCCTGGCCACCGAGCACGCGAAGCGGATTCTACAAGCGGAAGCCGAGGCGTTCGCCGCCCGGCTACGGGCTAAGTATGACCGAATGGTCACGTCCCTCGACGACGAATTGAAGCGACAGCTCGCTAATTTGGAGGCGGAAATGCTGCGCTTGGGCGAGCTTACAGCAGCGGCGTTTGACTTGCAAGTGAACGCGCAACTGTTGCTGCTTAGGAGTATTCACCTGGCCGACGCCTACGGGGTACGCCCGCAACTGATCATCCGCACTACGGAGGACGTGGACGCTTACATCCGAGGTGTGTAGACCGCAGGCTCGGGGAGAGCCGGCGAGTTCCTTTGGCGTCAGACTAGCTCGGAATCCCGCCCAGCTCACAGAGGCGGTCTGACCTGTTGCGAGTACCCGGTTCCGGGAACAGGAGGATTCCGGGAACGGGCGGAGAAGTTTCCAACTAACTTATTTAGGTGAATAAAGAAAGCGCTGTTGCGATAGGGGGCATTCCGTTGGCCGGGGCTGGGAGCCGACCGATTCGAGGTAGTGGGAAGCTGATCAAGCAGTTGAACCGGTCCCGGATCCTGGAGTGCCTGCAGCAGGGCGAGCCGCTGTCCAGGGTGGAGCTGTCGGAGCGCACGGGCATCAGCCTGCCGGCGGTTTCGAAGCTCGTGGGCGAGATGCAGCGGGAAGGCCTCGTCGTCTGCGTCGGGGAAGGGCCTTCCTCAGGCGGGCGGCGGCCGATGCTGTTTGCCTACAACAGCCGGGTGGCCTACGTTATTGGCCTTGACGTTGGTGCCACCAAGACGGCCGGCGGCGTGCTGGATCTAGAAGGGAACATCTTGGCCACGGCCAGCATCCCGACCCACGGCGGCGCCGGGTCGGCCGACGAGGTGCTCGAGCGAGTCAGGGGACTCATCGAGAACCTGATGTCCCAAGCTCGGATTGACGCGGCCAAGGTGATGGGCATCGGCATCGGTGTTCCCGGGATCCCGGACCCCGAAGGCCGGTTCGTCGCCCTGGCTCCCGGGCTTATTCAGGACCAATCGCGGGTGGTCGATCAGGCACCGGCAAACGGCAATTCGGCGCTGGCCAAAACGCAGTCGGCGCCGGCGGACAGGCAGTCGGCGTTGGCGAAAAGCGAGTCGACGCCGACGACTTGGGGGTCGACGACAGAAGGCGGTCAGACGCCGGCGAACTGGAGGTTGGCGGCGGAGGGCGGTCAGGCGCCGGCGGGCTACGGACGGACCACGACCGACGACGGCGTTGTCCCGCTGGGCGAGTACTTGCGCCGTGAGCTCGGCCGCCCGGTGTACATGGAAAACGACGTCAACGCCATCTTGCGGGGCGAGGTGTGGAAGGGAGCCCTGCAGGGCGCGCAGCACGCGGTCTGCGTGACCGTCGGTACCGGCATCGGTGTGGGCCTATTGGTAAACGGCCAGGTGTACCCGGGGGCCCGCGGGTCGGCGGGGGAGATCGGTTACTGGCTAATCGGGGCCCTTGGGCCTATCGCCAGGTCCAGCGGCTACGGGCCGCTCGAGACGTTCGCGGCCGGGCCGGGGATTGCCCGCCGGTACGTGGCGCGCCTAAAGGCTCGCGGCGGCAGCTCGGTCGTGCTGGACCTCGCCGGCGGCGACATGACCCGGATCACGGCGCGCCTTGTGGCCGAAGGGGCCGTGCTGGGCGATCCGCTGGCCCTGGACGTGTGGCGGGAAACCGCCGAGGTGCTGGGTGTGGCCTTGGCCAACCTGTGCTGCCTGATGGATCCTGAGGTGTTGGTGGTGGGCGGCGGCGTGTCCAGGGCGCCGCGGGAGCTGCTCCTGGACCCGGTGCGGCGCATTGTCGAGACCCTGGTACCGTATCCGCCCCGGGTCGTGCCCTCGCAGCTGGGCGAGCACGCAGGCATTTTGGGCGCTGTGGCGACAGTTTTGGACTCCCGGCGGAGCTCGATCTCGTACATGACCGCCGGGGTAGAGGCGTAGAGAGGACTCGGAAGGCGGGCTGGATCGATGAGTGACCGCTGGCACCCCGATTACCGGCGCATCGTGTTGGAAACCGGCTTCGCCAATGCTCGCGCCCACTTCTTTCACCCGATGATGGAAGTTACTGTCGCTCACCTGCTCATGCTCATGCGCCAGGGGATTATGGACCAGGACCAGGGCAGGGCGGTGCTGCGGGCTTGCCTCGAGGTGGTAGACCGCGGGCCGGAGGCTTTCGACTACGACCCGCGGCATGAAGACCTCTTTTTCCTGCTTGAGGCCGAGATGGCCAAGCTGGCCGGCGAAGAAGCCGTCGGCAACATGCACGTGGCCATGAGCCGTAACGACATGGACACGGCCATGTACCGCCTCGTGCTGCGGGATGAGGTGCTTCAGGCGCTCGCCGCGCTCGGCCGGCTGCGGGCGGCGCTGCTCGACAAGGCCGCCGAGCACGTGGAAACCGTCATGCCAGCCCACACCCACAACCAGCAGGCCCAGCCGACAACCCTCGCCCATTACCTCGCCGCGGTCGAGGCGGAATTTGCCAAAGACAGCCAGCGGCTCCTGGCCATGTGGACGCGGCTCAACCGTTCGCCCCTGGGAGCGGCCGCGCTGGCCACGTCCGGTTATCCCGTGGACCGGGACGTAGTGGCCGAGCTCTTGGGCTTTGACGGCCTCGTCGAGAACTCCTACGAAGCCGTCGCGAGCGCGGACTTCTCCGCCGAATACGCCGCGTGCGTGCACGTCGCCCTAGGCCACGTCTCCCGCTTCGTCACGGACCTTCTATTCTGGTGCACCAACGAAGTGGCCGCGGTGCGGCTGCCCGCCGGTTTCGTCCAGATCTCGAGCATCATGCCGCAAAAGCGCAATCCCGTCGCCGTGGAACACCTCAGGGCGTTCACGACCCGGGCCATGGGCGACGCCGCTGCCGCCATGAGCCAAATGCACAACGTGCCCTTCGGCGACATCAACGACGTCAACGACGACTTGCAGCCTATCCTGCGGCGGCTCAGCGGCGCGTTTCTCGGCATCTTGACGCTTCTAGCCGAGGTCGTCGCCAGCCTTAAGGTTGACAAGGAGTTGCTCCACCGCCGGGCGGCCGAGGGTTTCGCCACGGTGACGGAACTGGCCGACACGTTGGTGCGCCATGCCGGGTTTCCCTTCCGAACGGCCCACGCGATCGCAAGCCGCGTCGTGGATGAAGTGACCCGGGCCGGCCAGACACTGAAATCCCTTGACCTGCCGCTGCTTGACGCCTGCGCCCGGGCGGTTGCGGGACGCGCAAGCGGGCTCGACGCGGAGTTGCTCCGCAGAGCCATCGACCCCGTGCACTTTGTAGCCGTGCGGTCGGTGCGGGGCGGACCGGCGCCTACTGAGATGACACGCTACCTGCGGGCGGCCAGGGAACTGTGGGCTGCGGATGAGGCGCGGCGGGAAGAGCTCCGCCGCCGCCTGGACGCGGCCCGGGCCCTCCGCCGGCAATGGATCGAGGCAGTGCTGCAAGGGGGTATGCCGGGGAAGTAGAGGCGCCAAGCATGGACCAAGACGTGCAGAAGCGGCAACCAAAACAAGGACAAAGGAGGCTGTTGACGGTGAGGACCATGAAGACGTTCTTTGCGGTCGCTCTGTCGGTGCTGTTCGTGGCGGGCGCCATCGCGCCGGCGCTTGCGCAGGAGCCGGTCACCATCCGCTACTGGCAGTACTACTACGACACCAAGGTGACCGCCATCGATACCCTCATCGCGCAGTTTGAGGCGGAGAACCCCGGGATCAAGGTCATTCACGAGACGTTCCCGTATGAGGCGTACGGCGCCCGGGTCGCGGCGGCGGTGCCGGCGGGCCAGGGCCCTGAGATCGCGAACCTTTTCTACGGCTGGCTGCCGGCGTGGGCGCGCGCGGGCTACCTGCAGCCGCTGCCCATCGACCACGCCGAGATTGAGAGCGAGTTCGTACCCATGGTGCGGGCCGCCTACATGAACGGCGAGTACTGGGGCTTGCCGACGGGCGTGCGGACGCTGGCCCTGTTCTACAACAAGACCATGCTCAACGCCGCCGGCATCCAGGAGCCGCCCCGCACCTGGGATGAGTTCATCGCCGCGGGCAAGGCCATGGCCATTAAGCGTGGGCCGTTCTTCGTGCAGCTCGGCTACGGCTTCGGGCCGGCCGGCCAGGACCACCACCTGATCCGCGAGATCTTGCTGCGCCAGTTCGGCGGCGTGCCTTACAGCGACGACAACCGGACGGTGCTCTACAACAGCGAAGCCGGCGCCAAGGCGCTTGAGTTCTACGGCAGCTGGCAGCTGACCCACGGCATCGGCGACGTGGAGTTCTTCCCCGGCCGGGCCACCTATCGTGATGGTTTCATCGCCGGGCTGATCGGCATGATCGTCGACGTCTCCTTTGCCATCGGCACCATCCGCAACGGCGTGGGCGACAACTTCGAGTGGGGCGTCGCCGAGCTTCCGGTGTTCGACGGCGGCGAGCCGCACAACTTCGGCTCCTTCTGGATGAACGGCCTCACGCCGCGGGCGTTTGAGAGCGAGGCCAAGCTGGAGGCGTCCCTCAAGTTCCTCCGCTACATCACCTCCGAAGAGGCCATGAAGTTGTGGCTGCGGGAAGTCGGCGAGCTCCCGGCGCGGCTGTCGCTGGCCGAGGACCCGGCGCTGGCGTCCGACCCCGTGTACGGGCCGTTTATCCGGTCGCTGCCGTACTCGCACGCCACGTTCTTCGTGGATGAGGAAGGCCAGCGCCAGATCATGGTGGACGCCATCAACCGGGTTCTGCTGCAGGGCGTCGACCCGGCCGAGTCCATGCGCATCGCGGCCGAGGAGGAGCAGGCGCTCCTGGACGCTTTCTGGAGCCGGTAAGGGAAACCGTGGCGGCCTGGCGCAGCGGCAACCGCCTGGGCCGGGCCGCCCCCACCTCCTTTACGGACGAGCAGGAGGGGAAGCTCTCATGAAGCTCAAGTTGTCGACGAGGAAGGCCATATGGGCATACGTGTTTCTCGCACTTCCCCTCTTGTTCTACCTCGGCATCCGCATCTTCCCGACGCTGCAGGCGTTTCAGATGTCGCTGTATGACTGGCACGTGCAGGCCGACCAGCGCAGCTTTGTCGGGCTTGCCAACTACACCCGCATGCTGAGCGACCAGCGTCTGCTGCAGGCGTTTCGCAATATGCTGTGGTACGGCCTGCTCGGCGTTCCGGCGCAGCTCATTCTGGGCCTGACCGTCGGTCTCATGCTGCACTCCATCAAGAAGTTCCGCGGCTTTTTCCGGGCCGTCTTCTTTGCACCGTACGTCGCCCCGGCCGTGGCGGTGTCGTGGGTGTGGAGCCTGCTTCTTTCGCCGCACCTGGGAATTGTCAACCAGGTCCTGTGGTATCTGGGCATCGACCCGCAGCCGTTCATGACGAGCCCGTCGCAGGCTTTGCCCACGGTGACCTTCGTCGTCGTCTGGCAGTTCCTCGGTTTCCATGTGCTGCTTTTCCTGGCGGGCCTGGAGTCCATCCCCCGGGACTACTACGAAGCCGCGCAGATCGACGGCGCCAACCGCTGGCAGACGTTCAAGAACATCACCTTGCCGCTGCTCAACCCGACCATCGTGGTGTCGCTGGTCATGGCTACCGCGGCGCCGAGCACGGGCATGCTGCAGCTCTTTACCCACGTCATGAACCTCAAGTTTGACGACCCCGGCGGGCCGCTGGGCAGCACCCTCACGGTGGTGCTCTACACGTACCAGCGGGCGTTTCAGGCGTATGACATGGGCTACGCCTCCGCCATCGTCGTGGTGCTGTTTGTCATCCTGCTCATCATCAGCCTGATCCAGATCCGGCTGACGTCCCGCGAGGTGGAGTACTGATGGCGCGCGGTCAACAGCGGTTGCGGGTGAAACCGGCGACGGTTTTCGTGTACATCGTGCTCATTCTCGGCATCGTGCCGATGCTCTTTCCGTTTGTCTGGATGGTGCTCACCTCCTTGAAACCGTTCCAGGAGGTTTTCTCACTCAACCTGCTGCCGTCCAACCCAACGCTGGCCAACTACGTGCAGCTATTTTCCCGGACGCTGTTCCCGCGCTGGTTTCTGAACAGCACCATCGTGGCCGCGATCACTGTTGCGTCGGTGCTCTTTTTTGACTCGCTCGTCGGCTACACCCTGGCCAAGCTGCCGTTCCCGGGCAAGAACGTCATCTTCGTACTCATCCTATCCACCATGTTTGTCCCCACCGAGATGCTGGTGCTGCCGTGGTACCAGATGTCGGCGCAGTATGGCTGGCTGGACACGTACTGGGGCATTCTGTTTCCGGGCATCATGACGGCCTTCGGCGTGTTCTTGATGCGGCAGGCTTTCGCCACGCTGCCCGACGAGCTCTTGGACGCCGGGCGCATCGACGGGCTGTCGGAGTTCGGCATTTTCCTGCGCATCGCGCTGCCCTTGGTGAAGCCGTCCTTGGCCGCACTGGCGATTCTCACCTTCATCGGCAACTGGAACGCTTACCTGTGGCCGCTCATCGCCACGGAAACGCGGCAGATGTACACGCTCCCCGTCGGCATTTCGCTCTTTTCGGGCGAAGTGGGGGCGCAGTGGAACCTCATCACGGCCGGGTCCGCCGTAGCGGTCATTCCCATGATGATTGTCTTCATCATCTTCCAGCGCCAGATCCTTGAGGGCGTGGTGCGTTCGGGGTTGAAGTAGCTGATGGCGCTGTCCACAGAATTGCAGGAGGCGCCGTTCAGCCCGTATGAGACTCTGCTTCCGAATGACCGGCTACGGTGAGTGCGGAAGCGAGACTTCTGCGTGCGCGAGGAAGACGCCTGGTGGTCGAACCGTTGCCCGAGGACGCTGACGCGGACGACGTCGTCATGGATGCGACACTGCAGTAGTCGCAGCTCGATCGGGCGCGTGTCCGTGCAGGTGAGCGCGACCATCTTCTTCTCGGGAATCTCTGTCGTGCGGTACGCCTCATACGCCCGCGAAGCCACGAAGCGCCGGTTGTGCTCCAAGATCTCGTACAGCCGGGACATGATCGGCCTCCCTTTTTGACGGGTTCCACAGGCGGCGCCTCGACACCCAACCCGTTGATATCGCAAGACGCATTAGAACCGTCGGCGGCCGCCGGATGGCTTCGCTGCCGTGCTTCTATGAGCAACTCGAGCGTCAGCTCTTCTTCCCGAGCTTTTCGAGCTCGCGGTCGAGGTGCTCGTTGTAGCGGCGGACAAAGGTCAAGAGGCTCTCCTTCTCCGCCTCCGTCATGGCCTGGTACACCGCGAAATCCCGCTCCAACCTCCTGCGGTGCAGCTCTTCGTGCTGGCGCTTGATTTCTTCGCCTTTGGGCGTGAGCCGGAAGAACACTTCTTTCCTGTTTCCTTCCCGCTGGTAGCGCTCGATCGCCTTCATCCGCAAGAGCCTCCGCGTGAGCTTGCTCACTCCCCCGAGCGTCATGTGAAGCGCCTTGGCCAGCGCCGTCACGTTTGGGGACTCGAGGCGATCGATCATGACGATGCAGTGGACTTCGGTGGGCGTCACGTCGTGCAGGATGACCCGCTCCTCCGCGGCCATCAACGCCTGGAGCTTGCTCCACATCTGGCTGAAACCTTCGAGAATCGCTCGTTCCCTCGGCCCCAGGTCTCCATCGTGCGGTTTCACGGCCCGACCTCCAATGTGTCACCAACGCTCGTTCACATACCCACGCCTCGACCGCGACGGCGTGAAATCCGTCGCCACGGACCGGCCAATAATTATTGACGGAGGAAACCAAATCGTGGTACAGTCATATTGTTTCCTAGGGAAATAATACGCTACGAAAGGTGTGCTGTCATGAACGCCGCTGGTCCCCAAATTTCAAGGGAAATCGTCCCCGCTGCAACCATACGGCGGCTCTGCCACTATGCCCTTGCCGGGGCAGGCCTCTTTTCGGCCATCGTCCTCCTGCTGCACTTCTTTCGTCCCGAGTATGATCCGGTGACGCGCTTCATCAGCGAGTACGCCGTGACGGATCCCGTCGTGGCGTGCGTCGCGGCGGTCTCTTTGGCGCTGGGTTCCATGGCGCTGATCCGGGCGCTGACCCTCGCTCTGCCCCGGGAGCACCGCTCGCGCGCCGGCATGGTGCTCCTTTGGATCTACGCCGTATGCTTCGCCGGCGTGGGCTTTTTCCCCGCCGACGAATTTCCGACCATCAACCCGCCCAGCTGGCACGGCGCCGTCCACGCGATCCTCGGCCTAATCAGCTTCAGCTGTTTCTCCGCTGGATCGCTCTTGACTTCTCTGCGCCTCCGCCGGACGCCGTCATGGAACAAGACAGCGCCGCTCCTCATCACCCTGGCGGCGCTCAACGTGGCCTTTTTCTTCATCTTTTACGGCGGCTTGGAGCACATCATGGGGCTGATTGAGAGGATCTACGTTGTTTTCGTTATTGCATGGATCGTCATCGTCGCCCGGAAGTTGATGATCGATGCAGCGGCGCCTGCTGGTGGAGGGGCAGAGACAACGATCCAATGACTGAACCGACGCAGCCGCGCTCGGCGCTCCCCGGGCGATCCAAGTCGCGGATCGATGTCAGCTGCTGAAAAACCTCGGCGACGTCGCCGAGCGGGTGTTGGCTGGTCTCCGCCTGCTCCGCATCGTGGTGGAGGAAACGCTCTCCCCGACGATCCCAAGCCAGCAGGTTCCGCCCCCGCCTTGGGAGACCCGTAAAGACGCGGAACAACGGGAGCGTCATCGGCGGCGGGTGGCGCTCATTGAGCACATTGTGCGCGGCTGGAACGAGGGCTGCCATAACGCCGCCGAGCTGTACCGGGAAATTCGCGGGCTTGGATACCAAGGAGCGAGAACGACGGTGAGGGACTTGGTCGCGACGTTGCGGACGCGTGACCCTGGAAAGCCGGCTGCTGGGCAAGTGCGGGTCAGGCTTGGGATAAGACGGCTGCGCATGTGGTTTACCCGGCCGCCGGAGGAGCTTGGAGACACCGAGCGGCGTTGGCTGGAGGGTGTGCTGGAAGGGTCTCCGGCGGTGCGTGAGGCGTACACCTTGTTGCAAGAGTTCCGGATGATCCTCGCGGAGCGAAGAGCCGACAAGCTCAAGCCCTGGCTTGAGCGCGCCAGCGGGGCGTCCGTCGCACCGTTGAGAGGGTTTGCCCGGGGCATCGAACGGGATCTGGATGCGGTGATGAACGCCCTCACATTACCCTGGAGCAATGGTCCGGTTGAAGGCTACATCAACAAGTTGAAGCTGCTGAAACGGCAGATGTATGGGCGAGCCGGCATAGAACTTCTGAGGAAGCGGTTCCTCGCCTTGCAATCGTGAAAGGCCAGGAACCGCTTCACCGCACCGACGGCTCCTGAGCACCGAATCTGCGGGAGAGCCAGGTTGAAATCGCCGTTGACAGCCCCGAAAGTGCGGGAGAGTCATTTCATTTTTGCCCTACATGGATCAGCTTATCGTCACTGCTTACACGCCCACCGGTCCTCACGCCGGAACGCCCCTTCCACTAGTTCCTCAGTAGCAGGAAGCCAATCCGATCTGAAGTTTAGTCCTCCAAGACCCTGACAGACCGCTCTCACCGTGAATATCGTGGCGGCAGACTATCACGAATGTGAGGTGAGAGTTGTGTCTCAAGCCAACTTCCCAAACATCACGCCTTCCATTTCCATCAGTCGAGAAGCATCCATCAACTTAGTCCTGGCATCCATCGCGCTGTCGGAACTCGGGCTTAGCCACATCATCAACGCCGAGGGCGAAAAGCTGCAGTACGTCCTCGGCACGCTGCCCGGGGTGACGCCGGCCGAGCCCCCGACCATCAGCGACATCTTGACGATCAACCAAAGCATCCGTGACACCCTCAACGACGTCACACGGAACGAGTTCATCCTCGCTTCCAAGCTCAACAGCATCATGCAGCTGCCCATCTCGGTCGGGCCGACCGGTCCCACGGGTCCGACGGGCCCACCGGGAGGCGTCATTCCCGGCACGTTCCTGTTCAACGTGGTAGGGCCCAACGGTTCAGCGCCGGTAAACGCGGGCGACAACATCGAGTTTACCTCGAGCACGCTGGACATCACGGTGACGCCCGGTTCCGCGACGGTCAACATTGAGTTCCCGGGCTCCCTGACGGGCCCCACGGGTCCGACTGGCCCGACCGGTCCGACGGGCGATACTGGTCCCACCGGTCCGACTGGCGATACGGGTCCGACTGGTCCTACGGGTCCGACCGGCCCGACGGGTGAGACTGGCCCGACTGGTCCTACGGGTCCGACCGGCCCGACGGGTGACACCGGCCCGACCGGACCTACTGGCCCGACGGGTGCCACGGGCGAGACCGGCCCGACTGGTCCGACTGGACCTACGGGTCCGACCGGCCCGACGGGTGAGACCGGCCCGACCGGTCCTACGGGTCCGACCGGCCCGACGGGTGAGACTGGCCCGACTGGTCCTACGG
>CALFSR010000067.1 GCA_937916565.1 uncultured Bacillota bacterium | reverse complement strand
TGCTGCGTTGCGCACTTCTGTACGTTCCAGATCCGCCCGGTTGGTCGGCGCGACCACGACCTGTGCGTCGGTATCCGGAGCGACGTCGAGGAGGGTTGAGATTTCATCCTCCGTTAAGGTGTTGCCCTCTATTCCTGTCGTGCCCTTGATCTGCCGGATGAGATTGAGCCGATTTAGCCTCGCGGCGACAGGAGGAGGAAGTGGGATCTTGTTTGTGATCTGACGGTGTGCCTCTACTTGTACCAGAAGCCGGAGGAGCTCGTGATCTCCAAGGTCAAGCCGGGGGTCAAAGGTAATCTCCCAGGCGGGCATGGGGCGTGTCAGCTCCTGTGTCACACATTGTGGCCCACAGAATGTCGTGTGTACAAGGAATAGTACTTCTTCCGCAGGAGCCATGTCAACGACAATGTCTTCTCTTGTGTCCCGTCCGTCTCGGCAAGGTCCGGGTCGGAAGAAACGAACAGCGTCCAGTGAGGCGTGCTCACGGACGGGGAGGGGCGAAATCGCGGAGCGCCATGTCGAGGGTCAGCTCGGGAGCGCCAGACGGGTCGCATGCTCGCACGGGCTGCAGGGCCTCGGAGAGGGTACGCAGATCGTAGAGCGAAAGGGGGTCTTAGGCGCCTGTTGCCGGGAGACATACCTCCGCCGCGAGACCGCAGTAGGAGGAAACCCAAGACCATGGACATGGTGTTGAGACGTCCAACGAGCTGCGGCGATGGTTTCACAAGAACCACACGGAACGGGATGAGTTCCGGAAGAGGTACTTCGCAGAACTCGCTCCCCATGAGGCGACACTCCGGCGGCTTGTCGACATTGCCCGGAGGCAGCGTCTGACGCTGGTCTACAGCTCCAAGCACGAGGACTTCAACAACGCCACGGTCCTCAAGGAGTACCTGGAAACCCTGGCGGGGCGTTGACGCAACGGGGGAGCAGGGAGGAACGCCATCCGTGACACGTGTCGCTGTCGTCGGTGCCGGCATCCCGGGGCTCGCGGCGGCATACGCCCTGCAACTGCGTGGGCTTGAGGTCGTAGTGCTAGAGCAAGCGGGCTCAGTTGGTGGCCGCATGCAGACCCGTTCGGAACAGGGCTTTACCTGGGACGCCGGCGCTCAGTTCATGCTGCCTCACTACCGGTACATGCGTCGCCTTATGGCGAAGCTGTCGGTTTCCTTTTCCCGGCACGTCGTTCCGCCGGTGACGGCGACGGTTCTCCCAGGCAGGCGCATTTACTACACTCGTGCCGGATCAGCGATAGGTGTACTGCGGCACCCGGCCCTTTCGCGGCGCACCCGGGCACGTCTCGGCCGACTAATGTGGATCGCTTGGCGTTACCGCCACAGGATTGACTGGTACCACCCGGAGCGGACGGCCCCCTTTGACACGGACAGCCTGCGGGCCTGGGGCGACAGGGTTCTGGGACCTGATGCCGTCGATTGGCTGTTGGCTCCATCCACATCCGGCCTGTTCTTCTGGGAAGCCGAGGAGACCCCTTGGCGGCACGCCGCGGCCCTGACTTGGGCGGCGGCGACCGGCCGCTGGCGTGTCATTGCGCCGGAAGGAGGTATGGGCGCGGTCCCGCAGGCGCTGGCCCGTTTTCTGGATGTGCGCCTGCGGACGACGGTGCACCAGGTGGAGGTTGGGCCGAGCGGTTCCGTCACGCTCAGCGTAGAGGACGCGACAGGCCGGGCGACCCTCGAGGCGGCACGCGCGATCCTCGCGACGCCGGCGCCTGTCGCCCTGGCGCTGGTGCGCGACCCGGATACCGTCTTGGGGTCCCGGGAAGCCGCCTTCCTGCGGTCGACCCGCTACACCTACAATTTGACCACCACCGTGGCGTACGACGGCCAGCCCGAAACAAGGGCCTACGGCGTCGCCGTGCCGCCGGCCTGCGGGAGCTCGCTCGCAGCGATCGGTTGGGAGCACCTCAAGGACCCCCGGCGGGTACCTGCCGGCTCGGGTCTCGGCGTCCTTATGCCGACCCACATCTACTCGGTGCGGCGGTGGGACGCGCCGGACGAGGAGATCGGCCCGGAGCTGGCAACGGCTGCTGCCGGACTGTACTCCACAACTCGTGCCAAGCCTCGGTTTCACCGGGTCCAGCGCTGGCAGTACGCTATGCCGGTACTTTATCCCGGATGGACGCGGGTTCTGGCCGGCGCGCTGGCTGACAAAGACGTGCCTGGCCGGCAGGTGTTCACCTGCGGTGATTACTGGCTGGGCCCCACCACCGAGCAGGCCCTCGTCTCAGGCTTGCGGGCGGCCGCCGCGGTGCTGCGGAGCCTAGGCCGGATGGGCACGGCCGCCGATGAGCTTCAGCTGATCGGATGAGCGGAGTCCTCGACGACGCTTACTGAGCGCAGGTGGTCTTCGAGTTCCTGAATCGTGTCATCGGGGAGATGGGCCGTCTCTTTGAGGGCTTTGCGCCACGAAGGGATTTCGGTCTCGATGTCCGTCATGGTCCAGGGCCCGCCTCCATGGGCACGGGGAACCCGCTGAGGCGCACGAAACCAGCACGCGATTTCACCACCGGGCGTGCACCCAGGCGGGTTTCGGCCGAGGAGCGCCCGTCACTCGACCGGCGGCAGCCCCATGAGTGCCCGTAGTGTTGCGATCTGACCAGCGTGGTAGCTGTCGTGGCAGGTAATGCCCGCTTCCAGCAGAAACCGGGCGTGCTTGCCCTGCTTGTCCGTGGCCAGCAGGTCTTCCGGCTTGCGGGTCGTGAACCAGTCCAACAGTTCCTGCTGAACCTGCCGAAGCCGCTCGAGCTCGGCACGCCAAGCCTGCTCGCTGGTCTCCGCCGGCAGCGTCCAGTTGTTGGCCTCGGCGTCGGGGACAGGCCGGCCCATGACATGGCACAACAGGTACTCGCGCCAGAAGATAATGTGCCGCACGATTTCCCAGACGCACTTGCGTTCCGGTGCCGGCCGCCAGAGCGCCTGCTCCGGGGTCAGATCCTGCACCAGCGCCACCAGGGGCGCGTGCCACCGGTTCTTGCCCTCAAACGACTGCTGGACAAGGTCGACGAGCGCTGCAGAGAGTGAACTGTCCATCGCAATCCGCCTCCGGTTGTACGCCTTACCCTTGCGTACGATGGATGTCGGGGGTGCAGTCGTGCCGGAGCCCGGCCGCACCGTGGGCCATCATACCGTATCGCCAGCGCTGTGGCAACCCAGCCGGCCCCTACCAGCGGGCGTGGTGTTCCTCGGCCCAGCCGGCCAGCGGCCCCGCGGGTTGCAGGTATGTATGGGCTGGCGCGACCAGGCAACCGCGGGGCCGGCAGATGCTGCACGAACTTGAGGTGGGCGGCGTGTACATGAACATGCCTCACCCGCCGTCGCGCACTGACAGGCCGAAAGGACCGACAAGCCGTAAGGCGAAATGAGATGGCACCGAACTTCTCATTGCAGGGAGGGCTTGTCGGTGGACGCCGAGTCGCGTGACGCCATCCAGCAGCTGAACGTACAAGTCCAGGATCTGCGACGGGAAGTGGATCGCATCGGTGAAATGGTGTCGCAGCTCATCACCAACGTGGGAAGTCTGCGGGCCTCAACGATGGACGGCTTTCGTGAGCTCCGGGAGGAGATGGACACTCGCCTCGGTGAGTTGCGTGCGGAGATGCACACCATCCGCGATGAGTTGCGTTCAGAGATGTACTCGATCCGGGACGAGCTTCGCTTGGACATCAAGCGGCTCGATGAGAAGATTGACCTGACCCGAGCCGAATTGAAGTCGGACATCGCCGTGCTGCGGCATGATCTCAAGGCCGAGCGCAAGGCGCGCGGCTGGTGGCAGGCGGAGATGGAAGCGCGCCTCACCTCCATCGAGATGCGCAACGAAGAGACGCAAGCGAACTCGTAAGAGCCGCGCCCACGACACAGAGGCCTGCGGCGCCGGTCCCGGCACCTGCACCCAACCCTTGCGCGGACCTGGCAAGGGTTGGGTGCTCGTCACGTATGCTCATCACGCAGCGGCTAGCAGCCGCTTGGTCCGAGTGGAGGGCTCCAGGTGAGGATCGCCGTCATTGGCGCGACAAGGGGAATCGGGCGCGCCCTCGTAGATGCCGCCCTGGCAGAGGGACATTACGTTACGGCCCTGGCGCGCCGGCCCGAACAACTAGCCATACGCAACCCGCTCCTGCGGGTCGTTGCAGGAGATGCTCTGGACTTGGACGCCATCCGCGAGGTTGTCCAGGGGCAGGACGTGGTCTGCAGCTGCCTCGGGACAAGGCAGATGCTCAAGCCGACCACGCTCTTCTCGCGAGCTGCCCAGAACCTGGCTGCCGCGCTCGAGCCCGAGCAGCTGCTGATTGCCGTCACCGGAATCGGTGCCGGGGATAGCCGCGGACATGGCGGCTTCCTTTATGACTACGTCGCGCTGCCGCTCATGCTTGGCCGCATGTACGCCGACAAGGAACGCGAGGAGCGGATCATCAGGGAGCGCGTTGCCCGCTGGATCATCGTCCGGCCCGGTTTTTTGACCAACGGGCCGCGCACCGGCCGCTGGCGGGCCCTGGTGGACCTCCGCGGCGTGCGGGCCGGCAAGATCTCGCGCGCCGACGTCGCCGACTTTATCCTTGCGCAGGCGAAGTCCCCCAGGTTCATCGGCCAGACGCCGTTGCTCACCTACTGAGCGGTCTGTCCCTTGCGAAGCTTCGGACGCAGGAACTGAAGAGGGGGGAGTCTTCGGGGGAGCAGAACCGAGCGAATGATCCCTATGGATTTCGGGAGTGCTCTTAGGTAAAATGAGTGCAATGTTGTATATTGTTCCTTCGATCGTTTGCGGCTAGGGGTCCGGCAGCGAAGAGCGCAATCGAGGGGGTCGGGGCCGAGCACTGACTGTTGGGGGAGCTTCCACTGAAACCGAACCATTTGGCGCCTCACCGGCGCTGGGACCGCTCCGTCTGGGCTTGGTTGAAGTTGCCCCGGTTTGGTGGACAGTATAGGACTAGGCTGCAGGGGGTTGACT
>CALFSR010000066.1 GCA_937916565.1 uncultured Bacillota bacterium | reverse complement strand
GCCCCGCCCTGGCCACTGCCCACTATCATGGCAGCGAGGGGGACTGACGCGATGTTTGTCCTAAAGCGCACAAAGACGCTGGTTGGCGCGTTGTTGGCTCTGGCGCTTCTGGCCGCGGCGGTGCCGCTGGCGGGCGCCCAAGTCGGCGTCGTGATCCGGACGCCGATTCTCGTAACGTCGGCCGGCCAGAGCCCGGACGTGCTCATGGTCCGGGTGCTTCTCAACCGCATCGGCGTTGACAGCATTACCGACGAACTGGCCGAGCCCGCCCAGCTTGAGGGCGTGCAGACGGTCATCGTTGCCCTGGGCGGCAGCCAAAAGGGCCTCGGTGCCGCGGGCATCGATGTGGAGGAGGAACTCGCCCGCATCGAGCGCGTGCTCAGCGCGGCCGAAGCGAAGGGCTTGACGATCATCGGCGTGCACATCGGCGGCGAAGGCCGGCGCGGCCCGCTCTCGGAGCGTTTCATCGTCGCCGCCGCACCGCGCACTCACTACTTGATCGTGACGGAGGAAGGCAACCGCGACGGGTACTTTGACCGCCTGGCCCAGGAACGGGGCATCGGGTTGACGGTGGTGCCCAACACCCTGGACGTTGGCCCCGTCATCCAATCGATGCTGGAAAGGTGACGCCGTAAATGAGCCAGACGACGTTTACGCTGCTCGTCCTGGCCGTCATGCTGGCGGTGTTCATGGTGGCCTGGTGGCGGAAGCTGCCCAACATCTTGTGCATGCTGCTCGCCGCCGTCGCCGGCGCGCTCGCTGCCGGCCAGGGCGTGCCCTTGCGCCATCTGGTCGAAGGCATGTTCATGTTCTTTGACCTGGTGGTGACCATCCTCACGGCGACGATCTTCGTCGGCGTCGTGCGGGAGTCGGGAGCCCTGCACGGGCTGATCGCGGACTTAATCCGCTGGTTTCACAAGCGCCCGGTGCTCCTGCTCATGCTCATGATGATCGTGGTCATGATCCCGGGCGGCCTGACGGGGTCCGGCACCGCGGCGGTCCTGGCCGTCGGCCCGCTGGTCGGCTCGGTGCTGGTCGGCATGGGCATCCCGGTCGTGCAGGCGGTGTCCATCGTGGCCTTGGGCGGCATCATCGGGGCGTTCGCACCGCCGGTCAACATCCCGGCCATGGCCATCGCGAACGGGATCAACATGCCCTACGCCGGTTTCACCGTGCCGCTGTTGGTGTTTAGCCTGGTCATCGGTCTGGGGTCGGCCTTGTGGCTCGGCGCGCGCTACGTGCGGAGGGATTTGGACGTGCAGAAGGTGCTGGCCAGCATGGCCGCCGAGCACCGCCAGATCAGCCGGCTGCAGGTGTACGCCCCGTTCGTGGTCGTGTTCGGGCTAATCGTCCTGCTGCGCACGTTTCCGGAACTCGTGCCCGACGCCGGCGTTCCCATCATCTTTATGCTGGGCGTGCTTGTGACCTGGGCGCTGAGCCCAAAGGTGCAGGTGCTGCGGGTTTCCAAGGAAATGCTCAAGGAAGCACTACCCGTGGCCGGAATCCTCATCGGCGTCGGGTCGTTGGTGCAGATCATGGCGCTGACGGGCGTACGGGGGCTTTTCGTCATCACGGCCATCACGTTGCCGGATACGTGGCTGTACCTGTTTACGCTGGTCGGGTTCGCGCTGGCGGGGGCGCTCTTTGGCTCCTACGGCTCCGGCACGGTGCTGGGCGTGCCGCTCATGCTGGCGCTCTTGGACCGGGACCCGGTCATGGCCACGGTGGGCTTGAGCCTGATGGCATGCTATGGCAGCTTGACGCCGCCGACGGCGGTGGTGGGCTTTGCTTCGCAGGTTGCTCTCAACCACCGCGAGCCGTACTCGACGGTGTTGCGGCGCGTGATCTGGCCGTGGGTCGTGGCCAGCGTCATCGGCATCCTGATCGTCATCTACGCGGACAAGTTGCGGTTCCTGGTGGTGTACTGACGCGGCCCTTGACAGCGGCGGCCTGAAGGAGTGACGGCTGTTGTTTTACGTGTACTGGGCCTTGTGGGTCTTTTTGCTCCTCCTCATCGTCTGGAGCCTGTATGAAGAAAAGCGGACGGTTATGCGTCTGGTGTACGGGATCATGATCATCCCGTTCCTGCTGCGGGTGCTGCTGCTCAAGTAGCCGCCGGGCGCGAACTCGGGCTTTGGAAAGGCTGTGAGACTATGTCGTCGCAGACGGCGACCGCCGTGCAGAGGCCGGGCGTGGCGGCTGGTTCGGTGCTGGTGCCGACCCTCATCCTGTTGGCCGCGATCGTTATCGTGGCCCTGACCGGGGCGGAGTTCCGGGCACTCTACACGCGGGATCCGATCGTGCCTGGACCGGGCGTGACGCGCCAGGGCTGGCTCAGCGACTACCACGCCGGGCTTTCAGGCACGCCCATGGAAACGCCGGTGTATTTCTTGGAAGGACGGCAGCCGGGCGGCACGATCCTCGTGCTCGGCGGGACCCACGGCAATGAGATCGCCGGGCGCCTCGCAGCGGCGATTTTGGTGGAGAACGCCGTCGTGGAGGCCGGCAGGGTCATCGTCATCCCGGAGACCAACGCCAGCGCCCTCACCCATACGGCACCGAATCAGGGCGTACCGGATTACATCACCATCAAGACTCCCTGGGGGGAGCGGCGTTTCCGGCACGGGGACCGGCTGTCGAACCCGTTGCACCAGTATCCCGACCCGGAGGCGCACATCCACTACCCGTCAGGGTCGCTGGGAGCCGGCTCGGAGGCCCGCAATCTCAACCGGGTGTACCCGGGCCGTCCGGACGGGACTTTGACGGAGCAGCTCGCGTACGCCATTACGGAGCTGGTGCGGCGGGAGCGGGTGGACCTCGTCCTGGACATGCACGAAGCCCGGCCCATGAACCCCATCGTGCAAGCGCTGGTCGTGCACGAGCGGGCGATGGACGTGGGCGCGTGGACGGTCATGGAGCTGCAGGCGTTTGAAGGGGTGTCGCTGCGCCTGGAGCCGTCGCCGGTGGCCCTGCGGGGCTTGAGCCACCGGGAGCTGGGCGACGCGACGCCGACCATGAGCACCCTGGCGGAAACGCCCAACATCGCGATGGACTACCTCCGGGGGCCGACCGACGAGCGGCTCGTGATCGAAGGGCGCGACGAGTTCATGGCCAAGGCGGTGGGCCGGCCGGGATTGGTCTATGTGAACTATGAACATGAGAAGGGCCTGCACATCGACGACCGGACCGGGACCCACCTGTCGGTGTTTCTCGGCCTCGCGGAGACGCTGGGCAGCTTTTACCCGGACCGGGCCGTGGTCGTGCGCGACGTGCCCCGGCACGCGGACGTGGTGCGAAACGGCGTCGGGGCGTACTTGCGGCAGCCTTGACACGAGCGGCTTGAGTCGAGACGACTTCGTGCGGCTACATCGATGCCACGGCACGAAGTTGGGCCGGCGTAGCCTTTTGGGATCCCCCTGCCTGCCCTGGTTGGCGCAGGCAGGGGGATTTCGCGCGCGGAATGGAATTATCGAGAAGCCGAGTGCTCAGTGACGGGAGGCGAGAGCGATGACAAAACAAGCGGGGACGCCGGTGCGCGAGGGTGCTGCCATCGAACAGTTCCGGGCGGAAAGCCCGGAGCGGTTGCGCAAGCTGCAGGCGGCCATGGAGGCCCAGGGTGTTGACGCTGTCGCTGTGCCGCCGGGGCCGAGCTTCTACTACTTGACCGGATTCACGCCCAAGCCCGACGAGCGGCCGAGTTTCCTCCTGCTGACGCCCCGGGCCGCCGGGTTTCTCATTCCCTCCCTCAACCGGGAGCAGTCCGTGCAGGCGCTCAAGCACATGCGGGAGGCGCCCATGGTATCGTACCGTGACCAGGACGACCCCGAAGAAGCCATGCGGACGCTCGCCGGCCAGCTGGGCGGGCGCGTGCAGCGGCTGGCGGTAGATGACGCCATGCGGGCCGATTTTCTGCTGCTTTTGCGCCGCACGTGGCCGCAGGCCGAGGTGGGTTTGGCGTCGAGCCTGCTCAACCCGTTGCGGATGGTCAAGAGCCCCGCGGAGGTGGCACTGCTTGCGGAAAGTGCGGCCTTGGCGGATCAGGCCATGCGGGCGGCAGCGGCCGCGTGCCGGCCGGGCGCCACCGAACTGGATGTGGCGGCGGCTGCGGCCGATGCGTTTCGCCGCGGGGGAGCCGCGGAAGTGCTGTTTACCTCCGTTGCCTCCGGACCCAACGGCTCCTTGCCCCACCACCATACCGGCGGGCGCGTGCTGGAGCCGGGTGACGGCGTGACGGTGGATATCGGGGCCTTGCTTAACGGCTATTGCTCCGACATTACCCGGGTCGTCTCGGTGGGCGAGCCGCCGGCGGAGTACGCCTTGGTGCACCGGGTGGTTGATGCGGCGGTGCGGGCTGCCCTCGCGGCTATCAAGC
>CALFSR010000065.1 GCA_937916565.1 uncultured Bacillota bacterium | reverse complement strand
TCGTCGGTGATGACCAGCGCGTCGTAGATCAGCATGTTCAAGGCGATGTCGGGCAGTCCCGTCGACCGCCCCGGGTAGAGGTTGGTCGGGATGCGGTTGGTGGCGATGACCACGGTACCGCCCCGGACCGGCTCGCCGGCCGCCTGAACGGCTGCCGCCCCCAGAAGACCGACCAGCACCGTTACCAGCACGAGGATCCCCGTCGTCCTGCGCACATGCGCCATCGCATTTCCCTCCTTAAGAGCAAGGAACTCATTCCCCGGTGCAGCGAGCCCGCAAACGTCCCCGGGCACCACCCCCTCCACGCTTTCAACGGGCAAGCCGCCCCACGGGCGGCAACGGCCGCGTCCGGCCGCCCGCATCCCCCGGCCACGGTTTACGCGGCGGAGCTGCCGTAGCCGGTTGCCGTCGCGGCCGCCAGCATGTACACCTTGACCGACGCGATCAGATCCTCCAACCCGATGAACTCGTTGGCGGCCAACGACGCGGCCCGGTAGTCGCCGGCGCCGAAAATCGCCGTCGGCACGCCGGCCAGGTTGGTGAGCCACGTCGCGTCGGTCCCCGCGTCCTTTCCCCGCACCGGCGGCTCCTGACCGGTGACGGCGGTCACCGCGTCCTTGAGGTTGAGCACCACAGGGTGGTCCGGCTCGACCCGCATGGGCGGCGCGTAGCGGATGACGTCAAGGCTGCCCTGCCAGCCCGGCACCGACCGCTGGCACGCGGCCAGGAGATCCCGGAACTCGGCGAGGGCCTGATCCTCGGTTTCCCCGTACACGAGCCTGCGGTCCACCACCAAGCGGCAATGGCTCGGGACCATGTTTTGGAACGTACCGCCTTCGATCATGGAGATGTTGAGGCTGGCGGGGCCGAGGAGCGGGTCTTGCCGCTCCCCGAGGTCCTTGGCCAGGGCCCGCAGGCGGGTCATGAGCTCGTGCATGTGCTCGATGGCATTCACGCCCCGCCACGGGCGGCTGGCGTGGGCGGGCTTGCCGCGGGTTTCGAACCTGACCTGCAAGATGCCTTTGTGGCCCACGTCGATGCGCATGTCCGTGGGCTCGCCCACGATGGCCATATCGTGCTGGATATAGCCGTGGCGGATCAGGTACTGGGTGCCCAGGGCCGAGCCCGTCTGCTCGTCGCACACCGCGGTGACGGTCACCGAGCCCCGGGGCGGGCGGCCCAGCCGGCGCAGGAGTCCCGTGGCGAAGATCATGGCCACGAGCCCGCCCTTCATGTCGCACGCGCCCCGCCCGTAGAGCCGGCCATCGACGATGCGGCCCGAGAAAGGGTCATCGTCCCAGTCGGCCGCCGGCCCCGGCGGCACCGTGTCCATGTGGCCGTTGAAGAGAAACCGCGTCCCAGGCCCTTCGCCGGCCAGCACGCCGACGACGTTGGGCCGGCCCGGGGCGGCTTCCACCCACGTGACGTCCAGGCCCAGCTCCTCCATCTTGTCCCGGATGAGGCGCGCCACCGCCTCCTCCGACCCCGTGGGGCTCGGCGTCTGGACAACCCGCTGCAGGAAACCGATGATGTCTTGCCGGTGCTCGTCCACCAGCCTGTCGATTTGTTCCAAGAGGGCCATACCGCTCGCTCCTAGGAAATCGGGTCACGTACCAGCGGCAGGGTGGAGCAGTGGATACCGCCGCCGCCCTTGTGCACCTCGTCGTACTCGATGGGGATGACCTCCACGCCCACCTTCGCGAGCCGCTCCTGCGTGCGCTCGCTGCCGGTGCACATGATGACCCGGCCAGGACGGACAGCCAAGCAGTTGACGGCGCGCGGGTCGTCCTCGGGGTGGGCTTCCACGGTGCGGATGCCGAGGTCATGCAGAAGATCGAGGAACCAGTAGGGCAAGCGGGTGATGCGAATGAGCGCGACGTCCACGTCCACCATGACGATGCAGCCGTCGATGTGGAGGCTGTGGCCGACGAGGGGCACCCGGTGCACCTTCACGCCTTGCACGGCCAGCACTTCCTCGATCTGCCGGACCGCTTCCTCGTTTTGCCGGTACGACATGCCGACGGCCACGTTGCGCTCGTTGAGGAAGCAGAAGCTGCCGCCCTCAAAGAGCCCCGTGCCGTGGATGGTGCGCAGGATAGGCATCCCCAACGACGCGAGCTTGCGGGCGACGTACGCCTCCTCGCCCCGCCGGCCGGTGCCGGGGTATTTGCCGACCGGCCCCATGCGGCAGATGATCGCGCCGCCGTTGACGGCGATGGCCGTGTCCCGGGTATAAATGGCCTTGGGATTGCGGGGCGAGCCGTCGACGTACTCGACCTGGACCCCTTCCTCCCGCAGCACCCGGGCCAAGTTGTCGTGCTGCTCCTGCATGCGGGGGATGTTGGGGGCGGCGTCGGAGCGGAAATACCACTGCTCGTCGTCGTCGATGAGGGCGTCAATTTCGGGGTCGTACTTGGAGCTGTCGACGATGTTCCACTCTTGGCCCGGCCGGTGCAGGAGCACCATGCGCAGCCGGCCGACGTCGGTGGTGCATCCCCAGCGCTGGCCCCACACCCGCTCCTGCATCTCCGGATCCTCAAAGGGCGGCGACGGCTGGGGCGGAATGCGCTTGAGCACGACGTGGTAATACTCCTCGGGATGTTTGCGCCATTGCGTCATCGTCACGGGACCTCAGCGCCTCCTCTCGGCTGTCGACGATTGTAGACATCGATGGACAGACTTACGGCAGCTATATCCGGCCGTAGAACGCTGCAGCCGCTGGCATACAAGCCGGCACGCCGGGCAGCCCGGCTCCCCTCCCTTCGGGCACCGGGCCGGCTGTAGGCTCACCGGCCCAACGTCAACGCTAAGTCTAGACGGCCCCGGCCGCCTGGGCCACCCGGGCCCGCAGCGCCGCAACGCCCTCCTCCACGGCGGTCCGGTTTTCCTGGTACCAGCGCCGGTGCTCCGCGAGGCGGCCGCGCACGTCCTCGATCTGGGCCCGCACCGACTCAGGCTGCACGCCGCCCGCCGAAGTCCGGGACCGGACGAAACCTTCGCCGTCCAAAATGTCCCGCAGCTCCGCCTCGGTCAGGCCGCTCGCCCGGCCGACCGCGTGCGCGGCAGCGGCGTCGAGCAGCGCGACCGGGGCCGTGCCGGGCGCGTAGCCGCCTTCGATGGCGTCACGAACGAAACGCCCGACGATCTGGTGGGCCGTGCGGAAGGAGACATCCATCCGGCGCACCAGCTCGTCCGCTAGGTGGCTCGTGGTGCTCCAAAACACGGCCGCCCGCGCCCGCATGACGTCCTCGTGGAGCGTGAGCGTCGAAAGGGACACCCGCATCAGCTCCGAGCAGGCGTACACGTCGTCGTAGATGTTCATGATGATGTCCCGGGCGAAAATCAGATCCAGGTCGGTGGAGAAGTTGGACCGCTGCGTGCCCATGATGGCGGCGGGCCAGCCGACCGCCTGCCCGGCCGTCGCCTTGACCCGCTCGAGGGCGTGGGGATTTTTCTTTTGCGGCATGATGCTGCTCGTGCCGCAAAGGCCGTCGTCCATCTCCACCATGCCGAACTCGTACGTGCTCCAGATGTACAGGTCCGAAGCGAGCCGCCCGATGTTCTGCATAAAGATGCTCAGCGTGCAGATGTTCTCATCCACGTAGTCGCGGGCAAACGAACCGGCGTCGATGGCGTTGACGACGACGCCCCGGTGGGCCAAAAGGGCCGCCGTCCGCTCCCGGTCGATGGGCCAGGACGTGCCGGCGCACGCGGCGCCGCCCAGAGCGCTCATGTTGCACCGCTCATAGGCGCCGCGCAGCCGCTGCAAATCCCGCTCGATGGCGTAGCCGAACCGCATCAGGTAAAACCCGAACGTCCACACCTGCGCGTGCTGCAGGTGCGTATAGCCGGGCATGATGGTCTCCGCGTGCTCCTCGGCCCGCTGGAGCACGGTTTCCAGAAGGGACAGCACGGAGCCCAAGATCTTGAGCAACTGATCCCGGGCGTACAGCCGGTCGATGGCCGTCAACTGGTCGTTGCGGCTGCGGCCCGTATGCAGCCGCCCCGCCAGGTCTTCGCCGACCTCCTGGGCGAGAAACCGCTCCACCTGCACGAGCGCCGACCCGGTGGTGCTGTCCCACGGAAACCGCTCGGGGCCCAGCTCCGCCATGGCGTGCAAGCCCTTGAGGAGCGCCCGGGCCTGCGCGTCCGTCAAGATGCCCTGCTCCCACAGCATGACCGCATGGGCCATGTCCACGAGGCAAATGTGGTGAAACCGGCGCTTAATGTCCGCAAGGCGCGGCAGCTCGTCGTACAAAACCAGCTCCTGGCGCCGCGCGCCAAGCCGCGCCGATTCAAGATGCGCTTCCCGGGCGCCCGCGCCCGGCGCCTCACCGTGTCCTGACACGCAATCCACCTCTTATTGGCCGGCCGCCGGCTGTCCGGCGCCAGCCGCGTTCCACGCCTGTTTCAAGCTGTCCTCAAGAATTGCAAGGCCCCGCTCCAGCTCCCCGTCGCTCAAGGTGAGGGGCGGCAGCAGGCGCACCACGTTGCCGTACAAGCCGGCCTTGAGAATGATGAGGCCGCGAACCTCCGCCTCGCGAAGGGCGCGATCCACCAGCTCCGGCCACGGCGTCTTGGCCTCCCGATCGTGCACCATTTCCATGGCCAGCATCGGGCCGAGGCCGCGCACGTCGCCGATGAAGGGGAAC
>CALFSR010000064.1 GCA_937916565.1 uncultured Bacillota bacterium | reverse complement strand
AGAAGTGCGCAACGCAGCAAGAGTCGACAGCTACATCCGGCAGATCGCCCGGCCAGGCTCGGACCCCATCCGGGTGACCGAGGAGCTCATCCGCGAATTGCACCGAATCACCACTGAAGGCTGCTACTACGAGAACAATGTTCCAGGCCAGTACCGGCAACACCGGGTCCACGCCGGCGACTATCTGCCACCGGACCACGCAGACGTCCCCCGCCTTATGCACGCTTTCGTCGAGTTCATCAACAGTCGTGAAGCACTCGCATACGGAACAGCCATCCGGGCGATCGTGGCGCACTTCTACTTAATCTCGATTCATCCGTTCGGCGACGGGAACGGGCGGACTTCTCGCGCTCTTGAGGCCCTGCTCCTCTACCAAGGCGGCTACAATGTTCGCGGCTTCTACTCCCCCGCCAATTTCTTTTACCGGCGGCGTGAGGAATATATCGCGGCGCTGCAGGCAGCGCGTTTTCAGCACCGGGGCCGGCTCCAGGAGTTTGTCCGCTTCGCACTGAGGGGGTTTGTGGAAGAGATCGACCGGGTTCAGTCGGAGATCCTGGCTTTTGTCCGAGTGGTGATGTTCCAGGACTACGTGACGGACCTCTACCGCCAGGATGCCATCAACCACCGCTGCTACACCTTCCTGACCCTTCTGCTGGAGTCCGGCTCAGCGCTGAACATAAGCGTGCCCGAGTATCGAGACCGATCTCACCCGCTCGTCGACCATCTCTACAAAGGTATCAAGTCAAAGCGGACGGTTTTGCGCGATCTCGCCGTGATGAAAGACTTAGAGCTTATTTCAGTCACCCCTGACAATCGCATACGCGCGAACGTCGACGTGATGAACAGGTTTACGGAGTAGCGGTGTGGCCCCCCGGGGTGAGCGACGGGCCAGCGCCGTCCTCGCCGCCGCTGCAGCGGTGCTCTTCCGCCACGTACACTATTTCGATCATGCCGTTGCCGTAGAAAGCATACGTGAGAACCCCGTATCCGACGGCCGCGCCGTGTCGCTCGGCCGCCCGGCACTTGCCCCTCTCGATGGCCCGGCGAATGTATTCCCCGCGCCAGCGGTCCCGCTCCGCGACCGCGTCAAACAAGACGCTTCTCGAGATGCCTACTTGACCGGCGCTCCTCATTCACTTATGCTAATAGGCGAATATCCGCATATGATGTCCTGGCGTAAGGAGGTGAGCCGATGCCTGAACTGCACGTGCCGGCGGGCGGTGAGCTCTTTGTCCACATCGCGCCGGCCAAGGCCATCGCGTTGACGCTACCCATGGCCGAGCTAGCTCCCCGGTTTCCCGGGATTGACCCGTGGCTGGCACAACTGCCTGCGCGGCTCGGGCGGGCAGCCCGGATGGACCTCCGCCTGTTGTGCGTGCCGCTGTCAGGCTTGCTGTCGTACCTTTTTGAGGCCCCCGACGATGAAGAATCCATCGATCCGGCCCTGAAGCTGCTGGCGGCGGCGCCTACCGACGATCTCCTCGAGCGCGTTTTTTACCGCCTGTCCTTCCGGGTCCAGCCACAGGACACGGCCACGGTACGGCAATGGCTCGAACATGAGCCCGAACGGCTTATCGCAGCCATCAAAGCCATGGAGGGTCCGCACCCGGACGAAGCGTTCGCACTCGACGCCGAGCGTGCGATAGCCCTCATGCGGCGCCCGGAAGAGTTGCGGGCCATGGTGGACATGCGCCTGCGCCAGCTGTGGCACGACCACCTCGCACCACGCTGGCAGGAAGCCCTCCCCACTTGTCGGGCGTTGGCCCAGGCGGCCCGCCGCCAGTTTCACCTCGCGGACCCGCTCAAGGTTCTCACGGCCATCGTAGGCCGCAAGGGCGAGGACCGCTACCCCCTGCTCCAGGGCAAGCGGCTCCATTTCGTCCCCGTCCCCTGGCTCGGACCATACATCGCCACGGCGGTGATGGGGGGCCGGCCCGACGCGGTCATCGGCTTCGGCATCATCCAAGGCGAGCACGCGGGCGACGAAGAGACCCAGCGAGACCTATTGGCCTCCCTAAAGGCTTTGGCCGATGAGCCGCGACTAGGTGCCCTCGCGTTCATTCGCCAGTATCCGGGGACCCGCGCCGCCGACCTGATGGAGCGGTTCGGTTGGAGCCAACCGGCCACGTCCAGGCATCTGCGGGCTCTGGAATCCGTCGGTCTCGTGCGGTCGGAGTGGGTCGACCGCGTCAAGCGATACAGCGTCGACCGCGTGCGGGCGCGAACCATCGCCCAAACCCTGGAACATTTTCTAACAAAGGAGTGACACGCAGTGGCCACAGTGTCCCGGCGGACAGCGGGTGTCGCCCAGGAACGCCCGGCAGAGCCTCCGGCGCCAACGGAGGGGGCGTCCCAACCCAAACCCTCTTTGGCGCGGGATTTCTGGCTTGTCTTTTCGGGCCAGGCCATCTCCATGCAAGGCGACGGTCTGGCAGGACTGGCGCTTCTGTGGTGGATCGTGGAGAAGACCGGCTCGGTGACCATCGCGACCACGTTGTCCATGCTGAGCATGTTACCCGTCATTTTCCTGGGACCGGTTGCCGGCGGTCATGGTCATTAGCGCCCTCACCTGCGCCGTGGCTGCCCTTAGCTCCTGGCCGCCATCCCGCCCCTGCCGAGCCGTGCGCCGGTGGCGGCCGCGCAAGGGAAGGCGGCCGATTTCCTCCAGGAAATGGGCGCCGGCCTGGGCTACCTGTGGAACGGAAACCGCATGCTGTTTTTCATGCTGTGCAACTTCGCCCTCGTCAACTTTGCCCTGACACCTCTCGGGCCTCTGCTGCCCTTCATCGCCCAACAGCGCATGGGCCTTGACGCCGCGGGCGCGGGCTTGCTGACGAGCGGCCTGTCGGCGGGCATGGTGGCGGCGGCCTTGCTCATGTCGGCCGGCGGTGCCCGGCTTCACCGGGGCATGGGCGTCATCTGGGGCATCGCGGTCACGGGCGCCGGCCTCGCGGTTGCGAGCCAGATGCGGGACCTTGTGAGCGCGCTGATCGCCCTCGTGCTTGCGGGAGCGGCGGTGTCGATGGTCAACGTGTGCGCCTCGGGACTCTTCCAGACCCTGGTGCCCAAACAGATGCAGGGCCGCGTCTTCGCTGTCCGCGGGTCCATCGCCCTGGCTGCCAGCCCTATCTCCCTGGGGCTCGTCGGGGTACTGTCCACCGCCGTCGCACCCCACATCATCCTGCTGGCGGGAGGCGTCTTGGTCGCCGCCGGCGGACTTTTGGGCTATGTGGTGCCGGGACTAAAGTTGGCCAGGTAGCTGGCGGGCACGGCATTACTGAGGATAGAAGCCCGGAAAAAACGGCCGTCCGGGCGGCGCAAAGCCGCCGGACGGCCGCCTTTTGCCCCTAGGGTGCCGCCCACCCGAGGGAGCGCTCCACCGCCCTCCGCCAGCCCGCCAGCAATTGCTCGCGGCGGTCGGCCTCCATGGCCGGCTCAAAGCGGCGGTCCAGGTGCCATTGGGCACGGATCTCGTCTTGGCTCTGCCAGACGCCCGCGGCAAGTCCGGCCAAGTACGCGGCTCCCAAGGCAGTCGTCTCCGTTACGGCCGGCCGCTCCACGGGCACACCGAGCACATCCGATTGGAACTGCATGAGCAGGTTGTTGACGGCTGCACCGCCGTCCACCCGCAACGCCCGCAGCGGCACGCCCGCGTCCTGCTCCATGGCCCGCATGACGTCGCACGTCTGGTAGGCGATGGCTTCCAGCGCGGCCCGGACGATGTGGGCGCGGGTCGTGCCGCGGGTGATCCCGACCAGCGCGCCGCGGGCGTACGGGTCCCAGTAGGGCGCGCCCAGTCCCGTGAAGGCGGGCACGAGGTACACGCCGCCGGTGTCCGGTACGGAGTTAGCCAGCGCCTCGGTTTCCGCGGCGTTGGTGATTAGGCCGAGGCCGTCCCGGAGCCACTGCACCGCCGCGCCCGTCACGAACACGCTGCCCTCCAGCGCGTAGGTCACCTCTCCCCCCATTCCCCACGCCACCGTCGTCAGGAGGCCGTGCTCCGACGCGACGGGCTTGGCGCCGGTGTTGAGCAAGAGAAAGCTGCCCGTGCCGTAGGTGTTCTTGGCCATGCCTACCTCGAAGCAGGCCTGACCAAAGAGGGCGGCCTGCTGGTCGCCGGCGATGCCGCCGATGGGGATCGCCGCCCCGAGCAGGTCCGGAGCCGTTGCTCCGTAAATGGCGCTCGACGGCTTGACCTCGGGCAAAACGGCCCGGGGGACGCGCCCAAACAGCTCCAGCAGTTCGTCGTCCCAAGACAGCGTGTGGATGTTGAAGAAAAGCGTGCGGGATGCATTGCTGTAGTCCGTCGCGTGCACGCGGCCGCCCGTAAGCCGGTACACAAGCCACGCATCCACCGTGCCAAAGGCGATCTCTCCCCGTTCCGCCCGGGCGCGCAGTCCCGCCACGTTATCCAGGAGCCACGCCACCTTGGTCGCGCTGAAGTAGGGGTCGAGAACGAGGCCGGTCTTCGCCCGCACGAGGGACTCGGCCGCCTGGGCCTTGAGGGCGTCGCACATGCCCGCGGTGCGCCGATCCTGCCAGACGATGGCGGGCGCCACCGGGGTGCCCGTCGCTCGGTCCCACAGCACCGTCGTCTCCCGTTGGTTGGTGATGCCGATGGCGGCCACATCCGCGGCCGCCACCCCGGCGCGCTGGAGCGCCTCGCGCGCCGTCGACAGCTGGGTAAACCAGATCTCCTCAGGGTCGTGTTCCACCCAGCCCGGCCGGGGGTACATCTGCCGAAATTCCCGTTGGGCCACGGCCACCACCCGGCCCCGGTGGTCAAACAAGATGGCCCGGGAACTGGTCGTACCCTGGTCCAGCGCCAGTACGTACCCCATCTCGCCTTTGTACCTCCTTGTACGACCGCTTACCCTTGCAACCGGCGATGCGCGCCCTGCCTCGCCGCACTCAGGCGGGCCGCTTGTCCTGAACGTACCACACGCCGTGGGCTTTGGCCACCAGCGTGTCGCCGCATGTAATTTGGGCCTCGCCGTGAGCCAGGCGGCGGCCCATGAGGGTGACAACACCTCGGGCGACGAGACGCCCCGCGGTCGCCGCGCGCAGGAAGCTGACGCTCAACTGGGCCGTCACTGCCCGTTGCCGTTCCCGGTCGATGCGACTGACGACGGCCATGCCGATGGCCGTATCCGCCAGGCTGCAGAGGGTGCCGCCGTGCACGATGCCGCTCGGGTTGAGGTGCCGCGGCTCGATGTCAAGCGCGATGACCACTTCGCCTTCCCGCCGTTCCACAACCGTGATGCCAAACGCCTCGTCAAATGTCACGGGAACTCCCCCGCTTACGCGCGCTTGCCCGCGCCGGGCAACTGGATGGCCTTGACCTCCAGAAACTCCTCCAGGCCGAACACACCCGCTTCACGGCCAACGCCCGACTGGCGGTAGCCGCCGAAAGGAGCAAGGGCGTTGTAGGGGGCGCCGTTGATGTCGACCTGGCCCGTGCGCAGCCGCCGGGCGACAGCCACCGCCCGTTCAGGATCTCCCGACCAGACCCCGCCGCCGAGGCCGTAGATGGTGCCGTTGGCGATGGCCACAGCCTCGTCCTCATCCTTATAGGTGATAATGCAAAGCACCGGACCAAAGATCTCCTCTTGCGCGATCACGGAATCCGGCGCCACCCGTCCAAAAACCGTCGGCTGGACGAAGTAGCCGCGCTCTAGTCCCGCTGGCGGCTGAAGCCCCCCGATCACCAGCTCGGCGCCGCTTTCGATGCCCTTGCGGATGTAGCCCAGTACCCGCTCCCGCTGCTGGGCGGACACCACCGGTCCAAGCCGTGTCCCCGGCTGCGTAGGATCGCCCGGGACAAGCTCCGCGACAAGCTTTGCCGCCAGCGCCTTGGCTTCCTCATAACGGCTCTCGGGCACGAGCATGCGGGTGTGCGCGTGGCACGTCTGGCCGGAATTGAGGAAGCACGAGTTGCGCACGCCTTTGATCGCGGTTTCCAGGTCCGCGTCATCCAAGATGATGGCCGCCGACTTACCGCCGAGTTCGAGGGCGACCTTCTTCACCGTGGCCGCCGCCGTGGCCGCCACGTGGCGCCCGACCTGGACGGACCCGGTAAACGAGACCATGTCCACCCCCGGGTGCGCCACCAGCGCCTCACCCACCGTGTCGCCCCGCCCGTGCACCAGGTTGAACACGCCTGCCGGCAACCCGACCTCATGGATAACCTCGGCCAGGATCTGCGCGTTGATGGGCGCGACTTCCGATGGTTTCAAAACCACCGTGCAGCCGGCGGCAAGCGCCGCGGCAACCTTATGAGTGATCTGGTGCAGCGGGTAGTTCCACGGCGTAATGCAGCCGACGACGCCGGCGGGTTCCCGCACTACCAGGGAGTGGCCGATGCGCCGCTCAAACTCGTACTCCCGGGCCAGGGCGGCGTACGACCGCCAAGCCGCGATCGGCCCGCCCACCTGCACGACGCCGCAGAACCGGACCGGCATGCCGACCTCGGCCGTGATGGTGTTGGTCAGCTCCTGGGCGCGCTCCTCAAGCCGGGCGGCGATCTTTTCCAGCCACTGGGCCCGCTCCTCCACCGGCGTGGCCGACCACGCTGGGAAAGCCCGCCGGGCGGCGGCTACGGCCGCATCCACATCCTGGGCCGACGCGGGCAGAAGCGCCGCGATGACCTCCTCCGTGGCCGGGTTGACGACATGGATCTCCTCACCGCCCACCTGCGACACCCACTGGCCGCCGATGTAGGCGCTGTACAACTTGATCATGCTCACTGCCTCCTTTTGCCGCCCCGCTGAATTACTCACCGTAAACCCACGGCTCGACGGGCGTGCGTGAAAGCACCTCGGCCCCGGTCTCGGTGATGACGACCGGCCGCTCGTACCGCAGGCCGCCCACGCCGGGCTCATTGCAGGTCACGGCCATAATCTCCATGAAACCGGGCTCGAGCACGATGTCGGGTTCGCTCACGTACGGGATCTTGATGTCGGTGAAGGACGGGTACCACTCGTTGCCAAAGTGGCCGATGCCGTGGCCAAAGCCCCGGATGATGCGGCCCCAGCCCCGCTCCACCACGAAGCTGCGCACTTCGCGCGCCACGTCGCCGATCGTGCGGCCCGGTTTCAAAGCCGCAAGGAGGTAGTAGCACGTTTCCACGTAGGCGTCGATGACACGCTTCTGGGCGTCGGTCGGCTTGCCCATGACGCCGTTGTGGGACACGTCGCCGAGCATGAGGTTGTACATAGCATGCAGGTCGACCAGCAGGAAGTCGCCCGGCTGGATTATCTTGCGGGTCGACGGCGTGCAGGCGCCGGTCCAAGTCCGGTGACCCGAGGCGATCTCCTGGCCGCCCGTGAAGGTCCAGGCAAACTCGCTGCCAAGGTCCCGCATGACCTGCTCGGCGATGCCGGCGACTTGCGTTTCCGTCATCCCGGGCCGGGCCTCAAGGCGCACCGCCTCTTGCGCCGCGTCCACCATGGCCGTCGCCTGGCGCATGAGGGCAATCTGCTCCGGCTCCTTGATGAACATGAGCCGGTCGACGATGGGCGTGCAGTTGACCAGCTCGGCGCCCGGGCATTCCTTCTGCAGCTGCTCGTACTCGGCGTGGGTGATCATGCCCTCGGGCAGGTAATAGGAGTAGCCGTCCTCGATGCCGACACGGCCGCCGTCGAGCCCCAGCTTCCTGAGATGGGCCGCGACGACTTCCATCAGGGCTTGGCGGCTGTACCCGGAAACCGTCTTGAGCCACCCCTCCTCGGCGACGCGCACCGCGTCCATGCCGACCGTAAAGAGGTGGGGCGTCCCTTCCGCCGGCACAACGACGGCGCTGCGCCACGGGACGTAGGCACCCGAGACGTGGGTGACGGTCTTTAGGCGCGTCCCGACCAGGACGTCAACGCCGTTCTCGGCCAAGGCCTTTTGCATGGCGGCGACCCTGGCGGGAAAGTTGATGTAGGCGTTCATGGTTCGATCCTCCGTTTGGCTGCTTGATGGCTCACGCCCCGTGCTGCTGCTTGAGCACGTGCTTGAGGACTTTGCCCGAAGCGTTGCGGGGCAGCTCGTCCACGAACTCGACGTACTTCGGCCGCTTGAAACCGGCCAGCCGCCGGCTGCAGTAGTTCACCAGTTCTTCCGCCGCCACGGCCTGCCCGGGACGCAACACCACCACCGCCTTCACCGCTTCGCCCCACAGCGGGTCGGGGACGCCGATGACCGCGCAGTCGGCCACGGCGGGGTGCGAACGAAGCACGTCCTCGATCTCGATGGGATACACATTCTCGCCGCCGCTAATGATGAGATCGCTCTTGCGGCCGACGATGTAGACGTAACCATCCTCGTCCATGCGGCCAAGGTCGCCTGCGGTGAACCAGCCGTCCTGCAGCGCCTGGGCGGTCCGCTCGGGGTCCTTGTAGTAGCCGTCGAACCGGCCTTGGCAACTGGTGAAGATCTCGCCGACCTGGCCGGGCGGCAGCACCTCGCCCGACTCGCCCCGGATCTGCACCTCCGCGCCAAAGCAAGCCCGGCCGCAGCTGCCTATCCGGGTGAGCTGATCCTCCGGGTGCAGCACGGTGAGAAAACCGCTCTCGCTGGCCCCGTAGAACTCAAAGAGCGACGGCCCGATGACGTCCAGGATCCGCCGCTTTAGGGCCTCAGGCATGGGCGCGCCGCCGGTCACCAGCACCCGCAGCGCCGAGAAATCGGTTTCTCCAAAACGCGGGTCGGCCTGGAGCATGTTGAGCATCGTCGGCACCATGAAACCGGATGTGATCCGGTGGCGGCCGAGGGTCTCGATGATGTCGTCGACGGAGAAGCGATCCGCGATGAACACGGCGCCGCCCACGTGCAGCACCATGATGGGCAGAAACGTCACGCCGTGGAAAAACGGCGACACGGCCAGGAACAAGTCGTCCTTGCTGAAGCGGAATTCGATGATGCCGGCCCAAGTGCACAGGGCGGTCCGCAAAAACGAGCGAACAACGCCTTTCGGGTTCCCCGTCGTGCCCGACGTGTACATCATCCAGTAGGGCGCCTGCGGGTCGACCCGCACGCCCGGCTCGGCCGGGTGGCCGGCGGCCATGACGTCGTTCCAGGCCACGGCGCCCGGAAGCTCAGGCTCTCCCATGACGATGAGATGTCCCGGAGCGAGCCCGAGCCTGTCCACCAGCTCTGCGACGCTCGCCTGCGCCTTTTCCCCGACGATGAACCACTCGGCGTCCGAGTGCTTGTAGAGGACTTCCACCTCGCCCGCCCGGTGCCACACGTTGAGCGTAACCATGCAACAGCCGAGCTTGGCCAGGGCGTGGAACAGCTCCATATACTCGATGGAGTTGTGGGAGAACACGGCCACCGTCTGTCCGGGCCGCACGCCCGTGGCCAGCAGCCCGTTCGCGAGGCGGTTGACCCGCTCGTTGACCTCGGCGTACGTGAACCGGCGCGTCCGGTCCAACAGGCACGGCCGGTCGGGGTATTTGAGCGCGTTGATCCGCAATGCGTCACCCAGCGTAATCATCAGTGGGTCCCTTCCGTTCCCAGATATGCCGACTTGAGATCTGCGTTTTCCAGGAGGTCCTTGCTCGGCCCCTCCAGCACGACCCGGCCCTGCTCAATCACGTAGGCGCGCGACGCAAGCCTCAAAGACCGCTGCACGTCCTGTTCCACCAGCAGGATCGTCACGCCCTTGCGGTTGATTTCCCGGAACCGGGAGAACAGCTCCTTGACGACGACCGGTGCGAGCCCGATGGACGGCTCGTCCAGCAGGATGAGTTTGGGCGACTGCATGAGGGCGCGGCCGATGGCCACCATCTGCTGCTCGCCGCCGCTCAACGAACGTGCGAGCTGCCTGCGGCGCTGGACCATCCACGGAAAAAGCTCATATACCCAAGCCTGGTTGCGCTTTAGCTCCTCCCGGCTCTTGAGCATGGAGCCGCCGACCAGCAGATTTTCCTCCACGGTCATGTGCGGAAACAGCCGGCGTCCTTCCATGACCTGGGCGATGCCCAGCCGTGAAACCGCATGGGCAGGCCGGCCGTCAATCCGCTGGCCCTGGAACGTGATCGTACCCGACTTGCACGGAAGAATCCCCATGATGGTGCGGATGAGGGTCGTCTTGCCCGCTCCGTTGGCGCCGACGACGCTGACGATCTCGCCCTCATTTACCCGCAAGGAAACCTCCCGCAGCACTTGCACGTCGCCATAACCCGAGCTTACGCCGTTGACTTCCAGCACCTCAGTCACCGTCCTCCCCGATGTAGGCCCGGATCACCGTCGGATCCTTGGCCACGGCGTGGGGTGTGCCGTCGGCGATCTTCCGGCCAAACTGGAGGACGACGACCCGATCGCACAGTTTCATGACGGCCCGCAGGTTGTGCTCGACGACGAGCACGGTGACGCCCCGGTCGCGTACGGCCAGGATCAGTTCGATCATCCCGTCGGTTTCCGCGGGCGTGAGGCCGGCCATGACTTCGTCCAGGAGGAGGCACTTGGGCTCGGTGGCCAGCGCCTTGGCCACCTCGAGCCGCTTGCGCCCGGCCAACGTCAGCGTCCTGGCCGGCTGCGCCGCGCGCCCTTCCATGCCGAGCCATCGCAGCAGCTCCATGGCTTTCTCGCGCGCCTTGGCCGGGTCCGGGGTGTGCAGGAAGGCACCGATCATGACGTTCTCCAGCACCGTCATGTCGCCGAAGGGGCGCACCACTTGGAACGTGCGCACAAGCCCCCTGCGGCAGACCTCCGCCGGCGAGCGGCCGCTGATCCGCTGGCCGTTGAAACGGATCTCGCCGCTGGTGGGAACTATGAACCCGGAGGCCATGGAGAAAAGCGTCGTCTTCCCCGCTCCATTGGGACCGATGAGTCCCACGATCTCGCCGGCGTTGACGTTGAAAGTCACATCGTCGACGGCCCTTAGACCGCCAAACTGCTTCGACACGCCGACAAACTCAAGAAGCGTCACGACTCCACCCCCCTCGGCCGCGCCGTGACGGCCAGACGGTGCCAGAGGCGCCGCCCAAGCTCATATAGCCCCTTGGGTTCGTAACCGATCACGGCCATGAGCAAAACGCCGTAGAGGATGACGTCGGCCCCCACGACCCCGCCGCTTACACGGCGGGCGATTTCCTCGGCGGCGATCAGGACGCCCGCGCCGATCACCGGGCCCCAGACGGTGCCGCGGCCTCCCACGATGGCCATGATGGCCATCTGCAGGCTCAAGTTCGTTCCCAGCACCTTTTCAGGGTGGATGTACAGCGTGTATTGAGCAGGTCCCGCCGATCGCGGTCATGGCCGCGCTGATGGCCAGGGCCAGGAGCTTGCACAGCCGGATGTCCACCCCGAGAGCCTGGGCAGCCTCCTCATCGTTCTTGATGGCGGTGAGGTAGTAGCCAAAGCGCGAGCGCAGCACTGCCCAGTTGACCAAAAGGCCGACGGCTACCAGCGCAAGGCCGATGATGTAGTAGGCGCGGTTGTCGACGAACTGGAACTGCCAGGGCGCGTGCCGCAAAAGCGTTACGTTCAGGCCCCGGGGACCGCCCAGGAACTGGTGGGAGTTTTCCGCCACGATTTTGAGGATCATCGCCGTGGCCACCGTGGCCAGCGCAAAGTAGGCGCCCCGCAGGCGGAACGTGGGGATGCCGATCAGCACCGCCGCCACGGTGGCGAGGGCCGCCCCGACCCACATCCCCAGCCACGGCGACCAGCCCAGGCGCAGGAAGAGCAACGTGGACGTGTAGGCGCCGATCCCAAACCACGCCGCATGGCCCAGCGCCAACTGCCCGGCGATGCCGCCGACGACGTTCCATGCCAGCGACAGGAACGCATACATCACCAGGAAGATGGCGAGCGCCCGGGTATGGGAGCCGGCAAACAGCGGCGCCGCGGCGAGCAGCCCGACAAGCAGGATCAACCCCAACCGGACGTGGCGAGACATCATTGACTCTCCAATCCAAACAGCCCCGAAGGCCGCCAGTATAGAACGAGGAGGAAGGTGCCGAAGATGAGGATCTCGGCCATAGAGATGGGCATCAACTGCGCCCCGACGGATTCCAGAACTCCAACGAGGATCCCGCCCCAAAACGCGCCCGCCACGGATCCCATGCCGCCCAGGACGACAATCACGAAGGCCCTCAGAACAAAGACGTCGCCCACGAACGGGTTCACCGGGTAGAGGGGCAAGAGCAAGCTGCCGGCGATGCCCAGCACCGCCATACTGATCCCGAAGGCCACCTGATAAACCCAAGAGCTGTTGATGCCGCAGACACTAGCCGCTTCCCGGTCCTGCCCCGTGGCGCGAATGATGCGCCCAACCCGCGTGTAGCGCAGGTACAACACGAGGGCGAGGGTGACGGCGCAGGCGATGAGGAAGCCGAACACTTGCGGGTACGTAAAGATGTAGTCGCCGAGGAGCAGGATGGTGTTGGCCCACCGGCCCGGGAGTACCTGGTAGTTCGGCCCCGCAATCATCAAGAACAGGTGATCAATGAAAAGCCAGAGACCGGTGGTGAAAATGAGGACGCCGATGGGCTCCCGGGTGGCTTCCTTGCGGTAGATGGGCTCGATGAGCCAGCGCTGGATGATGAGACCGATGACGAAGAAGATGACCGCGACCACCGGGATGAGCACCAGAGGGTGCAGGCCCCCGTAGCGAGCCAACCATACCGCCGCATACATCGACGCCATCAAAAAAGCGCCGTGGGCGAAGTTTACAATTTTCATGACGCCAAACTGCAAGCTCAAGCCCAGCGCAATCAGTCCGTACACGGCGCCGGTGGCAATACCATAAAGCAGTGCCTGGACAAGGACCATCGTCACCGGGTGATGCCTCCCGAACTTCCAAAGACGATTCGCGCTTTCGCTCCACCCGGCGGCGGTCGCGCGCGCCGCCGAACGGAGGGCCGGGGGTTCCCGCGCCCGGGAACCCCCGCACCACTACCCGGTCATATCGAACTTATCGATCCGACCACGGGGGCACCGGCCAGACGACTTCGTATCCAGGCACCGCCACGTGCTCCGGCCACACCGTGTAGTAGACGCCATCCTTGATCTGCTGCATGACGAACCGCTTCTCCTGATTCTGGCCCGTCGCGTCGAACACGATGTCGTAGCCCAGGAGGCGGGTCACCTCATTGTTGCGCATCTCCGTCGAGGCCAAGGCATCGCGGATCGCGTCGGGGTCAGCACCGCCGGCCCGCTCCAGGACGTCCTTGACGAGCCACATCAAAGCGTAGCCGACGACCGGGAATTCACCGACCGGCTCCTCGCCGTAGGCGGCGATGTAGTCGTTCCAGAACCGCTCGGCGAAAGGCCCGACGATGGTCGACGCCGGGCCGGCCCAACCGTTGGTGCTGAACACGTAGTTGGAGCCGCGCTCACCGACCGACGGGACAAAGGTGGCGTCCACCTGACCCGCGCCGCTGCCGATGACCGCCATGGCGTTAACGCCCATCTGCTCGATCAGCGAGTGGATCTGGATTGCATCGGTCGCGTAGGCCGTCACCGAGATGACGTCGGCCCGGGCAGCCGCTAGCTTGAGCACCAGCGGGCGCAGGTTGGGGGAATCCGGCGGGTAGGACTCGTCCAGCACGATCCGGATACCCGCCTCGGTGAACCGCTGACGGAGCCGGTTGGCCAGGTCCTGGCCCCAGTCCGTGTTCTCATACACAATGGCGGCGGTCTGAGCCTTGCGGCCGGTCTGCTCGCCGATCCAGACCACGAAGTCGACGACCGAGTCCGCATTGCTCGAAGAAGGCACCTGCGTCGGCCGGAAGATGTACCGGAAACCGCGCTCGGTGATCGACTTCTCAGCCGCCATATCGACGATCCACGGCACGCCGTACCGCTCGGCGACGGTGGTGGCCGGGAGGGTTACCGCACTCTGGAACGCCCCCATGAGCAGCGGAACCCTCTCGACGGTGATCAGGCGCTCGACCTCAGTCATGGCCACCTGCGGGTCGCCGCGGGAGTCCGTGAGGACCAGCTGGATCTCCGCGCCCCCCAGCGCCTGAATGCCGCCGGCTTCATTCACATGCCTTGCGCCCAACATGGCGCCCTTGGCAAACTCTTGGCCAATGGAGGCCGCCGCGCTGCCGGAAAGCGGGAGGACATAGCCTACCTTAACCGGATCGGCGGCGGAAACAGCCATCGGCATCGCCAAGAGGAAAGTCATTACAAGTGCAGCCGCAAGAAGTGCGGGCCGTCGCGACGTTCCCTTCTTCAAACCAAGCGCCTCCCTTCAACTCGAGAAACAAGTTTTGGACCGGCGTGACTGCAAAAGACGTGATGAACCGCTCTAGGTGCTCGTCCTCCCTTCGGGCCATTAAGCATACAAATAATCCCCGCGGCAAACACGCCGTCGGGGATTATCTCCATGTTCTCCATCCCGCGAACGAGAGGAAGGACGATGCCTAATAGCCTATGACGGGAAACTGACATCAGTTTCCGTTTGTTGTATTGTATATCCGCCCTTCGTTGTCTGTCAAGTTCGCGCCAAGCTCGTCGCGGCGGCCCAGCTACAGCCCTTTGGACGGCAGGCGCCGGCAAGGAAGGAGACCCCCTGCGGGTGGCGAAGCGAGCATTATCTCCCCGCCGGCTCCGGCCGGCCGGTCGAGACTTGAGAAAGGATGAAAGTTCATCGGCAACGCGTTTCTTCATGCCCTCGAGCAAAAACCCGTCATCGCAGGCATCAAGCGCCCGCAGGACGTGCAAACCGCCTTGCGGGCCGGACTGCGAGTTGTATTCTTTCTTACCGGTACGGTATTCGACCTTCAGGAAGCTGTTTCCATCAACAAGGCGGTCGAAGACCCTCGCCGGCGTACCCTGATCTTCGCGCACATTGACTTAATCCAGGGCATCGGCCGCGACCCGGCGGGCATGCGTGTGCTTGCGAAGCAAGTCGGTGTCGATGGGATCTTGACCACCCGTTCCAACCTCATTCGCGCAGCCAAGGACGAAGGCCTGTACACGATTCAGCGCTTGTTCATCCTTGACTCCGAGTCCCTAAAAACCGCCGTCCAGATACTGAACGCATCGAAACCGGACGCCGTCGAGCTCCTGCCTGCGCTGGTCTTGCCCAACATCCAGCGGCGGCTGCCCGTGGACACGTTACCGCCCATCATCGCCGGTGGGCTCGTCGAAACCCAGGCGGAACTCCAGACGGTCCTGCGCACCCCGGCCAAGGCCGTCTCCACCAGTGCCCAAACGCTCTGGTTTGCCGCGACGTGACCGGCCGCCGTCTCCGCATCGGCCGGGAGGAGGAGAAAAGGGGCCATGACCTTTAGGACGGCGGGTATCCACCACATCACGGCCATCGCCGGCGATCCCCAGGGCAATGTGGACTTCTACTGCGGCGTGCTGGGCCTCCGCCTCGTCAAGAGGACGGTCAACTTCGACGCTCCCGACGTCTACCATCTCTACTACGGCAATGAAACCGGCCAACCGGGCACGGCCATGACGTTCTTCCCCAAGCGGGGCGCCCAGCGGGGCCGCATCGGCGGCGGCCAGGTCGGCCGCACGGTGTTCGCCGTGCCGCCCGGCGCGCTGGTCTTCTGGGAAAAGCGGCTGCGCCGGTTCGGAATACCGATCGAGCGTCTCGAAAGGTTCGGGGAGACGTTCCTTGGTTTTGCCGACCGGGACGGGCTCGAGCTCGAACTCGTCGAGCGGCAGGAAGGCTCACCGAGCACATGGTCCTTCGGCGGCGTCCCGGTTGAGAACGCCATCAAGGGCTTTGGCGGCGCGCTCCTCTACAGCCGCGACCCTCTAGAGACGCTGGACGTGCTCGAGAACGTGCTCGGTCTTGAACCCGCCGGCACCAGCGACGACGGGCAGTATATCCGCCTGCGGGCCCAGGGGAGCTTGGGACACATCATCGATGTCAAGCTTGAAACGGTGCCCGGCGGGCTGGGCGGGGCAGGCACCGTGCACCACATCGCCTGGCGTGCGGCGAACTTGCCTGAACAGGAAGGCTGGCGGCAGCGGGCGGCCACGGCCGGCTTGAACGTGACGCCCATCGTCGACCGCAAGTACTTCACGTCGCTTTACTTCCGGGAACGGGGCGGCATCCTGTTCGAAATCGCCACCGACGGACCGGGCTTTGCCGTCGATGAGCCGGTGGAATCCTTGGGCCGGCAGCTCATGCTCCCGCCGTGGCTTGAACCGTACCGGGAGGACATTACCCGCAACCTGGATCCCTTAAAGGTCCGGGTGCTGGCGGAGGACCGGGCCGAAAGGCCGCCGCTCGGGACGGAGTCCAACGAGCCCGCTGACTGCGGCTAACCGGCGTGCGCCGCCGCTCCGGTAGGCCCCCATCAACAGTCGATGTCCTCACCCCGCCGGCGCATCTCGACGGCGCGGCGGATAAATTCACGGATCCCGGTTTCAGCCACCGCCTTGGATTTCGAAAAGCGGATGCAGCCCTTGCCTACATCGAGCCCGGCGAGGAGCGTGCCGTCGGGGTCAACCTTGTGCGCATCACCCACATATAAAGCCACGTAATGCTTCTGGGCATTGAGGCCAAAGAGAATGCCCTGCTCGTCGCGGTAGCTGAGCATCTTGTAGTCGATGCCCTCGACCAGCTCGGGCCCGCAGTCGCGGATAATGCTCCGCAGTTCGAGTAGCTTGGCGCGACGCCAGTCGTCCTCCAGCGCCCGCAAGTACTCGTCGGGGGTTTGAAGATCGTACTGCATTCCTCGTCCTCCTCTAGCGGCAGTAGGCCCCGTTACCAAGTGTACCGCGTTGTTGCTACATCGGCCAGCGAGCCGGGCCGGCGGCAGTCATTGACATACTAGTCATTCCTGATTAGTATAGGGATGACCATCTGTGCTGGAGGCGCTGGCCGTGGACGAGCGGCACCTGCTGCTTTTGGGCCTTCTCATGGCCCAGAGTCAGCACGGCTATTCCATCAATGAGTTCATCGAAAAAAACCTTGGCCGGGTTTCCGGCATGAAGCGTGCAACCGCGTACGCACTGCTGGAGAAGCTCGAGCACCGAGGCTTTGTCCGCATGGACACGGAAACCGTGGGCAACTATCCGCCCCGCAAGGTGTACTCCATCACCCCCGCCGGGCGGGAAGCCTTCTTTTCCCTGCTCGAAGAGCTTCTGGTCGATACGGACAATGGTGGTTCGGCGGCGGAAATTGCCCTCATGTTCGTGGACTGGCTTGATCGGGAGCGGGTCGTCGCCCTTCTGCGCGAGCGGATCGAGCGCCTGGAAGGGGCGGCCGCGCAGCTTCGGGCCATGCCGAGCCACAAGGACTCGTCAGGCGTCGACTACGCCGTGCAGCGCAGGATCATTCTGCTGGAGGCGGAGGCGGACTGGCTCAAGCAGCTTATCCGTCAACTCTAGGCGCGGCCCGCTCCGCCGGTGCGAAGGACATCAACAATAACGACGAAGGTGGGTAACACGCATGCGGTGGCTCCTTTTCCTTCACATTGTGAGCGTCGCTTTTTGGTTGGGCGGCTCGGCCACTCTTTATGTGCTGTACCGCAAGTCCGTGCACGTCGCGAGCGAGGACGGCGCAGCGGTCGCGTACGACACCGCCCGCTCGGTCATCCGGGGCATCCTCAACCCCGCGGCCATCCTGGTGCTGCTGACGGGCATCGGCATGATGATGCAACTCGGCTTGGTTGGGCAAAGCAAGCCCTTCTGGCTCGACTTTATGGAGCAGTTCGGCGGGACCGTCGCGCTGGCCTCGGCGGCGCTGCTCACCTGGCAGATGCGCCGCCTGAGCGGCGCCGCTTCGGCCACGGAGCGGGCACGGCGCTGGCGCACGCTCAACCAGACCCTCGCCTGGATCGGGGCCGGCGTTGCGGTCACCATCCTTGTCGTCGCCCTGCGCCTGTAGGACGGGCCCGCCGCGCCTTCAAGCCCAACGGATAGGCGCGGGACGCCTAAGGCCTCATCGACCACGGCTCCACCGTTCCGACGATAAAGAACGGTGCGTCGGCGTCAACGGCCGCCAGCACGCCGTCGCTGATCTCCTGGTGCGTCAGCCAGCGCGACCTTGCTCCCTCTACCACGAAACCGAGGATGACCTGGCGGTATTGGACATTGGGGCAGTGCGCCAGCCACTCGGGCAGGCGCTGCGCCTTTTCCGCCGGATTGGCGGCCGCGCTGCCCCGCACGTGAAACAGGCGGCTCCGGGCGCCCCTCGAGCCGATCACCCGGGCGATCTGCCCCACGGCCTCAGGCGCCGTCGAGTGGATCCAGCAGACCGCCAAGCCCACGGGGCCGTAGGCGGCAAGCGCTCGCCGGAGCGCCGACCGGAGCTCCTCCCCGTCCCGGTAGTCCAGGGGAATCGGGTTGATGGCGCCCGTCAGGGAATCTGCGGCAGCCGCCAGGGCGTGCAGGCGGTCCCTGTTTCTTGCGATGACGGAGACAACTAGGCCGCGTCCGGCCAGGGCGAGGGTCAGGCCGCGCAGCATACCGGTTCCGCCGACTACGAGCGCATGCGGCCCGGCGGGCGGCGAACCTTGTTCACGTCCCTCCTCCGTGCCGTGCTCCGTGCTGTGTTTCCAGCTTTCCTCCCGGTCTGAATCGCACACGCCGGCCATCGCGCTCCCCCACTGAGATGTGCCACTGCCTAAGGGTTCGGAAGAACTACGCCTATATACGCCGCGGCGGGTGTACCGGTAACCTTCCCCCGTGCGCCCAGCGGTTTCCTGCGCCGGAAAAAACGCCTCCTGCAAGGCCCGGCCGCGCATACAGGATCCACAGGCTGCTCGCGCCGGCAGGAGATCCTTCTTCCGGGTGGAATTGGTCGCGACGGAAAAAGCACACAACCCGAGTGCCGCTCATCGTATGGCAAATTGGCTGATCAAACGCAGACCGCCCCGGGCGGCGGTTGGCGTGGGATAGGCCACGAGCCGTTCACGAACGCCCCTTCCCGTGGGCGCCGTGCAACGTGTTCGTGGCTTGTTTGTTGTGGGCGGCGGCGGGGGAGGGATGCCTTGGGCGCGCGGACGACCGTGGGAACGACCCTCAAGTGGCTGCTCCAGACTTAAAGCTTGATGAAGAGAGGGGTTCGGCAATGAGAACTCGCAACAGGCTGCTGGTGCTGGCTTTGGCCGCAGTCATGGCGCTGGCGACCGTCGTGTCCGCCGTACAGAGCGCAGCGGCCCAGACGTTGACGGTGTATTCCAGCGTCGATGAAGAGAACGCCCGCAAGATTTTGGACGAGTTCACCAAGGCGACGGGCATCCAGGTGCGCTTTGTCTTCCTGTCCTCCGGTCCGGCTCTGGCGCGCCTTGAGGCCGAGCAGGGCAACCCCCAGGCGGACGTCTGGATGGGCGCCCCCAGCGAGAACCACGTGCTGGCCAAAGAGCGCGGACTGACCCAGCCGTACTTCTCCCCCAACGCCGCGGTGCTCGCGCCGCAGTTTAAGGACCCGGACGGCTACTGGACCAGCTTCTACATGAACCCCATGGCCGTCGCGGTCAACCTGCCGTGGCTGCAGCGCAGCGCCGCCAAGATGCCCGAGACGTGGGAGGACCTCTTGGATCCCGTCTTCCGCAACCAGATCCAGATGCCGACGCCGCAGTCCTCCGGGACGGCGTACAACCTCGTGGCGTCGTTGGTGCTTGCCTGGGGCGAGGACGCGGCCTTTGACTACCTGCGCAAGCTGGACCAGAACATCCAGACCTACACCCAGAGCGGCACGGCGCCCTCCCGGGCAGTGGCCTTCGGCGAGGCGGGCATCGGCATCCAGTTTACGCCGGCGTTCCTGCAGCTCAAGGATGAGGGCTACCCCATCGAGATCGTCTTCCCCAAGGAGGGCGTCGGTTTCGAGGCGCCGGCCGTGTCCATCGTCAAGGGCGCGCCCAACCTGGAGGCGGCCCAGAAGCTGGTGGACTGGCTGCTGACGCTGGAAGCCCAGAACAGCTTCGCCCGGCTCAAGACCTACTTCTTCCCGATCCACCCCGACGCGGTGGCCGGTGAGGGCCTGCCGGCGGTGAGCGAGATCCCGCTCATCGAGTATGACGCCGTGTGGGCCGGCGAGCAGCGCAACTACCTGGTGAACCGCTGGGTGGACGAGGTGCTCCGGCGGTAAGTCGTCTGAAAACCCGGGGGCAGGGGATGGGCGGCCTGCGCCGTCCTTCCCCCGCCTCTGCCACCGCTTACGACGCCGCCTGCTCGTGACACTCTCGCCCGGCAGCCGGCGAGAGTGTCCAATGACAGCCGCACGCAAACAGTGACGTTGTTACCCGGCTAAGGAGGTCCTGGCCCATGCTCGCCGCTTGGCGCCGGCTCGTGGCGGAACCGCCGCTTTTAATCGCGGTCCTGGCCGTATTTGCCCTGCTCGCGCTCTTTGTGATCTACCCGATTCTCAAAGTGGTGGAAGTCAGCCTGGTGCAGCCGGACGGCAGCTGGAGCCTGGCCACCTTCCAGAACCTTTTCTCGAGTTGGTACATGCGGGCAGCGCTCACGAACACGCTTGTGACCGCGACCATCGTCGCCGTGCTGGCCACTGCCATCGGGTTCGCCTTTGCTTTTGCCGTGACCCGCACGGACATCCCCTTTAAGGGACTGCTCAACACGATCGCCATCTTGCCGATCATCTCGCCTCCCTTTGTGTGGTCGGTGGCCATCATCATGCTGTTTGGCCGCAACGGGTTCGTCACGTCGCGGCTGCTCGGCCTGTACGACTTCAACATTTACGGCATGCACGGCCTTGTGTTCGCGCAAGTCGTCACCTTCTTCCCCGTCGCCTACATGACCCTCAAGGGCGTCCTGGAGAGCCTGGACAACTCCATGGAGGAAGCCGCTCTGGACCTGGGTGCGAGCCGCTGGCAAGTGTTTCGCCAGGTGACGCTGCCTTTGGCCCGGCCGGGTTTGGCCAGCGCCGCCCTCATCCTGTTCATCGAATCCATGGCCGACTTCGGCAACCCGCTCATCTTGAGCGGCAGCCAGTTCCCCACCTTGGCGGTCCAGGCGTACCTGCAGGTGACGGGCATGTTTGACCTGCGGGGCGGCGCAGCCCTGGCGGTGGCGCTGCTTGTGCCCTCCCTCGTGGCGTTCGTGGTGCAAAAGTACTGGGTCAGCCGGCGCCGCTACGTCACGGTCACAGGGAAACCGACCGGCCGCCGGTACATCGCGGTCAGCACCGGCGCCAAGGCGTTTCTCATCGTGGTGACCGGACTTGTGTCGCTGCTTGTCATCAGCTTTTACGTGGCCATCGCCGTGGGGGCGTTTGCCCGGCTGTGGGGCTATGACCACAGCTTCACATGGCGGAACTTCGAGTACGTCTTTGGCGTGGGCCGGGAAGCCATCCTCGACACGCTGGTCATCGCCATCGGCTCGACGCCCGTCGCCGGCATCCTCGGCATGGTCATCGCCTTTCTCGTGGTGCGGCAGCGGTTTCCGGGGCGTTCGGCCATGGAGTTTATCAGCCTGCTGGACTACGCCCTCCCCGGCACGCTGATCGGTATCGGCTACGTGCTCGCGTTCAACACCCGGCCCTTCGTGCTGACGGGGACTTTTGCCATCATCGCGCTGCACTTCATCTTCCGCTACATGCCGCTGGGCATCCAGGCGGGCGTGGCGTCGCTGCAGCAGATCCATCCTTCCATCGAGGAAGCGGCCATCAACCTCGGGGCGTCCACCGCGGAGACGTTCCGCAAGGTAACGCTGCCCCTGGTGGCGCCCGCTTTCTTCTCCGGGCTCGTGTTCTCGTTTGTGCGGGCGATGACGGCCGTCAGCGGCGCGATCTTCCTGGTTTCCGCGGACTGGCAGCTTATGACGGTGCAGATCTTGTCGCAGGTCGGGTCAGGGCGCCTGGGCGCGGCGGCGGCCTTCAGCATGGTGCTGTTGGCCATCATCCTGCTGGCCACGGGGACGATCCGGCTCGTGCTCGGCCGGGCCTTCGGTGCGGCCATCCAGCAGCGCCTGTAGCGGCGCTTGTGTTTGAGGGAGGTTCTGGCTTGCCATGGACATTGTTATTGAAGGCCTGACGAAAGTATTTGCCAACCGGGCCGATCCGAGCCGTTCCGTCACGGCGGTCAACAACGTCTCCTTGAGCATCGCGCCGGGAGAACTGGTGACGCTGCTTGGGCCTTCGGGCTGCGGAAAAACGACCATCTTGCGCATCGTGGCCGGCTTTGAAACCCCGACGGCCGGGAGGGTTCTCCTGGGCGGCAAGGACATTACGCACACGCCGCCCAACAAGCGGGACACGGCCCTCGTGTTCCAGAACTACGCGCTTTTCCCCCACCTCACCGTGTGGGAAAACGTTATGTTTGGCCTGAAGCTGCGCAAGGACATCCCGCCTGCGGAGCAGAAGAGCCGTGCCGAGAAAGTGCTGTCGCAAGTGGGCCTTTCCGAGATGGCCCAGCGCAGCCCCGACCAGCTGTCGGGCGGGCAGCAGCAGCGAGTGGCGCTTGCCCGCGCGATCGTCAACGAGCCGCGGGTGCTGCTGTTTGACGAGCCTTTGTCCAACCTGGACGCAAAGCTCAGGGAGCAGATGCGCCTTGAAATCAGGGCCCTGCAGCAGCGGCACGGAATAACCAGCTTGTACGTGACGCACGATCAGTCGGAAGCAATGGCCATCTCCGACCGCATCGTGATCTTGAAGGACGGGCGCATCGAGCAGTCGGGCACGCCCGAAGAGGTTTACACCCGCCCGGCGTCGCACTTTGTCGCCGACTTCATCGGGCGCGCCAACTTCGTCAGCGCCCGGGTGGCGGGAGCCGGGGCAGGCGGCTACGACTTGGAAGTGGGCGACCGCACCGTGTTTGTGCCCCGCACCGGCGAGGCGGCCTTTGGGCCCGGCGATTTCGTCGATATCTTGCTGCGGCCGGAAAACACGTACGTGCGGCCCCGGTCCGGGGGAGCCCCCGGGCAGAGCGGGACGAGCGCGAGCCTGGAGGCGGAGCTCGCGCCGGTGGTCGACGGCCGGCTCGTGCGCCGGAGTTTCCTGGGTGCCGTGGTTGAGTACGAGATCGAGGTGCCGGGCCATCCGCGGCTGCTCGCGGAAATGGCGAATCCGTTCGCCTATGGCCTGTTGAATCCCGGCGATGAGGTGACCGTGTACTTCGCCCCCCGGGTGGCCCATCTGCTCCGCCGTCCGTAGCGAGCAAGAGCCCCCGGCGGTGCGTGGCAAGGAAGGCTTAGGAGTTGATCGGACCATGGCGCTCACCAATGCCGGACGGCCGGAAACATCGCCAGCGTCGGAGCTCATGCGGGCGCTGGCCGAGACCGTCGTACGCTTTGAGCGGGACAACTTTCACCGGACTGTCCGCCGTGTGCGCGTGCACCTGGTGGACGACCTCATCCTGCTGCGCCTGCAGGGGGTGTTGAGCCCCGCGGAGCGGAGCTTGGCCGAATCCCGCGAAGGGCAGATGCTCATGCGGCAGCTCCTGGTGCGGGAGTTTGACGAAGTGCACGAGCTCTTGATCCTGCGCCTCAACGAGGTACTGGCCGGCCGGCGGGTGCGGGGCGTGTCGGTGGACCTGGACCCGGCGGCGGATGAGCGCCTCATCGTCTGCCGGCTGGATGGGTCCCTGGACGTGCCGCCGGCGGGGCCCGAGGGCGCCTGGGAACCGGATTCCGATGCGCACCGTTGACCGGCTGGTGGTGTTCGCCACCGGCGCCGGCTTGGGCGCGGCCGGACTCGCGGCGTGGCTGTCGGGGCAGTTGGCAACGACCCTGCTGGCCGGCGCGGGTGGATTTGGCGCGGCCTACGCAGGCGGCCTGTGGCTCCTCAAGCCGATGGCTCCGTATGTTGACTTCATCCAGCGGCTGGCGGAAGGCGAATTTGACGAGGAGGCGCCGCCTGCCCGGGAGCGGCGCTTTGCTCCGTTGGCCCAGGCGCTGGAGGCGATGCGGCTTCACCTGCGGGCGTGGATGGGCCAAATTGCCCGCAGCGCTATCGAGTTTGAAGGCAGCCTGCAGGTGCTCGACCTCGTCCACGTCATGCACTTCCTGCGGGCCGGCAAGCGCTCGGGTACTTTGGTGCTGCAGCGAGGCGGCGAGATGGCCTTGCAGTTCTGGAAGGGCGGCGAAGTCGTCGGGGCGCTGTGCGGAAACGCCGCAGGGGTCGACGCGTTTCACGCCCCCTTCGGCTGGGAGCGGGGGTCATTCAAGTTCAGCCCCCGCGTGGATCCGACGGCCAACCTGAGCGCCCGGTGGGAGATTTTGCTGCTCGGCGCCGTCCGGGGCGTCGACAACCCACGGAAGTGGGGGAGGCTCGTTCCCAAGCCGTCCACGGTCGTCCGCCGCACCGCCCTGGCGGACCACATGCCGCTGCGGCAATTGCTGGCCCCCGACGAATGGGCGGTCTGGTCGGCCCTGGGCGGTGAGTTGTCCGCGGAGGATGTGGCAGCGCGCCTCGGAGAACCGGTCCACAAGGTGTGGCATGCGCTCTACTGCCTGAGCGCGCTCGGCCTCGTGGAACCCGTGGACCGCAGCGCCTTGACCGGTTTTGCGGCGGCGACCCTCGGACAGGGCCAGGCGACTGTGCGGCCGCTGGCCGGCGGTTCGCTGCCCGGCGGGCCGCCCGCAAGCCTGCCGTCACAGCCGTCTATCAACCGGGAACCCAAACCGTTTATCGATCCCCGGGACCCACCGCGCGCCGGCCAAGTCCTCGAGCCAAACCCGTCGCTGGGCGGCGATCCGCGGCCGGCGGATCGGAGACAAGCCTTGGCGGCTGCGGGCCAGATGCAGCCCCTGGTTTCCCCGGCGAGGGACGCCGGCGAAAGCAACGTGATTCCACTCGACCACGCCCGTAGGCGCAGGCGGTGACGGCGGACGTGTCCAAGGCTATGGACCGCACCAAGGGACAGCTTGAGGACGCGTTGTCCAAGAGCATCCTCCAGTTTGAAAAGGACTACATCGGCCGGGGGCCCCAGTCCATCCGCACGTACATCGTTGAAGACCTCATCGTCGTACGGCTGCGGGACGCACTCACCGTCGCGGAGCAAAAGCTCATCGAGTCGCCTGACGGCGCCAGTCTCGTGAAGCAGATGCGGGAGAAGCTCCTCGAAGAGTCCCGCCTGCTCCTCACCCAGATCGTTCACCAGATGACCGGCACGAAAGTCGTGTCCATGGTGAGCAGCGTCGACATCGAGCGAGCCGAACGCATCCTGCTCTTCACGCTGGACACCAATCTGTCGCGCAAGCTGGGAGGCACCCGCTGATGACACCTAACGATCGAACCCTGGCTCCTCACCCCTGGACGGCCCAATTCGACGACATGGAAACCGTCGTCGGCTGGCTGCGGGAAAGCGCCGAACAGCTGGAGACCTTGGCGCGGGCCATCGTGCAATCCCTCCAAGCGGGCGGGCGGTTGTACATCTTTGGCAACGGCGGCAGCGCGACGCAAGCCTCCCACTTTGCCACGGAGCTAGTCGGCCGCTTTCGCCTGGGCCGGCAGCCGCTGCCGGCCCAGGCGCTGCCCGCGGACGGGAGCTTGCTCACGTGCATCGCCAATGACTTCGATTTTGTGGATGTGTTCGCCCGGCCAGTAGAGGCGTTCGGGCGGCCCGGGGATATGGCCATCGGCCTCACCACCAGCGGCCGTTCGGCCAACGTGCTGCGGGGGCTCGAGGCGGCTCGGCAGAGAGGCCTGCGGACGGTCGGCTTGTGCGGACAGGACGACACGGTATTGCGCAGCCTCTGCGACTGGGTGGTAGCGGTGCCCCTCAAAGACACGGCCCGGATCCAGGAAGGACACCTGGCCGTCATCCACCTTCTTTGCCACTACATTGACAACGCGTTTGCATAAGGGGCGTGAAACACCGGGAGCCCGTGAGCGAGAATGCGGTGACCTCCCCCTGCTTTACCGTGCTCTTGGCCTGCATAGCTTTTGCTCTCTTTACGTCTTCCCCCGGCGGCGGGACGACCCGCCGCCTTTACACATCCTCTAGCGCCTGCTGCACCAGGGGGTGCTCGCGGTTTACGTAGAGCAACCGCACCGGCCGCTCGCCCTGGTCTTCCACCCGCTGCAGAAAGACGCCGTCCTGAATCATGCGCAAGATCTGCTCCTTGCGCTCCTCTTCCGTCGTGCCGCCGGACTTGTACACCCGGGCGGTGCTCGTCAGCGTGATGAACTTGCCCTGGCTTTCGCCGCTGTGCACGAACCGGATGAGCTTCATCTGTTCGTCTATTGGCCAAACTTCCTTGACGACGCGCTCGAGCGGGACGAACTCACTGGCCGCGGTCCTAAGTTCTGGACTAACGGAGTCCGGATACGCCATTACGATTGTATTTTTCTGCAGCCTGTAGCGGAGATACGCGAGGACGCTGGCGAAATCCCCGTCGCCCGTGACAGCGACGTAGTGGCTGATGTGGCCTTGGGTGTAGGCGGTCTGGTAGATGCTGTCCAGCATAAAAAAGTCGGTCACGTTCTTCTTGTTGGGGCCGGCGGCGCTGGTGCAGAGGATGGCCTCAATGCTGGCCGCCCGCAGCTCCACGCGAAACCGGTCGAGCACCTCGCTGTTGCCAAACGCTTTTGCGCTGGCCACCGTGCCGTAAGCGGCCGCGAGCTCCATGACCCGTGCGGGCGCCGGCGGCGCCATCCCGGTGTTTTCGGCCCCGTAGACGAAGTACTCGAAGTCGATGAACAACGCCACGGAGGGTGGTGACAACGCGCCTCACTCCAATCGTGCCTTTGGAGGAAGCCACCGCATTCAATTCTCAAGGTACGGCTCGAGAGACATTTTACCATTCCTTCCATCATCTGTCACTCGTCGCAGGCCGCAGGAAGCCCGTGGCCAAGCTTGGGCCCGTCCTCACCGAGGAGCGCAACCTTGCGCCGCGCGTTTTGGTGGAGTACTTGGACTTTTCGCCCGGAAACCGTACTCCCTTTCTAGAAGAGAACGCCGGCGACGAGAATGATGTTGCTGTAGGGGGTAAACTCGCCGGTGCGTACGACGGCCCGGGCCTTTTTGGTGATCTCCTTGAACTCGGCGTGGGGCACCGCCCGCACCGGGACGGCTTGCGGCCACATGCCGGTGAACTCCTGGTGCATCCCCGGAGACACCTGGGCCATCTCCTGGCCGATGATCGCCTCCTGCACCTCAAGCTCCCGCAGGACGGCGGCGACGGTTTCCAGGAAACCGGGAACCCCTTGGACCAGCGCCAAGTCGACCGTCTCCACGCCGGGCGGAACCGGCAGCCCCGCGTCGCCGATGACCAGCATATCCCCGTGGCCCATGGACGCGATGATGCGCGACAGCTGTGCGTGCAAAATCCCGATCTTTTTCATGGCCCGATTCCCTCCTAGACGTCGCGGGGCCTGCCGACCAGCGGGCCGGCGCCGCTTGCGCGGCAGACCGGCCCGCCGCCGTCGGCTTCGACTAGCCGCTCGTTACCTTACAGCCGCCGTTGCTGGAGCCGGCGTGGTGTGCTCAGTCGTTGGTGACGAGCGCCAGCGGCACCGGGATGAACGCGTCCACCGTCTCGCCGCGCAGCACCTTGACGGCCACTTCCACGCCCAGCGCGCCCATGAGGCGCGGCTGCTGGGCAACGGTGG
>CALFSR010000063.1 GCA_937916565.1 uncultured Bacillota bacterium | reverse complement strand
ACTGGAGCGTTCCAACGCGCTCGTTGGTTGAGCGGTCACGGGCGGCGGCCCGCAAGTCCTGGCCGCGCGACCGCTAACCGTGTGCGACCGAAACCCATGACTCTTGCCGGCTGACGCCTGCCGATCGCGGCAGCTCAGCCATCTCTCTCCCCCCTCGCCTCGTGGGGGCGGGCGGTTTCCGGTGCCGCTGCGCCGGAGGCCTCGCCGCCCCCACGGGCGCGCCCGGGGCGGACGGCGGGGGTCAAAACACCTTCAAGACAAACGCGACGGCCATTCCCAGGGCGACCATGAACTTGACCGCCATGGAGCCGACCGACCCAAGGAGGCTCCCCCAGCCGGCCCGCACGGATTCGCCGAAGGACCGGCCGGCCAAAAGCTCGCCCATGAGCGCGCCGAGAAACGGGCCCAGCACAAGGCCCACCGGCAGGAAAAAGAGCCCCACCAGCGCCCCGATGACCGCGCCCCACGCCCCGGCCCGCCCGGCGCCAAACCGTCGCGCACCCCACACGCGAGCCAGGTGGTCTGCGGCCTCCGCCGCAACCGTCACCAAAAGCAGCCCGCCGAGAAACGCCCAGTCCACCCGTTCAAAGCCGTCCACCAGCGCAAAGCCGAGGGACGCGAGCCAGATAAGGGGCAGTCCCGGAAGGACCGGCACCACCGTACCCGCCGCGCCGATCAGCATAAAGATAAAGGCCGTTACGAAAGCGACCCATTCCCAAACGCCCAAGTCTGCGCCCTCCCGCCTCCGTGGGGGTGCCTGCCAGCCGCAGGCAGCGTTACTGTAACATTACCATATCGACCCGCCCCTCGCCCGGCCGCCCGGCCCTACGGGGCCCACAATCTCGCGGCGGGCCGGGACGCAGGATCTCGATCTTTTCCTACATAAATACACGTCCGAGAAGGTGATGCCATGGAGACTTGGGCCTCTCCGGCGACCGTGCGCCTCGTCCTAGACATCGGCACCCACAAAGTGCTTGGCCTCGCCGTGCGCGAGAAACCGGGCGACGGCCCCAGCGGCGTGGAAGTGCTCGCGTCCTGCTTCGTGCGCCACCACACGCGGTCCATGCGGGACGGGCAAGTCCACGACGTGCCCGCCGTCGGCCGCACCCTGCGCCAGGTAAAGGAACGCCTGGAGGCGGCCCTCGGCGTCACGTTCACCCATGCCCACATCGCCGCCGCCGGGCGCGCCTTGCGCACCGTGCGGGGCCGCGCCGAGCAGTCCCACACGAGCCACGTGGCCGTAACCGAAGAGATGAACCGGCAGCTGGAGTGGGAAGCCGTCGCGGACGCGCAGTTCGCCCTCATTTCCTCCCTGCCCAAGGGGGAGCAAAGCCACGGTTTCTACTGCATCGCCCACACCGTGACCGGCGCATGGCTGGACGGAGACCCCATCGGACGGCTCGTCGGCCAGCGCGGCAGCCGGCTCGCCGTCGAGGTTCTCGCCACGTTCCTCCCGGGCGCGGTTGTCGACTCGCTGGAGGGGGCCCTGGGCTATGCGGACCTTGAGATGGCCAGCCTGACCCTGGAGCCCATCGCGGCCCTCGAAGCCCTCGTGCCCGACACGATGCGCCACCTCAATCTCGTGCTCATCGACGTCGGCGCCGGCACCTCCGACATCGCCATGACGGGGCAGGGCACGGTCCAGGCGTACGCCATGGTGCCGGAAGCGGGCGACGCCATCACGGAAACCGTCGCCAGGGAGCTGCTCCTGGACTTTACCGTGGCCGAGCAGGCCAAGCGCCAGGTGTCTGCGGGCGGGACGGCGGTCGTCGAAAACGTGCTGGGGGAACCGGTGGAGCTGACCGCTTCCCTCCTGCGGGAGATCACCCAGGACGCCGTCCGGCGCCTTGCCTCCCGCATCGCGGCGGAGATCCACCAGTGGGCGGTGGCCCCGCCCGACGCCGTGCTGCTGGTCGGCGGCGGCAGCCAGACGCCGGGGCTAATCGAATCGCTGGCCGCCGCCCTCGACATGGCGCCGGCCCGGGTTTCCATCCGCAACCGGCGGGCGGTGCGGCTGGCCTTTGGCGGAGATGACCTGCAGGGACCCGACGTCATCACGGCCCTCGGGATTGCGCTGCTCGCCGTGAGGGGAACCCAGCTTCCTCCCGTACGGGTGCGGGTCGACGGGCGGCCCGTGTGCCTGTTCCTGCCCGACCGGTGCACGGTGCGGGAGGCCGCCCGCATCGCCGGCTTGCCGCTGCACCGGCTGACGGGGCGCATGGGCAGCGGCCTGACCATTACCGTCAACGGCGAACTGCAAGTCATCCCGGGCACCCGGGGCACCGCGGCCGCCGTGCACGTCAACGGCGAGCCGGCGTCCTTGGACACGGTGCTCCGAAACCAGGACGAGGTTCAGCTAGGCGAGGCGCTGGACGGCGAGCCCCCTGTCCTCACGGTGCGCACCCTCGTCGAGCGGTGGCGGGCCGCCCAATCCGGCGACGACCGTCGGGCCCCGGTTCGCATTCAGTTTGAGAACACGTGGCAGGACTTGCCGATCCTCGTGCGCCGCAACGGCCTCGCGGCACAACTGGACGAGCTGGTGCAAGACCGGGACGAGCTCGAGATCCGTTTTCCCCGGACGGCGGCGGAGCTTTTGGAAGCCGTTGGCCGCCGGCTGCCCAGCCGGGATGTGCGCTGCCAAGTGAACGGGAGGACCATCGCGTGCCGGACGGGCGCCGTCCTCCTGCGCAACGGCGAACCCGCGAGCCCCGGCGACCCGGTGCGGGACGGCGATCGCTGGGATTGGGAACCCGGCCAGCAAGTGACGGTGCGGGACGCCGTCACCGCGGCCGGTGTGTCGCTGGAGCGGACGATTCAGGTGACGCTCAACGGCGAGCCGGTGTCGGTCGCGGTGCCGGCGGACGTGCTCCGCAACGGCGCTCCCGCCGCCCTGGATGATCCGGTTTGGGAGGGCGACCGCATCGAGGTGGTCTCGGCCGGATCGGTGCCCCTGTACCAGCTGTTGCCCCATGCCGGCATCGGCGCGGAAGAGCTGGTGCTCGGCCGGCGCGTCCTCATCCAGGTGGGGGGCGTGCCCGCCGGCTATACGGCGCCCGTGCGGGACGGCGACGTCATCGCCATCCGATTCGTCCCGGACCAAGAAGGTTTCAGCGGAGACGGGCGGACAAACGGCCAGGCGCACCGACGCCTCTCGTAGCGCCGGAAGGCCGCCGCGCAGGCGGCTCGGGGGCCGGCGCCGACCCGGGCGCGTCAGCGCAGGTAAACCGGGTTGGCAAACACCCACGCCCGCCACGCGCCCCGCCGCAGGAGCCGGGCCTCGACCCGGTAGACGCCGGGCTCCGTCACGCGATGCTCGAGGGTCTCGCCTTCGGCCTCGGCCACGACGCCGGCGGGCGTGCGGAGCGTAAGGCGGCACCGGACCGGCGCTTGCACCCGCAGCCACGCTCCGCCGCCCACCGCCAGCGATGCACCCATCGGAGCCGTTCGTGATCCCCGCTCGGCGTGAAACCGGAAGCCGCTGGCGTCCTGCAGCAAGTCGTTGGCGACGTAGCAGCGCCCCGCGCCCAAAGCCTCCAGCACCAGCGCCTTGTCCATCTCCGGATCGCCCCGCCAGCCGCCGGCGATGAGGATGTGCGTGCGCACGGCCCGGAACATGCGCCGGTACGAGTACAAGATCCCGTGCGCATCCTGGGAGCCGATGCCGACCACCCGTCGGCCCTCGGCCCAGGCCGCCTGGCACAGCGCGTCCCACCGGGCCAACGTTTCGGGGAAAGGCCCGTCGGCGAACCATTGCGGGGCGATGAGAGCCCGGAGCAGCCGCCAGACGCTGGTCACGCCCGTCAACCAGTCCACCGTGTACGTCCAGATCTCCAAGCCCGTGTAGCCCCGGACCGACCAGTCGTGCCAGGGGAACAGCTTTAAGGGGTATTGGCTTTTCGGCGGGTAGTCCGGGTGGGCGATAAAGCCGAGGCCGCCCTGGTCTGCAATGGCGCGGATGTACTCCGCCGGCGGCACGTCCCGGGAAACCTCCTCCCGGATTCCAAGTCCCAGGTAGTGGTTGCCGTCGTCGGGCGAAACCTCCGTGCCGACCAAAAGGAGCGTGCGGCCGTGCCAGCCCTCCCAGCCGTCCCGCAGGGGGGCCAGCGTATCGTGGTCGGTCAGGATGAGAAAGTCGAGCCCAGCCTTGTTGGCCGCCCGGATTACGTCCTGGACCGTGCCCTTGCCGTCCGAGTAGCGGGAGTGTACGTGGATGACGCCCGCCTTGTCGTGCCAGCCGCCTGTCACCGTCATCCCTCCGCGCCCATTATACTCCGGCGCCGGTAGAGCACGGCCTCCATCCTCACTGGGTGCGCCGGCGCCAACGCCTCGATCCCGGCGGCCTTGACCCTTGTGTACCCCAGGGGGTACAGTAAGTCGCGAGGAGGGACGGGCACATGGCCGCACAGATCCGCGACCCGAAAGTCATCAAGCAGCTCACCGACCGGCTGCGCCGCATCGAGGGGCAGGCCCGCGGCATCCAGCGCATGCTGGAGGAAGGCCGCCCGTGCGCGGACGTCATCACGCAGCTGACCGCGCTGCGCAACGCCGTCAACAAGGTGGCCACGCAAGTCATCGTCGAGCACTTGGAGGCCTGTCTTTTCCAAGAGGACCCGGAGGTGGACCCAAAGGCAGCCCTGCAGGAGGCGAAGCGGCTGTTCCTGCAGCTATAGGCGGCCGCGAAGAGCTCGCGGCGCGGCAGGCTCACGCCGGCTCGATCCGGCACCAGTGCCACGGTGCGGCCGCGGGCAGCTGCTCCTGCACCTTCGCGATGCGGGCGCGGCCGATGGCCGCGATCGTGTCAAAACCTGCCTGCCGGGCCGGTGATCCCGGGGGCGTCGGTTCGGGCTGCTGCACGACGATGCAGCGCCGGTTGCCGCCGTCGGCGGCGTTGAGTTCGAGCACCGCGTGGGCCGTCGTGCACGAGCCGGCGAAAAAGTCCAGTACGACGTCGCCCGCCTCGGGCCGCGTCACCCACTCCAGCATGCGGCGGATGAGGGCGACCGGCTTGGGGTTGTCAAAGACGCCCGGGCCCAACAGCCGCTCCAGCTCCCGGCTTCCCTTGGCCGTAATGTCGGTCCATAAAGTGCTCGCTAGCCGCGTGTCCGACGGGGGCACGTAGTGTTCCGGTTTCCCCGCGCTGGAAAGGCGCAGCAAGTCCACCCGCCGTCCCCGGCGCCGCTCGTTAAGGTACCACCCGTCGATCTGCTCCTGCGTGACCGTCTCGGCCGTTTCGCCAAGCTCGGAAAGCATCCGCTCGTAGTTTGCCGCCGCCGCCAGGCTGCGCTCTTTGCTCCACCGCCACTGGCCCCGCTCGGGGATGATCCCAAAAAGCGGGTAGCGCATGGTCGGCCGGTCCGTGCCGCGCCAGTGGTTGTTCCAAGTGCCCGGGCGGCGCTCCTCGCGGGGCACCCGCAGGTTGGCAAACCGCGCCCCCTCCGACTTCGCGTACATCACCACATACTCATGCCCGCTGGCCAAACTCGCGACGGCCGCGAACTGGGCCTGCACGCTCTTGGTGCCCCGGCCGACGATGATGCAGTTTCGAAACGCTTCGCGGCCGAAAATCTCGTCCATGATAGCCCGCAAGTAGTGCAGCTCGTGGTCGTCGATGCTGACGAAGATGGCGCCTTGGTCGTGCAGGAGCTCCCGGGCCAGTACAAGCCGCGGGTACATCATGGACAGCCACGCCGCATCGCTCTGCCGGTCGCTGTAAACGAAGCCTTGGCCGGTATTGTAGGGCGGGTCGATGTAGATCATCCGCACACGCCCCGCGAAGGCGGGCCTAAGCAGTTTTAGCGCGTCGAGGTTGTCGCCTTCGATGAAGATGTGGCCTGCGTCCGGGAGCCCGTCTCCGCCTTCATGCACGAGCATGCCCCGCGGGGGGCTTGCCGCCGACGCCATCGCTTCTTCCTTGCCCGGCCAGGTCAGCTGCACAGCGGTCCCTCCGGAAGCGAATAATTGGAATATAAGCGGTCCGCGCCGAGAAGTGCAGGTAGGTCCCGCCCCTCAAGGGAATACCGTTCGTGGCCGGGAAATCCTGGTGGCTGCGGCGCTGGGCGCCCGGAGGTGGGCAAACGAAAGGAGATGTTCCCATGGGTCAAAGGCTTTTCGGGATCATCCTGCTGGCGCTGGGCGTTGTGTTTCTGCTGGATACACTGGGCGTGGTGGAAGCCGGCACGATCTTTCGCGTCTTTTGGCCGCTCATCCTGGTGATCGCCGGCGTGCTGCAAGGCACCGGGGGATCGTGGGTCGGCGGCGGGATCTTGATCGCCTTCGGCGGCGCCTTCCTCCTGCAAAATTTCGGGGTTTTGCCCGGGAGCTTCGTGGGCATGTTCTGGCCTCTGGCCATCATCGCCATCGGCGCGTACCTGCTGCTCGGGCGGCGGGGAGGGGACATGGCGGCCCACGGCGCGCCGTCGGTGCGGCTCGTGGCCATGTTCTCGGGCTCCAACCACCGCCTGGAATCGCAAGAGCTCAGGCGCGCCGAACTGTCGGCCCTGTTCGGCGGCCTTGAGGTCGACCTGCGCCTGGCCCATCCGGCGCCCGAAGGTGCGGTCGTCGACGTCGGCGTGCTGGCCGGCGGCGTCAAGCTGCGGGTGCCGGAGACGTGGCGGCTGTCGCCGGAGGCGATGGTCATCTTTGGCGCCATCGAGGACAAGCGGTTCGCTCCTTCGGCGCAAGACGCGAACGGGCCGCGGCTCATCATCCGGGGCTTCGTCGCCATGGGCGGCATCGAGGTCGTCTCCTAGCCGTCCCGTCGTTAAGTGGTGGTTTGGCGGACATCGCGCAAGAAGGTGACCGGTCATGACACAGGCTGGTAACGACAGCAAACGCACGGGCAGCGCGGACGAAGGCGGCGCAGACGGCAGGCAAGAGCGAATCGTGCAAGCGGCCGGCCTCCTGTTGGGGCCGGCCCTCTGGGCCCTTATCATGTTCTTGCCCAGCATGGGGGGACTTGAAGGCACGGCCCGCGGAGCAGCGGCGCTGACGGCGTGGATGGCGGCGTGGTGGATCAGCGGCGCCGTCCCCGTAGAAGCCACGGCCCTGCTGCCCATCGTCATCTATCCCCTCACCGGCGTCCTCCCCGCCGGCCAGGTGACCCTCAACTACGGAAACAACATCATCTTCCTATTTCTCGCCGGTTTCCTGCTCTCCGTCGCCATTCAAAAGTGGGGGTTGCACCAGCGTCTTGCCCTGCGCATCATCATGCTCGTCGGCTTCTCCCCGGCCCGCATCGTCCTGGGGTTCATGGTGGCCACGGCCTTCGCATCCATGTGGATTTCCAACAGCGCCACCGCGATGATGATGGTGCCCATCGGCCTGGCGGTGCTGCGAAAGCTCGAGGAGATGCTCCGTGAGCAGGAGTTGGCCGTCGACACCCGGCCGCAAAACTTCCCGCTCGGCCACGCCCTGATGCTGGCCATTGCGTACGGGGCATCCATCGGAGGGGTGGGCACGCTCATCGGAAGCCCCCCCAACGCGATCTTCGCCGCGTACGTGGCCACCGCGCTTGGAGAAACCATCACCTTCGGCCAGTGGATGTTGTTCGGGCTCCCCGTCGCCGTTATCGGCCTGTTGGCCGGCTGGGCCTACCTCGTCTATATCGCCTATCCGATGCCGAATTTGAGCATCCCCGGCGCCGGTGACGTCATCGAGCGGGCCCACCGGCAGCTCGGCCCCATGACGACGGCGGAGAAGCGGGTCTCGGCGGTGTTTGTGACCGTGGCCGTCCTCTGGATCGTGCGCGGGTTCGTGGAGGCGCCGCTGGCTGCCGCCGGCGTCACCGGTCTCACCGACACGACGGTCGGCATCATGGGAGCGCTGGCGCTGTTTCTTATCCCGGCCGGAAACCGGGCGGACGGCGGGCGCCCTGCCTCCCGGCGGCTCATCGACTGGAGGGATACGTCGGATCTCCCTTGGGGCGTCCTGCTGCTGTTTGGCGGGGGCTTGGCGCTGGCGGCAGGGATCGAATCGTCGGGCGCGGCCCGGTGGGCCGCGGAACAGCTGTCGGGACTGCGGGGAGCTTCGCCGCTCATGCTCGTGACGCTGGTGGTGACGCTGGTGATGTTTCTGACCAACGTCACGTCCAACACAGCCACGGCCACGGTCTTTATGCCGGTCATGGCAGGCCTGGGGGTCGGCCTCGGCGTACACCCGTACCTGCTCATGATCGGCGCCGCCACCGCCGCCTCCTGCGGCTTTATGCTGCCGGTGGCCACGCCGCCCAACGCCATCGTCTTTGGCAGCGGCTACATCCAGCCGCAGGAGATGATCCGGGTCGGGTTTTGGCTCACCATCGCCTTCATCATCTTGATCTCCGCGGTGGCCTACTGGTGGATTCCCGTTGCGTGGGGCATCAGCGTCTTATTGTGACGGAGGCGGAACGCCGCAAAGGTCCGTTTCAGGCCGGGATGAGGGGAGCAGCCGCGGCGGGCTGCTCCCCTCCTTCCATGGGTTTTGCGACCGGCAAAACGCCGGCGGCCGTGCGGCAGGCGGACCGGCGGCCGTGCGGCAGGCGGACCGGCGGCCGTGCCGGCGCGACCTTCAGACGAGCCGGCGCAGCAGGGCGTCCCGGTCGCCGGGCAAAAAGTCGATCATGGGCACCTCCAACATCGTGTAGGCGCCAGGCTGCTGCCGGAGCGTGGCCCGGGCGGCCGCCGCCATGATCTGAGCCGTCAGGGCCGGATTGTTGATGCGGATGTCGTATGAGAACATCTGGTTGTGGGCGCGGCCCGAGACGCCCTTGCGCTCGATGCGGACGCCGTGGCCCATATCGATAAGGGGCTCGACGGCGTCGACCTGCGTCACCCGGGTGTCGTCGTACTTGAAATACGGGTCGTTCAGGATCTGCTGCTTGACGGTCTCAAAATCGGCGCCTTCCTCAAGTTCGACGTAGACGAGGCGCCGGTGCGCGCCCTGCCCCGCCGGGATCGTGAGGGACAAGGCGTCCCGCACGCCGGGGATGGCCTTGACGGCCACCGTGTGGCCCATGCTCATGCCCGGGCCGTAGTTGGTGTACGTGATGCCGCGGGGCGCCATGAACTCCAGCATGGCCCGCACCATGGAATTGGTGCCCGGATCCCAGCCCGCCGAAATGATGGCCACCGTGCCGTGGGCGCGGCCGGCTTCGTCCAGCCGGCGGCGCATGTTGACCAGCTCCCCGTGGATGTCGTAGGAGTCCACGGTGTTGATGCCCCGGCGCAGGTAAGTTTCCGCCGCGTCGGGCACTTGCCGGGTCGGCACGCAGAGCAGCGCCACGTCCACGGGGCCGAGCTCGCCCACATCCGCTGCCACGGGAATGTCCGGGTCGATGCCGCTCCGGTCGGCGGGGTTGCGGCGCACGATGCCGGCGAGTTCCATGTCGGGCGCTTCCAGCACCGCCTCCACGGCGGCGCGACCGATGTTGCCGTAGCCCACGACGGCAATCCTGGCTTTGCGATCCATTGCTACGTCCAACTCCTCTCACCAGAAAATGGTTACGATGGCGCGGGCCCGTTCCCTGCCGGCGCCCGGCGTGCAGGCTCCTCCCCCGCGCCCGTCGAATCGCTCACCGGACGCGGGCAGCATCCAAGATACCACACCCAAAGGGGGAAGCGGTGCCAGTGGAAATCCGGGTTCAGCACGGCAACATCACGCAGGTGCAAGCCGATGCGGTCATCGTCAACTTGTTCGAAGGCGTCACGCATCCCGGCGGCGCCACGGGCGCGGTGGACAGCGCCCTCGGCGGCCTCGTGAGCCGGGTCATCGCCGCAGGCGAGTTCAAGGGGCGCCTGCATGAAACCGTGGTGCTGCACGTTGCGGAGGGGCTTGCGTTTCGCAAGGTCGTCGTCGTGGGGCTCGGGCAGCCCAGCGAGTTTGACGCCGAGCGGGTGCGGCAAGTAAGCGCGGCCGCGGCGCAGGCGGCGGCCAAGGGCAACGTCAAAACCATCGCCACCATCGTGCACGGAGCCGGCATCGGCGGGCTAGACGTGACGGCAGCCGCCCAGTGCGTGGCCGAGGGAACGCTGCTCGGCCTGTACCGGTACGACCGGTACAAGAACAAGAAGGACGACGGCCACGGCGTCCCGGACCAGGTCGTGATCGTGGAGATGGACGCGGGCAAATTGGAGGCGATCCGGGCCGGCGTCGAGCGGGGCGTCATCCTCGCGGAGGCAACCAACTTTGCCCGGGATCTCGTCAACGCTCCCGGCAACGAGCTGACCCCGGCGGAGCTGGCCCGGCGCGCGGAGGCGATGGCCCAGGAGGAAGGGCTTGAGTGCACCATCCTGGGCCGGGACGAGATGGAGCGGCTCGGCATGGGGGCGCTGCTGGGCGTCGCGCAAGGCAGCGCGCAGGAGCCTAAGCTCATTTTCCTTCGCTACCGGGGCGCGGGCGATGAGGCCCCGGTGGCCCTCGTGGGTAAGGGCGTCACGTTTGACACGGGCGGCATTAGCCTCAAACCCCGGGAAGGCATGGCCGACATGACGACGGACATGGCCGGCGCGGCCGCCGTCCTGGGCGCCATGCGGGCCATCGCGCGCCTTAAGCCCCGGAAAAACGTCATCGCCGTCGCCCCGTGCGTTGAAAACATGCCGTCGGGCACGGCGCTGAAGCCCGGGGACATCCTGCGGGCCATGACGGGCAAGACCATCGAAATCGACAATACCGACGCCGAAGGCCGCCTCATCTTGGCCGACGCGGTGGCCTACGCCGAGTCCCAGGGCGCGCACACCATTATCGACGTGGCGACGCTGACGGGTGCCTGCGTCATCGCTCTGGGGCACATCTACACCGGACTCGTGAGCAACGACGACGCCCTGGCGGAAGCCATCATGGCCGCGGGCCGCAAGGCCGGCGAGCGCTACTGCCGCCTGCCCGCGGACCCCGAGTTCAAGGAGCAGTACAAGAGCCACGTGGCCGACATCATGAACACGGGCGGCCGCCCCGCCGGCGCCATCACCGGGGCGCTCATCATCAGCGAGTTCATCGACAAGGCCCGCTGGGCGCACCTGGACATCGCCGGCACCGCCGCCGCCAAGCAGGCCAAGCATTACCGGGTCAAGGGCGCCACGGGCGTCGCGGTGCGCACGCTGGCGGAGTACGTGTGCGGGCTGTGATAGGGCCCTCCGCAGGGGCGATCCTCCTCCCGTCCGCACTGCCCGTCCGCACTAGACCAGTCTGACGAAACCTTTGCCGGGAAGACCCCGCGTGCGCGGGGTCTTCATCGCGCTGGGCCCCTGGAGCCTTGCGGCACGAAAGCCTGGCGCCGGGTGGCACCGTCCCATTCTTGTCTCAACGCGGGTCCCCCGGCAGGATTCGACCGTCCCTGTCTTAGAATGGAGTTCGTGAGCGGGTTCACAACCCGCCGTGAGGACGGACCTGGTGCCAGGACCCCCGGCCGGTCCGGCCCCGGGTTCCCGGGAGGGAAGCACAATGTCAAGGATTGGCCGTTCTTCGCGTCTCGTCGTCGTGCTGCTCGTCATGGCTTGGCTTGTGGCCTGGTCCGCCCCGGCCGGTGCGGCGGAACTGGTCATCATGGCCACCACGGACATCCACGCCAACATCTACCCCTGGGACTACTACGCGAACCAGCCCAGCGCGAACGTTGGCTTGGCCAAGATTTACACGCTCGTCAAGGAGATCAGGAGCGCCCATCCCAACACGCTGCTGTTGGACAACGGCGACCTCATCCAGGGCACGCCGCTCGCGTCGTACCTGGTCAACATGGGTTTGCCGGAACCCGGCCAGCTGCACCCGATCATCGACGTGCTCAACCGGATGGGCTATGACGCCGCGACCCTGGGCAACCACGAGTTCAATTACGGACTCGACTACGCCGACAACGTGGTCGCCGGCGCCCGGTTTCCCTACGTTCTGGCCAACGTCTACCATCCCGGCACCCAGGATCCGTACTACACCCCCTACGTGATCCTCGAGGACACCATCGACGGCCACCCGATCCGCATCGGCGTCATCGGATTCGTGCCGCCTCAGATCATGGTCTGGGACCGGACGCACTTGACCGGCAAGGTGGAGGCCGGGTCGATTTTGGACGCCGCCGCCCGCTTCATCCCGGAAATCGAAGCCCAAGGCGTTGACCTGATCATCGCGCTGGCCCACACCGGCGCCTTCCCCGGCAACCGCTCGGAGAATGCAGCCTATGTGCTGGCGGAGGAGTTTCCCGAGATCGACGTGATCATCGCCGGCCACTCGCACCTTGAGATTCCCGGCGCGGGCCTGCCGGAGCACCCGGACGGCAAGGTCAACGGCGTGCAGATCGTGCAGCCCGGGTTCTGGGGCCAGTACTTGGGCGTCGTCACGCTAAACCTCGAGCGCGAGGGCAACGGCTGGAAGGTGACGGACAAGCGGGCCGAACTCCTGCCGACCGCGCCGGTGGCCGCCGCGCCGGAAGTGCTCGAGTGGGCCAAGGCCGTGCATGAGGCCACCGTCACTTACGTCAACGAACCCATCGGCGTAACGCTCATCCCCATCTCCAGCAGGGCGAGCCTCTTGACCGACAACCCGGTGACGCAGCTCATCAACGAGGTGCAGATGCTGTACGTCACCGAGCTGCTCAAGGGAACCGAATACGAGGGACTGCCGGTGCTGTCGGCGGCGGCGCCCTTTAAGAGCGGCCGCGGCGGCGAACTCGACTGGACGGAGATCGAGGCCGGCGGCATCACCGTAGGCGACGTGGCGTCCATCTACATCTACGACAACACCCTCAAGGCGCTGCTCGTCAACGGCGCCGAGCTCAAGGCGTGGCTTGAGTATGCGGCGCAGAAGTTCCACCAGGTGACGCCGGGCCGGGGCGAGGAGCCGCTCTACACCGACTTCCGCGGCTACAACTTCGACCAGATCGACGGCGTCGAGTACAAGATCGACGTGACGCGGCCCCTGGGCGACCGGATCGTCAGCCTGACCTTCCAGGGCCAGCCGGTGCAGCCGGATCAGTGGTTCATCCTAGCCACCAACAATCACCGGGCCGACGGCGGCGGCGGCTTCCCGGCGACGGGCGCCGGCGCCCGGGTCGTGCTCGACCCCGGCATCGCCAGCCGCGAGCTTATCGTGCAGTACATCGTCGATCGGGGCGTCATCGCGCCCGTGCCCGACCACAACTGGTCGCTGGTGCCCAACTACCTGGATCACCCGCAGGCCCACTTCGTGTACGAGCTGGTAAACCGCGGCGCTTACGTGGGCGACCTGCAGGGCCGCCTGCTCCTGGACGCGCCCCTCACCCGGGCCGTGTGGGTGGACATGGTGTACCGGGCTCTGGGTGCCAAGCTCGAGGCGGCTGACCCGCAAGATCTCGTCACCGGCCTTGAGGCCGCCCGGGACCTGGCGGTGTTCTTGCCCGGCATCGCCGTCGCCGAAGCCACCGACACCGTCCTCACCCAGGCCGACGCCGCCCAGCTCCTGGTGGGCGTGCTGGCGGTGCTGGAGGCCGTGAGCCGGTAACCTGCGCACCGGGGCTGCCGGGCGCGCGAAAGCGGTCAACGGTAAACGGTCAACGACCAGGCAACCATGCAAAGAGGAGCCAGCCGCGGGCTGGCTCCTTTTTCGTGTGGCCGTTTTGCCGCCCGGCCCCGGGGCACCTGCCGTCGCAGGGCACCGCCCGGCGCCCGAGAGTTAGCAGAAACTTGCGGGGCTGTTGGCAGGAAGATACGTTTCCAGCCTCTAATTTGTTTTTTATGTTTCTTTCTTAGGGACATTGTTTCCTATAAAGAAACACATTTTCGGAGGACCCATGGCGAAACCGGCACCGCTGCACACCCTGGACAGGGCCCTTGCCCTGCTCAACGCCTTTGACCGCCAGCACCCCGAGTGGGGCGTCACCGAGCTGGCGCACTACCTGCAGATGCCAAAGAGCGTCGTGCAAAAAACGCTGGCCACCTTTGCGCGGCACGGGTTCGTCCACCAAGAGCCCCGGCGGCGCCGCTACCGGCTGGGACCGCGGCTTTTGTCCCTGGCCCGCCTGGCCCAGCCCGAGCTGGCCCGCATCGCCGACCCGCACATGGTGGAGCTGGCCGCGGCGACCGGAGAGACCGTGAAGCTCACCATCGTCGACGGCCATAAGACGGTGATCGCCCACGCGGTGGAAAGCACACATTCGCTGCGAATGACAGGCCGCGTCGGCGAGCGCCACGACTTGCACCGCGGCGCCTCCAACAAGGTGCTGGCCGCGTTCCTGCCGTGGGAGACGGTGCTGGCTGCCCTGGCGGCCGCGCTGCCCGCGGGCGACCCGCTGCTGGCCGACGCGAGCGGGCTGCGGCGCGACCTCGAGGCCATCGCGGGGCAGGGATACGCCGTCAGCCACGGCGAGGTGGAGCAGGGCGTCACCAGCGTCTCGGTGCCCGTCCGGGGCCCTTCGGGCGAGGTGGAGGCGAGCCTCAGCGTCATCGGCCCCAGCCTCCGGGTGGCGGGAGATGGCTGGATGAAATGGCTCGAGCTCCTGCAGGCGGCCAGAGCCGCCGTGGAGCGGGAGCTTGGTTGGAGCGGCGACGCAATCGGCGCGGGCAGCGCACGGAAGGGGGGTGGCGCCGCCGGTCGTCCCAGTTCGCAAGCGGTAGGGCGCGGCGGATCACGGACCGGTTGCCCGTCGCCGCCGGCCCGGCGAAACGAAGCGGAGCACCCGTAGGGACAGAACGCGAGGAACCGAGGAAGAAAGGGGAGTGCAATCGTGTTGACGAGCAAGCTGCAGGCCATGCGGGCCGGCGCCTTGGTGCTGGCCGCGGTCCTCTTGGCCGCGTGCCTCTTCGTGGCCGCCGGCGGCGATTTGGCCTTGGCCCAATCACGGCACGTGCTGCGGGTCGGTTCCGGCGTGGCCGACGTGGGCACGCTGGACCCCCACTTCGCCACCAACTTCGGCGAGTACCCGATCGTGAAGGCCATGTTCAACGGGCTTGTGGACCTGCCCGCCGGCACCGTGGACATCGAGAACATCGAGCCCGATCTCGCGGAAAGCTGGTCGGTCAGCGAAGACGGGCTCGTATGGACGTTCAACCTGCGCAAAGGCGTGCAGTGGCACCACGGGTACGGCGAGTTCACCGCCGAGGACGTCGTCTTTTCCTTTGAACGGGTAGCCAGCCCGCAGGTGGGCTCGCCCTGGCGCAGCGAGGTGGCCAACATCAAGGAAGTGCGGGCCGTCGACCGCTACACGGTGGAGATCGAACTGCACGCGCCCGACCCCTTCGCGCTCCTGCGCCTGGTGGGCTACCACTCGGGGTTCATCGTCAGCAAGAAGGCCGTGACGGAACTCGGTGACGAACACCGCTTCCGCCCCATCGGCACCGGTCCCTTTGCCATCAGCGAGTACAACCCTCGCCGCAACGTGGTGCTGGTGGCCAACGACGCCTACTACAAGGGCGCTCCCAAGCTCGCGGGCATTGAGTTCCGGTTCATGCCCGACACCGCCACCCGTGAGCTTGCCCTGCGCACGGGCGAAGTGGACACCGCCGACGGCGACTCGGAGCAGATCTGGGTGGAGCGCATGCGCGCGCAGGGCGTCATCGTGGAGCTGGTGGGGCCCGGCAACGGGTACTTCATCCAGTTCAACATGACCAAGCCCCCGTTCGACAACCTGAAGGTACGCCAGGCCTTGGCCTACGCCGTCAACCGCGACGAAATCGTGGCCTACTTGGGCACCGCCCTGGCCCGGCCCCTGCGCAGCCCCGTGCCCGCCGGCTACTTCGGCCACACCACGGAAGGCCTTGAAACCTACGAGTACAATCCGGGTCTGGCGCGCCAGCTCCTGGCGGAGGCGGGCTACCCCAACGGTTTTGAGTTCGAGATCTACATCAGCGAAGCCACCAGCTACCTGCCCTTCGCGCAGCTCTTGCAGGAGCACTGGCGCCGCATCGGCGTCACCATGCGCCTCAACGTCATCGACCACGCGAGCTACCACGCCCGCGTGCGTGAGGACGCGAACGGCGTCATCTTCTACAACGCCACGCGCTTGCCCATCGCCGACATCTACCTGTCGCAGTTCTACCACAGCGACGCGATCATCGGGAAACCGACGGCCATCACCAACTTCTCGCACCTGGGCGACGTCGTCGACAACATCGACGCCCTCATCGAGGAAGCCCGGTTTGAGATGAACCCCGACCGGCAAAAGGAGCTGTACGCGGAGGCCCAGCGGCGCATCATGGCCGTGGCCGCGGCCATGCCGTACGCCCAGCGGTACTCCACGGTGGCGCGCCAGCCGTACGTGGACATCGGCTACAGCATGGTCGCTCCCGACCAGTTCGACAACTTGTTCGAGCACTACGTCTACAACGAGAAGACCAGCATCAACCGCTGACGCGAACCCGGTCGGCGAACCCGAACAAGGCTTAGCGCCGGCGGCGGATCTCCTCCGGTCCCGCCGCCGGCGCCCAGCCGGGGAGGCAACGGGCTTTTGAAAGCCTACATCACGCGGCGACTGTTGTCCATCATCCCGACACTGCTCATCGTCGGCAGCCTCGTCTTCTTTGTCATGCGGGCCGCCTCGGGCGATCCGGCCACGGCGATGCTGGGGGCGTCCGCCACGGCCGAATCCATCGCCCGGCTGCGGGAGCAGCTGGGGCTCGACCGGCCCCTGCTCGTACAGTACCTGGACTTCCTGCTCCAGGCCATACGCGGCGACTTCGGGCGCTCCTTCGCCACGGGCCGGCCTGTCGCGGAGCAGATCTTCGCTGCGTTTCCCGACACGCTGGAGCTCGTCTTTTGGGGGATGCTCATCGGGACCGTCATCGGCGTGCCGACGGGAATCGTCGCCGCCGTGCGCCCCAACAGCATCCTGGACTACTTGAGCCGCTTCGCTGCCTTGCTGGGGCTGTCCATGCCCCCGTTTTACCTGGGCATCCTGCTGCTTCTCGTGTTTGCGCTGGAGCTGCGCTGGTTCCCGGTCATCTCCACGCCGCAGCCCGGCTTCCTAGGGCGGCTCCACTCGGTCTTCCTGCCTGCGCTGAGCCTTGGACTCGTACAGGCCTCCTTCATCATGCGCATGGTGCGCTCGTCGCTCCTGGAAGTGCTGCAGGAGGACTACATCCGCACCGCCCACGCCAAGGGCGTGCCGCCCAGCCGGGTCCATTACCGCCACGCCCTGCGCAACGCGCTCATCCCGGTCATCACGGTCTTTGGGCTCTACCTCGGGACGCTGCTGGCCGGCACGGTGCTCACGGAAACCGTCTTCAACCGCCCGGGGATGGGCCGGCTCTTGGTCGGCGCCATCCAGCAGCGGGACTACCCGCTCATCCAGGGCGGGCTCATGATCTACGCCGCCCTCATCGTGATCGTCAACACGGCGGTGGACATCGTATACGGTTTTGTCGATCCGACGATCCGCTACGACTGAGCGGCCGCCGCGGCGCCGTGCGACGGATAGACGAAAGGGGATTGCTCGTGGCAACAGCAGCAGGGACTTCCCATTCGACCCCGGGCCGGCTGGCGGCCGTCTGGAACTCCCGCTGGATGCGCCGGTTTCGCCGGGACCGCATGGCGGTGGCGGGGGTCATCTTGGTGTTGCTGCTCAGCCTGGTGGCCGTTTTTGCCCCGTGGATCGCGCCTTATGACCCGGCGGACCAGCATATCATCTACCGCCTGCGGGGTCCGAGCGAACAGTTCCGGCTGGGCACCGACGAGTTTGGCCGGGACGTGCTCTCCCGGCTCATCTACGGCAGCCGGGCGTCGCTCGTGGTAGGGCTGGCGTCGGTGCTCCTGGCGGGCGTGGCGGGCACCGTCATCGGCGGGATTTCCGGCTATTTCGGCGGCCGGGTGGACCAGATCATCTCGAGCGTCACCAACATCCTCATGTCCTTCCCCAGCCTTTTGCTGGGGTTGATGGTGGTGGTGGCCCTAGGGCCCGGCACGACCAACGTCGTCATCGCGGTCGCGATGTCATTGGTACCCAACTTCATCCGGCTCGCCCGGGGGCCCGTGCTGGCCTTGCGGGAAAGGGAGTTCATCCAAGCGTGCCGGGCGCTGGGGGTCAGCGAGTTCCGGATCATCATGCGCCACGTCATCCCCAACATCCTGGGGCCCATCTCGGTCATGTCCACCCTCTGGATCGCGACGGCCATCCGGACTGAGGCCAGCTTGAGCTTTCTCGGCCTTGGCGTGCAGCCGCCCACGCCCAGCTGGGGCAACATGATCCGATCCGGCGTCAACAACATCCTCAGCAACCCGTGGCTGGCCGTGTTTTCGGGGCTGGCCATCACCGTGACGGTGCTCGCGTTCAACGTCATCGGCGACGGGCTGCGGGACGCGCTCGATCCTAAGCAGCGGCCGTAGTGAGAGCCCAAGCCGCGCCGGGACCGGCGAGCTCATCGTGACCCGGCGCTGCGCTCGCGCCGCCGTGCGAATGGAGGAACATGAACGTGCAACCGCAAGCGCTGCTGGAACAGTTTGGCCGCTGGCAAGGCGAGATGCTCGCGCTGCTGGAACGGCTCGTAAATATCGACTCCGGCACCGGGCATGCAGCCGGCATCGAAGCCATCCTGGACATCCTCGAGCCCAAGCTGCAGGAGCTTGGACTCGTCACCCGGCGACACCCCTCGCCCGCCGGCCCGCACCTGGCGGCGGAAGGCCAGCGGGAACCGCGGGTGCTTCTGATGGGCCACATTGACACCGTGTTTCCCGCCGGCACCGCCGCCTCGCGGCCCTTCCGCATCGAGAACGGGCGCGCCTATGGCCCGGGCGTGATGGACATGAAAGCCGGCATCGTGTCCTTGCTGTACGTCCTGCGGGCGCTGGCCCTCGACGATGAAAAGCACCGGCACGCCCGGATCATCATCAACGCCGACGAAGAGATCAGCTCGCCTTATTCCCGGGCGCTGGTGAACGCCTATGCCCCGGGGTGCGGGGCGGCCTTTGTGTTTGAGCCGGCGCGCTCCATGGAGGAAGTGACGACGTTGCGCAAGGGCGTGGGCGACATCACCGTCTCCGTCAAAGGGCGGGCGGCGCATGCGGGGGCCGCGCCCCAAGACGGGCTTAGCGCCGTGCAAGAACTAGCCCGCATCACCCTGGCGCTGCACGCCCTCACTGACCTGGACCGCGGCATATCGGTGAACGTAGGAGTGGTGGCGGGGGGTACCGCCCGCAACGTCGTCGCGGAGCACGCCCAGGCCCGGGTGGACCTGCGGTTTGCTGCCCGGGCCGACGGCGAATGGCTCGTGGAGCGAATCCGGGAGATCTGTGCGCCGTCTCAGCCCGGATACGAGATCACGGTCACCGGCGGCATCACCCGGCCGCCCCTGGAGCGGCGGCCCGAGATCGTGGCGCTGTTTGAGCACGTGCGGGACGCCGGGCGGGAGCTCGGCCTTGAGCTCGTGCAGGGGTCGTCGGGCGGCGTATCCGACGCGAACCTGATTGCCGGCGCCGGCGTGCCCGTCATCGACTCTATCGGCCCCGTCGGGGGCAAAGCCCACAGCGACGATGAGTTTTTGGAAATCGACTCCATCGTGCCCCGGGCCGCCCTCGCGGCCATGGCCATCGCTCGCTGGATCGACCGGCACCCGGCGCAAGGCGGCTCCTGACGTGCCGGCGGCCGGGCACGGCCGCCGGCCACCGCCGGTCCAGGGCAACGCCCAAAGAGGCCGCCTCGCCCGCTTACTCCCCGGCGGCAGGCGACGCTCGCCGCGTTGCCGGGGAAGCACCGGCCCTCTCGCTGAGCCACACCCCCGCCATGGCCAGCCCACCGCCCACCACTTGAACAGCGGCGACGGTCTCCCCATACAGGGCCGCGAAGACAAGCCCGATGACGGGCACCAGGTTGATGTAGACGGCCGCCAGCGAAGCGTCCACGACGCTCAAGGCGAAGTTCCACAGAAACAACGTCAATGCCGACGACATAATCCCGAGGTAGAGCACGGCAAACCAGCCCAAAGGGCTGATGCGGGGCAACCCCGTCAGCGCCAGTTCTACGGCGGTGGCCGGCAAAAGATAGAGCAGTCCCGCGGCGATGCTGGCAGTCGTCACGACGACGGGGGGAACGGACGCGACCAGCAGCTTGCCCTGCACGGTCCAGATGGCAAACGCGAACACGCTGCCGACGATGAGCCCGTTGCCGAGCAGGGCGCGCCCGGATGCGCCCGGCGGCTGGGCAGCGGAGATCAGCAACACGCCCGCCACGGCCAGCGTGATGCCGAGGACGCGCACGGGAGCCAAGCGCTCCTTGAGAAGAAAGAACGACAGCAGCGCGGTCACCGCCGGAATCCCCGCCTGGATCATGGCGGCGGCGCCCGCGGAGGTGTAGAGCAGGCCCAAGTTCTGCAGGCCGTAGTACAAAGCGGTCCCCGTCAGGCCAAACAGAAGGAACGTAGGCTGCGCCAGCATGCGCCAGCGGAAACCTCGCCGGCGGGCAAGGGGCAGGAGGACCGCCAGGGCCACCACGAAGCGCAAGGAGGTCAGGGTGAGCGGACCGGTATCCTCCACGACCGCCTTGATGAGCACAAAGGTAGAGCTCCAGATGGTGACCGTCGCGGCCAGGGCCAACAGGCCCTGCGTGCGCTGGGCGGGGCGGCGGGCGGCAATCGCTTCCTTGTCGGCGGGCATAAACGCGCGATTTCCTTCCGGAGGCTACAAGGTCCAAGCCTTATTCTCCGGCCGGTGCGGCATGTCCTGCGGTGGCGCCGGCGGCGTACGTTCCAACGCGGGCATAGATTGGTCAGCGCAGGGGCGGCGGTTTCCCGTCTACGAGGGCGCTGCGGGAGTTCATGGGCGGATCTCGGATCATCTTGACCGATCGGTCTAAAATGCATACAATGAGGCCACACCATCATGCCCGGCCCAGGCAGCGACCTGCGGTACGAGAAACGCGCCGGCCGGCGAACCAGCAGCGAGGGATACCCCATGCCGCGCTCTACGGAATTTGACCCCGACATCGTCTTGGACCGGGCGATGGACTTGTTTTGGCAACGAGGGTATGAAGCCACGTCCATGGCGGATCTCGTGGAGCACCTGGGGATCGCCCGGGCCAGCATCTACAACACCTTCGGCAGCAAACACGAGTTGTATCTCAAGGCCTTGGACCGCTACCTGCTCAAAGCCGACCCGTCCCCGGTGGAGTTTCTCGCCCGGCCGGGACCGGCGTTGCCCCTGGTGAGGGCCCTCGTGGAGCGATACGCCCGGGACGGGGCCGGCGATGAGCAGCGCCGGGGATGCATGGTCGTCAACGCGGTGGTCGAACGGCTGCCGGGCGACCCGTCGGTCGCCCGGCGGGTGACGGCGGCCTGGAACGGGCTCGAGAAGGCGTTGGCCGATTGCCTCCGCCGGGCGCAGGCGCAAGGAGAACTCTCCCGTGAGAAGGACCCGCAGGCTCTGGCCCGCTTTTTCGTGGTGTTCCTGCAGGGCCTGCGGGTGGTAGCCAAGACGGAGTGGGATCCGGAGCGGTTCCGGGACGCTGCCCGGGAAGCTCTGAAACTGATCGAGTAGCCTCAACCTGATGCGATTCGGGCCGGGAGCATACGGGCAGCGGCGCGGGGGTGCGCGTTAGGCATTTTGGACCAAACGGTCAATTATAATCGTAGCTACTGGGCTGGTCGAACCGGCCGGAGGAGGGATTTGTCGTGAACCGCAGGCGGATGGCGTTCGCCATGCTCGGCGCCGTGCAGATAACGCTCATCGCCGCCATCTCGCTGGTGGCCGTGGGGCTCCCGGCCATCCAAGCCGACCTGGAGGCGGACACCGTCGCTTTGACCTTGGTGAACGCCGGCTATGGGCTGGCCTTCAGCGGCTTGCTCATCCTAGGCGGACGCCTGGGCGACGCCCGTGGGCCGCGGCGCGTCTTTGTCGTGGGGATGCTGGTGTTTGCCCTCGGGTCGGTTGCCGGCGCCTGGTCTCCGAGCCTGCCGACGCTGGTGGCCAGCCGGTTCGCCCAAGGCGCCGGCGCCGCCCTGGCAGCGCCGGCTGCGCTCGCCTTGGCGGGTGAGCTGTTTGCGGATCAACATGAACGCGAGCGGGCTCTCGCCGTCTGGGGCGGGCTGTCGGCCACGGGCGCCGTCGCGGGTATGCTGCTCTCCGGCCCGGTCGTAGGTGCCTTCGGCTGGCGGTGGGTATTCGCAGTCCCGGCGGTGGTTGCTTTCGGGACCTTGGCGTGTAGCCGGGCGCTGTTGCCCGAAGGGCGCAAAACGGTCCCGGAGCGCCTGGATGCCCCTGGAGCCATACTGGTCACGGCCAGCCTGTCCGCGCTCGCCTACGGCGTACTGCGGCTGTCCGACGGGGTCCCGGACGGGTGGGCGTGGACCGGAAGCGGCTTGGCGGCCGCCGGCCTGCTGGCCGCGGTGGAGGCGCGCACCGCCTCCCCCCTGCTGCCGCTCAAGTTTTTCCGGGGCAAGGAGCGCCTGTTGTCCTTGGCCGCCATCGTCCTGGCGGCGGCCGCGAGCGCCCCGGGCCAGGCGGCCCAGTCACGGATGAGAACGATGAAGGAGGGTGACACGTGGTGCGGCGTTTCGAAGGAAAAGTCGTGCTGATCACGGGTGGCGGTTCGGGGATCGGACGGGCGACGGCCGTCGCCTTTGCCCGGGAAGGAGCAACGGTCATCGTGGCCGGGCGGCGCCCCGGGGCCACCACCGAAACCGCCGCGCTCATCGCTGCGTCAGGCGGCGTGGGCGAGGCGGCAACCGTGGACGTAAGCCGCGAGGAAGACGTGGCCCGGCTCGTTGACGGCATCGCCAGCCGCTACGGCCGGCTGGACGTGGCCTTTAACAATGCCGGCATCCTGGGCGCTCCCGGACCCCTGACGGGGACTTCCCGGGAAATGTGGTCTCAGGTCATCGACACAAACCTCATCGGCGTCTGGACCTGCATGAAGTACGAAATCGCCTTGATGCGGCGGCAAGGCGGCGGCGCCATCGTCAATATGGCTGCCAACATCGGCCAGCACAAGGCGATTCCGTTCTTGAGCGCTGACTCCGCCTCCAAGGCGGCCGTCAGCGCACTGACCCGGGTGGCAGCCCTCGAGTGTGCGGGAGACGGCATCCGCATCAACGCCGTCAGCCCCGGCCTCGTCGACACGGAGATGTCGCTCCTGCCCGGGGAAACCAGAGCCCAGCGCGACGAGCGCGTCCGGGGGGCAATCCCTGCCGGTCGCGTAGCCGCTCCGGAGGAGATCGCGGCAGCGGTGCTGTGGCTCGCGTCGGATGAGGCGCGGTTTCTGATCGGCCACGACCTGGTCATCGACGGCGGGGCGAGTTTGTAGGCCGATCAGCGGTCGGCCGGGAGAACGCCCTCGAGCATCGGCACAAGGCGGTCGAGCAGGTATGGCAGGCTCAGCACGGTGCCAAACTGCAAGGCGTCGTCCACGTCGCCCTCTAAAAAGATGTGCCGCCCTTCCCGGGCCACCCGCAGCGAAGCGTACAGCGGGTGCTGTTCAATGGCGTCGCGGCCGGGCGACCATGCCATCTGGTGCCAGACGACCACGTCCGCTTCCTCGAACAGGCGCAGCTGCTCGGCGCTGATGAAGGCGTAGAACTGGTCGCCGAAAAGCGGATCAAAGCTGCCGGGCACGACGAAGCCAAGCTCGGTGAAGACACGGCTGCGGACGTCCTGTTCGGAAAGGAGCCCGATCTGCCCGCCCTCGCGCCAAACCGCGAGCACGATCTTCTTGCCCGCAAACTGGGGGTGCGTGCGGCGCACCTCTTCGTAGCGGGCTTCGACGGCGGCGACGGCTGCGCGCGCCTCCGCGGTGCGGCCGACCGCTTGGCCGATCATGAGGGTCTGCTCTTGCCAGGGCATGCCAAAGTCGATGTACTGGCCGGTCTGAGCGACCGTCGGGGCGATGCGGGACAACGTCTTGCGGGCGCAGGAGTCGGAGCCTAAAGGGTGGAAAGTCGTGGCTTCGGTGGGTTATCCCAAAGGAGCGCGGATTCCGCCCCCCCACCCGCCTCCTAAACCATGTACAGGCAAAGGGGGAAGGCCCGGGGCCGCAAAGGCGCGGACCCACACATGGGGGCTTCGCAAGCAGACCGGACAACAACTCGGCAGGGACAGGACTTAGGTGTAACAAAACTATGGAGAAAGCTAGGGACAAGACCCACGGAACGGGAGGAAACGACGTGTTTCGGAACAAGTTGATCCCGCTCGTTGCACTGCTCATGACCATTGGCCTGGCTGCGGCCGCGCTGGCTCAGGACGCCGGGCAAGTGCCGGCGACGACCGAGGAGTCTCCGGCGCAGCTAGTGTTCCAGGTCATTCCGGACGGCGTTGTGTACGACCAGAACGGCAATCTGCTGGTACGCACCCTCATCTCCAACCTGGGCAGCCAGCGGTCGCCGTCCCTCAACCTGCTGGTCGTGGTGCTCAACGACTGCATCTTGCGGGACCTCCCGCAGACGTGCCGCTTCCTGACCATGGGCACCTTTGAGGGCGTGACGCCCAACGGCCTTGCGCCGGGCGAAAGCATCGTGCAGACGCTGGACTTCGGCCCGCACCCGGACATCGAGCTTAGCCGCTGGGCGCTCATCTGGTACGTGTTGCCCTAAAGCGCAACGCTGGGGTATAGTATAGGGGATGCAGGGCGAGCGCGGCCCACCGCGGCGCCCTGCAGGCCAGGGCCCCGTAGCTCAGGGGATAGAGCGGCGGTTTCCTAAACCGCGTGCGCAGGTTCGAGTCCTGCCGGGGCCACCAGCAACGAACTTGCGGAAGACGGACGGGTCGAGCAGATCAGCTCCCCGTCCGTTTTCCTTATACTTACGGAGAGCTGTCTCGTAAAGCCGGCGCCGCCCGGCCGCGAGGGGCGGCAGGACGGCGCCGGTTTCGTGAGGAGGGCGGCTGCAAGGCAGCCGCGAGGAGGCGAAGCAAAGGCTCCCCGGCCGCGGCCGGGGAGCAGCCCAGGCGGGTCACTGTTCCGCCAGCTGGAAGCGGATGTCGGCTTCCAGGCGGATGACGTCCTCCACGCTCAGAACGAGCGGCACCCGGGGCTGCTGCAGGTTGAACTGGGCAAAGGTGAACTGGGTCCGGGCTTGAATGCGCATGGCTCCCGGCTCAAAGCTGGCGGTGCCCGTCCACTCCACACGCTGCGTAACGTCCCGGATGGTCAGATCACCCACGACCGTCACCGGCACGGAGCCTTCCTCCGGCAGCGGCCACGGCAAGCCGGCGATTTCCACGGGTACCAGCACCGCGTACGGCCAGCGGCTCGCCTCAAGGGTCGTATAGCGGACGTAGTTGTCCCGCTGCTCCCGGTCGCTCTGGAGCGTGGCCATGTTGACCCGCACGGCCGAGAGCTCCGGGACGATCCGCCCTTCGTCGTCAAACACGGCGGTCCCGGCAATCCAATTGGTGCGCCCCACCGCGTCGCCCGGAAGCGCGACGCCGACCAATTCTTCCCGGACCCGGTAGCGGGCCTCGCTATTCGCACCGTCGACGTGGAACTCATAACCGGCAGCTGCAGGCCCAGCCGCCCACAGGCTCAGACCGGCCACCACCACCAGCGCCACAAGCCGCGCAATCCGTTGCTGCAAGCTCCTTCACCCCTATCTGGTCCCTCTCCCTGCGTCTCCGTTCTGGTTCGTCTCCCGGCACCGTTTTCCAACTCCTACGCACTCTCCGCGCCCGTGAAACCGCCGCCCGCCATCCAACGTCTCCCCCGCGGACCCGGTGAACGCGAGACGCGCGCTTCGCCTTTATGGACGGAAACTGATGGAAAACGGTTCACTAGCCTTTCGATGTCAGGTTCAACCTGCGTTCTGCAGCACGAGCCGGGCGTTGACCTCCAGGCGAATGGTGTCGGCCACGCTCAGCACCATGGCGGCACGGGGCTGCTGAAGGTTGAATTCCGAAAACGTGAAGCTCGTGCCGGCCTCAATGCGCAGCCCTCCCGGCTCGAAGTGCGCCGTGCCCGTCCACACGATTCGCCGGGTCACGTTGCGGATGGTCATGTCCCCGGTGATGGTGACCTGCGTGCTGCCCGACTCGGGCAGCGGGAACGTAAGGCCCTGCACCTCCACCGGGACGAGCGCCGCCTCGGGGTAGCGGGACGTCTGCAAGGTATTTTGCCGGACGTAGTTGTCCCGCCGCGACTCGTCGCTGCGCAGCGAGTTGACGTTCACCCGCACCACGGAGAGCTCGGGGACGACACGGCCTTGGGCGTCAAACACGACGGCACCCGACACCTGCCGGGTCCGCCCCACGGCGTCAATCGGAAAAGAGATGCCGGCCAGCTGCTCCCGCACCCGGTAGAGGGCCTCGCTCTCTTCGGGAACCAGAACCAAGCGGTACGCGCCCTCGACGTCTTGCGCGGCGGCGGAGAAACCCGCACCCGCCGGTGATCCCGTGCCCGCCTGCGGACTGCCCGCCGCGGTCTGTGCGGTGCCCACGGGCGCCTGCGGCAAAGACGCCGTTCCTTGCGGCGCTGCAGGCTGCTGCACCGACGGCGGGCTGGACGTTTCCCCGCCCAGCATGCCCGAAACCCCGATAGCTGCCATCGCGACAACGGCCACGGCGGCCGCGATGATCCAAGTTCTGCCCTTCAATCGCTCCACTCCCGTCCCGCTTCCTCCAGGGCGCATGTTGGGCCTTGAGAAGGCCTGCCAGGAATCGCTCCGTCGTTAGCCGTAGACGAGCCGGCCGGCGGTTTGGTTCACGCCCGGGCGACCAGCCCAGTCATAGGCGGTCAGAATCCGGCAGGAGTGGGCATAAGTGGGCAGGAGCGATCAGAAGGCGATGCGCACCTGGGCGTGCAGCGGTTCCCGGACCTGGTCGTTGACGCTGCCCAAGGGCACGCCGATGACGACGCTGACCAGCGCATTCGGCACCGGCCGCCAGTCCAGGCCGAGGCCGATCGAAGTGAAGGACTGCCCGGGCGCCTCCTCCCCCGGTGCCGCGACCGGCCAGGCGCGGCCGTGGTCCAGGAAACCCGCGATCTCCAGCTTTTCATTCAATGCGTACCGGTACTCCACCGTCGCGGCGTAGCCCCGCTGATCGTGGACGGCACCCTCCCGGATTCCCCGCACCGTGTGCACGCCTCCCAGGGCAAACCGCTCGTCCTCCTGCAGGGACTTGTCAAAGGCGTACTGCAGCGTCCCGCGCACGGCCCACCGCCCGGCGCCCGGCGCCGGCCCCACCGCCTGGCCGCTCATGTTGTACTTGTGGTAATAAACCGGATCGTGGTCCACCCCGCCCGACGACGACCGCCACACGCCGCCCCGCAGCGCGTGGTGGAGCGCCCACGTCCGGTCCGCCCGCTGCGACTGCACGGTATAGCCGGCCGTCAAGCTGCGCACCGACACGCTGGTCTGCGGATGGCCGGCCACGAGCACGTCCGTCCGCCGCGCCTGCCACTCGATGCTCGCGATGGTCGTGACGGTCTCCGTGAGCGGCCACGGCTGGCTAAGGCTAACTGCAGCCTGGCTGACGCGCCGTTGAAAGGGCGTCGGGCTCCCGTCGGGATTAAGCACATCCCCGGAACTCGTGTGGTTCACAAGCCCCAGGCGCAGGCCTTCGAGGCTGAGAGGGACGCTGTAGCTGAGGGTACCGGCCCACGTCCCGGAGCCGTGCACCGCGGTCGCGCTCAAGACGTCCCGGCGGCCGGTGAAGCTGTTGCTGTGCCACGTCACGGAGCCGCTCCAGTGCTTCTGCGTCGCGCCGGGCGGGTGAAGGTGCAACTGCCACTGATCCCGGACAGCCGGCTCGTGGACCAGTATCAGGACATCGGAGGTGCCCGGCTCCGCGCCCGGGGAGAGCTGCGCGTGCAGCCTTACGTCGTTCGTCCGGTTGAAGTAGCTGATGGCCTCATCCAGGCGCCCCAAATGCACCAGGTCGCCCGGGCCGACGCCGAGCCGGGAGAGGACGTAATCGTCCCGCGTCGACTGGTTTCCCTCCAGAAGAATCCGCCCGACGCGAGCCTCGACGAGTTCGACGCGGAGAACGCCCCCTTCCAGCGTCTGCTCGGGAAGGGTCGCCACGGCGAGGTAACCTTTGCCGGCATACAAGGCGTCAAACTCGGCCAGGAGCGCCTGCAGCCGCTCGACGGAAACCGGCGTCCCCTCGTACTTGTTCCGGATGACGGCGATCTCGTTATCCGACAAGATCGCCGAAGGGCTCACCTCCAGCCTCAGGATCACATGCTCCTGCTGGGCGGCGACGCCCCCATCATCCGCAGCGCCCGCACGAGCGGACACAGCCAGCGCTGCGGCCAGCCATAGGAGGCATCCAACGGCGACGGCGGCAATCCGGCCACGGAGCGTAAGCGTCATGCGATCTCGCCCTCCCCGTCATCGCCGCCGTTTCGAGTCCCGCTGGGCTCGGCCCGTTCGCCCGCCGGGCCATCCTCGGCCTCGTCATCCTCACCCTCGCCGTCTTCCTCGTCTTCGCCGTCCGGGTCCCCGGCGGACGAGCCCATGGCGGAAAGGGACGGCGCCGCGCCAGGCCCGGCGTAACGCTGCTGAACCGGATTGAAAGCCACCGGGCTCTGAACCGTGTACCTGGGGCCCGGGGCCACCAGCGTCGTGGTGAGCACCGTCGTCCCGTCCTCGCCCAGCAGGATCGCGTACCGTGGGTCGTCGCCTTCGTAGTCGAGGTCGCCCAAGGTTTCGATCCAGACGAAACCGCCGTCCGCTTGCATGAGGGAGACGACCGCCAGGTTGGGCCCGGCGTTCTTGAACCAGACCGGAGCGGCCGCGGCGTTGGCGACGGCAAGCTGCTCCACGGCATTTTCGCCCCGCAGGTCGATGCCCCTCGCGGCGATGACCGCAAGACTCCGGGCGGTGATGCCGCCGGCGGCGGACTGCAGGACGGCGCCGCCCTCGAGGACCACCTGGTTTCCTAGGACGAGCCCATGCACGGTCAAGTCGCCCGGCGTGCGCAAGTGCACGGTGCCCGGCACCGCCCCCACGGGCACCGCCGAAGCATCTCCCACGGCCAGCGGCGCGGGAGAGGAGATCCACACGTTCCCGGCCTCGGCCTCCAGGCGCCCGCTGCCCGTCAGGCGGATGACCAGCGGGTTGTCCTTGGTGCCGATGTCTCCTTCCGCCTGGAGCCGGATGCCGGTCCCCTCGATGGCCATGGGCCGGTCGCCCCGGGCGTCAAAGATGCCGCCGCCCGAGGTGAGGGAGATCAGACCCCGGCTGAACATCTCGACAACGTTGAGATCCACGATCAGGGTCGAGAGGTGGATGTCGCCGTTGGCCCTGGCCGTCACCCCTTCGCCGACCAGCACCATGTTGATGGGATTGTCCTCGGTGCCGACGGGGCCGTTGCCGCCTTCGAGGACCGCCTGGTAGCCGCGGACGTTGACGTGGGTCCCGTCGTGGACGTCGACGCCGTAAAGACCTTCGGTCCCCTTGACCCGGACGGATCCGAGGCGCGACTCCACCTCGTCCAGGTACAGCGGCGAACGGGAGCTGATGTAGGCCGCGCTGCCGGCCCGCACCGTCAAGGCGCCCCGGACGTCGACGTTGATGGCCCGCCGCTGCTGCACCGTGATCTGGTGCGTTTCGTTGTCCACGATCACGTCGTCGGCTTCCGCCGCGGCCAGGGCGATGCGGGCCGCCTCGTTGTTCTTGAGGAAGTCGGGATCATTGCCATCGATCACGATCGGGCTGTCGTCGGAGCCGACCTTGCCGTCCTTGGCCACCAACGCGACGTTGCGGCCGACCACGTTGGGCTGGCGGATGACCGTTTCGGTGCTCCCGGTTTCCTTAAAGAGGATGCCCCGGCTCAGGCTGCTGCCGAGCTCATCCTTGGTCCAGGCGTGGCCCTGGGTCAGCTGCGCCCGCTCCTCGTCGCTCACCTGGTACGTCCATGCCGGGTCGTACTCGGTGCCGCCGTACAGGGCATGCAGCCGCCGGAGCTCCTCGCCGGCCGCCTCGGGGTCGTAGGGGTTGGCGGTATAGCCGGTGATGTCACCCTTCTCGTCCAGCACGGGACGCACGCCCCGCAAGCCCCAGTAGTGCATGTACTCGGCCCGCTTGAGGTTGGCGTACGCCTCGATGGTTGCCCGGGCGCTCTGCTCCGCGCTCTCGCCTACGAGAAGCAGCTCATCCCAGAGCAGCTCCAGCTCTTCGATGGTCCGCTCGTCCCGCTGCTCCACCGTGTTGGCGTCGATCATGGAGCCGCCGGCAACTTCCAGATACACGTCGCCGCCGAAAGACTCCACCCGGTAGAGGCGCAGATCGCCGACGGCCTGCTTGATGTGGATATTCCCGAAGGCGCTCGCGTTGAGGCCGGAGGAGGTGTCCTGGCCGGCGTTGATCATCAGGTTGATGCCGCCGCCCGTTGAGTGCAGGTCGACGCGCTTTGCCAAAATGGCCAGCGGCATCGTCTCCGACTGCGTGATGTCGCCGTTGGCGGTAATGGAGACGTTTCCGGCCGGGGTGGAGATGAGGCCGATCCGGATGGCGCTGGTGGGGTTCGCCAGGTGCGCGCCGCCGCCGGCCGAAAGCACCATCAGGTACCCGCTGCCCGGGGTGTCCACATGCACCGGATCGGTTTCCGTGCCGACGCCGCCCGGCGCCGTGAAAGACATGTGCCCGCCGCTGCGCACCATGGCCAAGTCGGACCCTTGGACGATCGTCCCGTCGGTCGAGCTCAACTCAACCCGGCCGGCGCCCAGGTGCTCGATGCGGCCGTTGAGAATGATGTTGCCCTTGTTCGTTACTTGGATAAAGAGGGCGTTTGGATCCGCATCGTGGCCGATGAACTGGATGTCGACGGGGTAGTCCGCGCGCAGCGCATGCGTGTAGACCTCCGTCACGCCTTGCCGGTACGTGTCCCGGATCGTCTTTGTCTTGGATCCCACGCACGCCCCGAAAAGGCTGAAGTTGCACGTCACGGTCTCGTCGCGCCCCACGAACTCCCGCGACGTGGTCTCGTGCCGCTCGGACTTGTAATGGTAGTTGGGCAGCCCCGGCGCCGTCGTCACGTACTCGCCGTCCGGCATGGGCCGCTCCTGGCCCACGGCGGCCTCCATCCAGATGTCGTACTCGTCGGTCCCCGTCGGGATCAGGTCAAAGAAGACCGAAGTGCTCTCGATGACGCCGACCCACGTCTCAGTAAAGTCCCGGCCCGTCGTCCAGACGTAACGCTTGCCCGCCGCCGGGTTGTAGACGCCGGAACGGGGCGACGACGTCACCGTCCTGCCGCTGAGCTCGTTGGCCCACCACTCCTCCACCACCACGACGCCGCTCTCGCGCCGGTAGACGGTGGTGAGGGGTGTTCCGTCCTCGTTTCTCTTGCCGAGGTCCGTGATGCGCACCATGCCGTTGATGTTGCCGGTGTCCAGGGTGTTGACGACCAAATCGTAGGGCAGGTCGCTCTGGACGGTGATGGTGCCGAATCCGTCCATCACCAGGATGCGGCCGTTGGCGGCGCTGCCTGCGTTCCACACGTTGGTGTTCAAGATCTCGCCCAGAAGCTCCACATAGCCCCCGCGCACCTGGACGCTGTCCAGGATGATCTGCTGCGTTTCGGGATTGAAATAGGCGACCCAGCTGCCGTCGTCGGACTTCTGGAGCACCCAAGGGGCAAGGTCAGCCATGCCGGAGATGGGCGGCTTGCCGAGGTTTTGCCACATGAACGTGTACGCTTGCGCCAGCGTCGCGAGGGACGCATCGAGGCGGAGCGCCCAGTCGGGTTTGCCGCTTTGGATGGTGCCGTTCAGCACTAGGTAGCGGGCCATGAGGACGATGTCTTCCGCGGCGATGAGGCTGCCGTCGCTGTTGCGCACGTCGTTGCTGTCCTGGGTGACGCCCTGCCACTTAAGCTTCGGGTCGCCGCCGATAAAGGAGAAACCGTCCACGTACGCCTGCACGATGCTGCCGCCGGCGAGAATCTCCACCCGTTCCGCGGAAACCGACGGCGCCTTGCCGCCGTCGCCCTGGATCTTGACGCTGCCCCGGCCGGCGTCGATGTGGACGAGCCCGCCGGCCGCGTTGTTGCGCACATCGCCCGTGATCTCGATGTCCGGTGCGGGCGCGCCCACGTCCGACGGGGGCAAGTACGAATTGACGATCTGAATCTTGGGCCGGTCCGCCGACGTGCCTTGCGCCTCGAGGGCAAGGTCCACCGGCGCGCCGCCGGCCACGTTGAGGGCGCTCACCTGTGCGGCGCTGCTGACGGAAACGCCGTTGTAGTACACGTGGCCGCCGCGATCCTCGACGGTCAGGCTGCTCACCCGGACAAACATGGGGCTCTTGTTTTCGATGATGATCGCCGCGTCGTTGGGAGCCTGCAGGGCTCCGCTGCCGCCCAGGTGGTCGGCGGTTACGCGGATGTCCCCGCCCCGGGCGTACGTGTCGGAAACGACGATGAAATCCACTTCCAGCTCGGGAATGACGTAGTCCGACACTTCCCACCGGCCGGTTTCCTCATCCACGAGCACGACCGTGTAGCCCATGGCCTTGAGCTCGCGCAGGATGAGGTTGATCTCGGCTTCGTACGCCAGCCGCGCCGTGGTGTCGTCGTGGTAGGCCATGCGCAGGTTGTAAAGCTCCTGCAGCCGCTCCTTCATGCCGGTGACCAGGTTCTCCCGGCGGATCACGTAGTCGATGCCGTCGGTCTTGGCCTCCAGGCTGCCGTCGGCGCGAAAGACAAGTTTCTGCTGGTTGTTGGACCCCGCCCGGACGGTGCCGTCCACGGTCACGGAGCTCGCGCCCGTCTTGACGCTGCGGCCGCCGTGGATGGAAAGGGAGATGTCGCCCGCGCCGATGAGCTTGGCGAAGGCGTCTGCCACCTCCTCCGCGAGCTCACGGTAAAGGTCCTTGCCCTCGCCCTTGCCGTCGGCCACGATCGCCCCGTTCTTGGCCAGCAAGCTCACGTCGCCGACCGCTTTGACGGCCGCTCCCGGCGCGATCTCGATCCCGTAGGAGTAGTTGACCGTGGCGTCCGCCTGAGGGTCGGTTTTGATGGGGATCGCCGTCTTGTTGTACAGGTCCGTCCGGGCGACGGCCTGTACGTCGCTGTCGTTGCCGTCCACGTCCTGCGCGGCGTAGACGTGGATGTCGCCGCCGGCCGTGAGCCTTGCGCCGCCGCCGATGCGCACCGTGTTGGCCGCGTTGATGCTGGAGCGGGACGCCCCCGCGGCTGAGGACGCGAGGCCGTACGTCTTGGCGTTGGCGCTCGTTGAAACCAAGATGTCGCCGCCCGCCGCGATGCGCAGGTTGCCGGAGGCGTCCAGCGCCGCGTTGCTTGCGACGTTCACCTCGGCCAGGCTGCGGGTGACGTCGATGATGGACTCGGCCTTGGCGATCTCGACGGCGCCGCCCGCGTCAAGGCGCGTGCGGTCCAAGGCGGTAATCTTGTTCATGGCGGAAAAGTCCGCCGTGTTGGCCGTCCGGTCCGCCCCGGTGACCGCGATGGCCGCACCGCTGCCGACGGCGACACGGGTCTGGTGATCGATGGCGGTTTCGCTGCTCACCGCGGAGTCGTCCGCCACGCCGCCCGATCCCGCGTCGGCGTTGAAACCGGAGTCCAGCATCTTTGCGCTCTCGTTGTACGCCCGGGCGTCGATGGCTTTTGCGCTCAGCCGGGCGTTGTCCCGCACGACGGTTTCCACCACCGACGCGACGCGGTTGTCCGCGTGCGCGCCGCTTTTGCCCAGCGCCGACGCCTTGACGGAATCCACCAGGCTGTTGAACGTGGTCGTGTGCGACGCCATGAGCGAAATGCGGCCGGCGGTCAGCCCGCCGATCGAGCCGATCTCAAGGCGGGTCGAGGCGCCCGTGTCCGTGTCCGACTTGGCCGAAGCGCCGGTGAGAAGGCCGCCGCTGCCTGACGACGCGTTCGCCAGCGAATCGCTGCGGCCGACGGCGTTCACGTCCAGCGTGCCGCCGACGGTGCCGGAGACGGCGTCGGACACGATGACCGCCACGCGGCTTGTGTGCTCGGTGCGGGCCGTGTTGAAACCAAGCGCCGCCAGCAGGCCGGCGGTGACGCCGGATGCATTGGCCCGCGCGGCCCCCGTATAGCTCGCCAGGATGGCCACGTCGCCGGCGATGTCGAGGGATGAGCCGAGCCCGGCCTCCACCGTGACGTCCGTGCTCGCGGTGCTCGTCGCAGCGTCCACCGCCGCGCCCGCGAGCCCGAGGCCTACGGCTTCGGCGCCGCTGCTCGCCATGGGCTCGGTGCCTGGAGTGCCCGCGTACGCCATGAGGGTGAGCTGGCGCGCCTTCACGCTGCCACCCGAGCCGATAGCGGCCTGCACCTGCGGCTTGGCCGTCGCTCGCGCCTCCGAAGCGCCCACCTGCCCGAAAACGGCCCCGCCGTAGCCCCGGGACGCCGCTTCCACTTGCGGCATGGCCAGCGCCTGCAGCTGCACGGCGGCGGCGCCCGAATCCACCGTCACGTTGTGCCCGATAACCGCCTGCGCCGCGCCCGCGTCCTCCGACGCGGCAAAGGCGGCCGCCACCGTCCCCACGACGCCGCCGGCGCCGGCCTGGGCCAAGCTGGCCACGTTGCCCGACCGCTGCACCATCATCTGGAGGCCGTCCTGCCCGGAAGCAACGCTTGTGGCGGCGTCGCCTGCCCCCGTGCCGCCTATAGCCGCGGCCGTCGTGCCGGTCTTGCCGGCTGCGGCCGAGACGAGCCCGGCGACGGCCGCGCCTCCCATGTACCCTTCCGCGTGGGCGTTGACGTCCACCGTGTCGTCGGCCGACAAGAAGACACCGTACTCCGTCGCCGCAACCATCGCCCCGGCGCCCACCTGAACCGTAGCGTTGCTGGACACGGCGGCGTCGGCCACGGCAGCGCCCAGGGTCACTGCGCCCAGGCCGCCCTGGTAGCTCTTGACGTCGACGGCCCACGGGCCGCTCCCGGCCCCGGTGGTGGAAGCGCCGATGGCCACGCTGCCGGCGGCAAGGCGCGCGTCGCCGTCCACGAGGGCCGCCGCATTCAGCGTCGCGCGGGCCACGTTGACCGCGCCGCCCAGGGACACCCCCGCCGCGGCGCCTTCGCCCGCCACCGCGCTTACCCGCACCGATTCGTCCGCCCGGACATTAAGGCTGCCGCCCGCCTCGACGACGGTGCCGCTCGCGATGACGGCCGACGTGCCGCTCGGCCGGCCGTCGCCGGTGATATGGGCGGCGACCGTCGCTTTGGCCGCTTCGTTGACGGAGCTGCGCTCGTCATCGTTTATGCCGAAGCCGTGGCCCGCATCGCCCTGGCCGGCTCCGATCCGTTCGCCGGTGCCCGCCTGCTCGACGAGCCCCAAGGTGCCGCCGCCGCCGGCGGTGAGCTCCTCAAGCGCTCCCGCCGCGCCGGTGTCGTCAGGGGAAATGTGTTGTCCGATCAGCGTGACGACAGCCACGCCGCCGATGGCCGTATCTAGCGCCAGCGTCCCGCCCGCGCCCAGGGCGTCCACGCTGCGCGACGCCTGCGCGTCCACCTGCACGTCGCCGCTCGTGTACACGGCGGCGTCGTCGAGCCGGGCCGAGGTGTCGTTGCGGATCGACGTGACGACGGCGGTGGCGCCGACGCCGACCGTGCCCAGCTCAAAGGCGCCGCCCTTGCCGGTCACGTCCACGTCATCGGAGGCGGTCACCGACGCGGACGAAGCCCGGGCGTCCCCCGACGCGACGGTGGAGGACTCGGCGTACGCCTCGGTGGTCCGGGCGATGACGTTCACGACCACGTTGCCGGCAAAGGAACCCGACGGGCTGCCGGCGGCGCCGATGCTCAAGTTGTCCATTTCCGAACGGCTGGCCGCGTTCACGGAGACGTTTCCGGTCGCGCCGAGCGTCGACCCCGTAACATACGCCCGGGTCCCGCCGGTCATGACGCCCGTGCTCACCGCGGCCGCGGCGGTGCCGCCAAGCCCTAACGCCACCGACGGCGTCGCGTAGAAAAGGCGGTTGGCTTGGCCCGCGTCGACGGCGACGTCGCCTGCGGCCACCATGGAGCCGTCGATGTGGGCCGCGGTGGTGCCCGTAAAGGTAGCTACATTGACGGTGCCCGCACCGCCGCCCGCGCCGCTGAGGCCCGCGCCCGCGGCCACCGCCGACACGCCCTGGGTGGACCGGGCGTCAACGACGACGGCCTTCTTGCCCTGGACGTCTTGGCTGCCGCTGACGGCCGCCTCCACATCCCGGGAGAAGGCGTTGACCAGCACCGCCACGCCGGCGCCGGCGCTGCCGCCCGCTCCCAGCGCGCCAACCAGGGAATGGGCGTAGGCGTGGTCGCTGGCCTTGACGCTCACCGCCTGTTCCCCGCCGGCGGCGGCCTGGTTGCCTGCGGGATTGACGCGTGCCCCGTCCGCCACCAGGGCCCTGGTGGCTCCGCCCACGATGTTGGTAGTCGTATTGCCGGCGACGCCGGCACCGGCGGCGACGCCCGCGTTGACGGTGAACGCCTGGATGCTGTGGGTGGACGACGCGTTCACCGCCACGCCCCGCACCTGTTCGGTTTCCAAAAGGTCCCGCACCGGAGGCCGCCAGTCCGAGGCCGGGTCAAAGCTGTCCCAGTCGACCAGGCTTTTGAGATCGATCTCTTCCCGCAGCCGCCCGGTGGCCACCTTGAGGCCGCTGCCGCCCTTGGCCAGCGCGGTGACCGACGTCCCCTCGCCCCGTACGGCGGCCAGGGTACGCCCTTCGATCTGGTTGACGCTGATGGAAAGCCCCGCGCCGGCTCCGGACAACCCTACGCCTGCCGCCCCGGCCACGTTGGTGATCACGTCGTGGCTTTCGGCGGTGACGCCCACGTCGTTTTCGGCCACGACCCGCGCGCCGCCGTCGATCAAACTCTCCGTATTGTTGTCGATGAAGTTGGTCGCGCTTGAGCCCGCGAGGCCGGCATTGGCGCCGGCGCCGGCGCCCGCGGCGATAGTCTCGATGGCCTGGACGGAAACCGCCCGCACCAGCAGGCTGGCCGCGCGGACCGCGCCGTTGCCGGTGCCGGCTAGGTGCGCCCGTACGGTGCTCCCGATCCGGTTGACGCTCACGCCCGCGCCCAAGCCGGCGGCCCCGAAGCCCCCGGCGAACTCGCCCGCGTGGGTGCGGACGGAGGATTCATCGGACGCGGCGATTTCCACCTCGGGGTAACTGCCGGGGCTGTCCGTGTCCGGGCGCACCCAAAAGTCCCCGCCCTGCCTGCCCGCGATCGCCTCGGTGGTGTTGGCCACCGTGCTCGACGCGCCTGAGCCCGCCAGCACGCCCTTGGCCGCAACGCCGAGCCCGGCCCCGGTGACGTTTAGGCTGCTTTTGCTCGAGGCGGCGACGGACACCTTCTCCCGCGCGGTCACGTCCGCGTCGAGGAGGGTGGCCCGGGTCGTGTTGCCCACGTTCGCGTAGGCGACGGCGCCGCCCACGGTCCCGGCGCCGGTGGCCGCCTGGGCCTGGAACGCGCCGGCGTCTACGCCGGATTCGTCGTCGGCGGCCGCGTCGAGTCGCCCGACCTGCCACGTACCCGCCGCCACGTCCGCCAAGGTCTCGTTGTCGACGCGGGCGATGGCGACCGCAAAGCCCACGGCCCAGCTGCCAAAGCCCCCCGACGCGCCCAGGGCCCTAAGCTGCGACCGGTTGGCGGCGTGGATCGAGGCAGCCCCGCCGGGAACCGTCACGGAGACACCGTAGGCCGCGGCATGCGTCCTGTTGCCGATCTTGTTGTAGCTCACCGCTGCGCCGCCCGAAGCGGAGCCGCTCCAGCTCACGGCGGCCTGGCCCGCCAACGTGTCGATGGCGGAAACGTCCTCCGCCTTGATGGAAATGGAGCCGGCCGTGACGCTGGGGGTGGAGCCGCCGGGCTCGCCGGCCACCATGGCCGCGGTGGTGTTTGCGATCTCCGCCCAGGCCACGGAGCCGGCGCCCGCGGCGCCCGGTGCGAAGTCGCCGGCCACGGCGACGGTCTTGAGGGCCGACGTGTTGGCCGCGTCCACTTCCAGGGCGCCTTGCCCCACGTTCACGGTCACGCCCTCGACCCGGGCCGTCGTCTCGTTGCCTAGCAGGTGCACCGCCACGGCAGCGCCGGCGGCGGCCCCTCCCCAGGAGACGTCCACCTGGCCGGCGGCGGCCAGGGAGGAGCTCGCGTCGGCGGCTTGCACCGAGAGCGCCGCGGCAGCCGCCGTCTTGCCCGTGCCGGACCCCACCTGTGCCGCCGTCTTGTTGCCCACGACCGCCGACGCCGAAGAGCCCGCGACCGCGTTGCCTTCGGCCACGGCCGCCGCGGCGGCGAAGGTGCTAAGCTCGGTCTCGCTTCGCGCCGCCACGGTCATCGCTCCCGCGGCGGCCACGTCCACGTCCCAGACGGCGGCGGTCGTCTCTTTGGCCGCGTCTTGATGGGCGACGGCCAAGCCCGCGGCGAAGCCGCCGGTGCTCACGTTAACTTGACCGGCCAGCGTCCATCCCTTGGCCTTGTCGACGGCGCTCACGGTGACGGCGCCCGCCGCGATGTGCCCCTCGCCGGTGTCCGTCGCTCCCGGATCCTGCGTTCCGACATCCCCCGCTGCGGCATTTCCGGCTCCGGACCGGATGACCGCGGACGTCGTCGTCCTGATCTTGTTGACCGTCACCGACCCGGCGCCGCTAAGCTGCGCCCGGGGGCCGGCGGCCACGCCGACGCCGGCGCTTAAGGAGAAGATGTCCGCCTGCGACGTCGCCTGCACCAGCACGTCGCCGCCGGTGCTGATGCCGGAGTTCGTGATGGACGCCGTAACCGTGTGGGCGATCTCGCTGTAGGTAAACGACGTGCCGAGGTTGCTGGTGCCGCCCTGAAGGACGCCCGCCACGGCCACGATGGATGTCGCCCCGTCGGGGGCCGTGGCCCCGTCCCGCACCTGCGCGGCGGTGAAATCGAAAGGCTCCTCCTCCGGGCAGTCGGGCCCCGTGCAGTCCTTCGCGTCGATGACGGCGTCGAGTTCTGCGTCGTTGCCCGCGTCGGTCGCCTCCACCGTGACGCTGCCCGTCGCGCCGGCAACGATCGAGTCCTCGACCACGGCCGACGTTGTGCCCGTCACCGGGGTGATGAGAAACGCCCCGGCGTAGGACCGGCCGTTCTGGTCGGTCACAAACGCCCCCATCCCGCCGCCCGTGGCGACGCGGGTCCCGGCCACGGCCCGCACCCGCAAGCCGGCCAAACCGGTCAGGGTCGACCCGCGCACCGCGGCCTCGGTAGTGTTGTCGACCTCGTTGTAGCTCACCGCCGCGCCGAAGCCCGCCTGCCCGCCGGCGACGAGGGACCCGGCCCCCGCCTGGATGCGGAGACGGTTGTACGCCGTCAGTTCAGCCTGGCCGCCGGTCTGGGCGGCGCCGTCCATGGCGGCCCGCACGGTGTTGCGGTTGAGATTGATGGAAACCGACCCGGCCACGGTCAACGCGAGATCCGCGTCGCCCGGTCCGTTGTAGGCCCCGCCCACGCCGGCGGCCACCTGGTCGCCCCCGGCCAGCGCCCGCAGCATCAGCT
>CALFSR010000062.1 GCA_937916565.1 uncultured Bacillota bacterium | reverse complement strand
GGCCGCGGATGAGCAGTTCGCCGGGCTCGCCCACCGGGACGTCCTCGCCGGTTTCCGGGTTGACGATGCGGCAGTCGGTGTCCGGCCACGGCACCCCGATGCTGCCGATTTTGCGGTGGCCCCACACCGGATTCGCGTGGGTGACCGGCGACGCCTCCGTCAAGCCGTAGCCTTCGACCAGGCGCCCGCCGCTCAGCTCTTCAAACGCGGTCTGAACTTCGACCGGAAGCGGCGCCGCACCGCTGATGCACGCGGCAATGGAGCTCAAGTCGACCTGCTTGGCCCGGGGATGGTTGAGCACCGCCACGTACATCGTGGGCGCGCCGGGGAAGACATGGGGCTTGTGCCGCTCGATGAGCTTGAGCACCTGCTCGATGTCAAAGCGGGGGACAAGGATCATGGTCCCGGCGCCAAAAACGGTATAGTTGAGCACCGTCGTCAACCCGTAGACGTGGAAGAACGGCAGCGCGGCCAAGACGCGGAACGGGTCTTCTTGAAACTCGCTCAGCCACGCCGCGATCTGGACGCAGTTGGCGTACAGGTTGAAGTGGGTGAGCATGGCGCCTTTGGGCACGCCGGTCGTGCCGCCGGTATACTGCAGGGCGGCCAGGTCCTCCTTGGCGTTGACCGCGGCGGGTGCAGCCGCCGGCGGGTGCGCCAGCAGGTCGCGCCAGCGGGTGATGTGGGGCGCCGCCGGGATCTTGACCGCCTGGCCTTGCCGTCGCAGCTGGATGGGAAAAAGCAGGTTGAGCGGGAAGGGCAAGTACTCGGCCAGTCCCGTGACGACAACCTTTTCGACGGCCGTTTCGGATCGAACCTCGGCGACCTTGGGGTACATGATGTCCAGGGCGATGATGTGCCGGGCGCCGCTGTCGGCGAGCTGCGTCTTGAGCTCACGCGGGGTGTAGAGAGGATTGACCATGACCACGACGCCACCGAGCCAGAGCACCGCGTAGTAGGCGACGACGCACTGGGGGCTGTTGGGCAGCATGATGGCCACCCGGTCCCCCTTGCGCACCCCAAGCGCGGCCAAGCCCCCCGCCGCTCGTTGCACCTCGTCCAAGAGGTCCCGGTACGTGGTCGGCTTGCCGAAAAAGAGCATCGCCGGCCGGTCGGGATGGGCCTGCGCCGACCGGATGAGCGGCTGGACCAGGGACTCTTCCCGGTATTCCAGGTTCGCCGGCACGCCCGGCGGGTAGTGCCGAATCCAAGGGCGCTGCGGGGTTGTCACCGGAGGATCACCTCGTATGTGGCCCGGGCGCGGGTAACTAGCCCGCGGCCCGTGAGCCGGCTGCCGCGGGCGCCGTCGACTCGTCCTTGGGCTTGGGCTTTTCGTCGTACAGCTCGGCGACGATGTCGGCGAACTTCTCCATAATCGCCTTGCGCTTGACCTTGAGGGTCGGCGTCACCTCGCCGTCCTCCTGGTAGAGGCGCTTGGGCAGGATCGCGAACTTCTTGACCTGTTCGGGGCTGGACAAGGTTCGGTTGACCGCGTTGACCTCTTGCTCAATCAGCTCCCGCACTTGCGGGTTTTGGGACAAGTCGGTGTAGGTGGTGTACGGGATCTTATTGTCCTGGGCCCACTTGCTGACGTTCTCCTCGTCGATGACGATCAAGGCCGTGATGTAGCGCTTGCCGTCGCCGACGACGACCGCGTCGTTGATGTAGGGGCTGAACTTGAGCTTGTTCTCGATGTACTGGGGCGCGATGTTTTTGCCGCCGGCGGTGATGAACAGGTCCTTCTTGCGGTCGGTGATGCGCAGGAACCCTTCCTCGTCGATTTCGCCCACGTCGCCCGAATGCAGCCAGCCATCGGCGAGCGTGCTTCGGGTGGCTTCAGGGTCCTTGAAGTAGCCGGGGAAGACGTTGCCGCCCCGGACCAGGATTTCGCCGTCCTCCGCGATGCGCACCTCGACGCCCGGCAGCGGCTTTCCGACGGTACCCAACTTGATCCGGTCATGGTGGTGAATCGTCGTCGGGCCGGACCCCTCGGTTTGGCCGTACACCTCCCGGATCGGGACGCCTAGGCTGTGGAAATACAGGAGCACGTCGGGGCTGATGGGCGCCGCGCCCGAGATGACGAACCGCGCCCGGTCCAGGCCGAGCCGGCGCGTCAGCGGGCGGAGCACTAAGACGCGGGCGAGCCAGTAGAGCAGGTTGAGACCGGCAGGGACATTGCCGTCGAAAAGCCGGGCCCTCGCGTGGCGCCGGCCGATGTTGACGGCGACGCGGTAGGCGCCTCGCTTAAACCAATCCGCGTCCTTGATCCGCAGCTCGACGCCGGAGTACAGCTTTTCCCATATGCGCGGCACCGCGAAGATGAGCGTCGGTGAGATCTCCCGCATGTTTTCCAGCACCGTGTCGGTGTTTTCGCAGAAGTTGACGGTGAATCCCCAATAAAGGGGCAGGTACACCGACACCATGCGCTGCGCAATATGCGAGAGGGGCAAAAACGACAGCGTCTCCTCGTCTTCCCGGATAGGATTGGCCCGGCCGAGGGCGTCCGCCGTCCAGAGGCAGTTGCGGTGGGTGAGCATCGCGCCCTTGGGCGGTCCCGTCGTGCCCGAGGTGTAAATGAGCAGGGCGACGTCGTCGGGCTTGCCCATCCGCAGGCGCTCCTCCAGGGCCCCGGGGTGCTGCGCCGCATACGCCTCTCCGAGGCGCTCGAGCTCCGCCATGCTCATGACGCGCTCGTCATGGAACTCCCGCAAGCCCTCGGTGTCCATGACGATGACCTTTTCCAGGTGCGGCAGCCGGTCCCGGATCTGCAGGAACTTGTCAAGCTGCTCCTCGTTTTCCACGAACCAGAACCGGGACTCGGAGTGGGCCAGGATGTACTCGCACTGCTCCGGGCTGTTGGTGGCGTAAATGGCCGCGGTTACGCCGCCCGCGGACTGGATGGCCAAGTCCGCGTAAAGCCACTCCGGCCGGTTCTCCCCGATCAGGCCGACCCGATCGCCGTAGCTCAGCCCCAGGGCCAGCAGCCCGTGGGCGTTGAGCCGCACCTTGTGGGCGTACTCGCCCCAGGTGATGGGCTGCCAAAGACCGAAAACCTTGTGGCGCATCGCGATCCGGTCCCGCCGGCGCTCCGCCTCCTCGAAAAAGAGGCGGGGACCGGTGGTCTCCCAGCGCGGCGCAGGCTGCACGATGGCTCCACCCCTTCCAGCGGCCGGCGCCCGGGCGCGGCGGCGCGACCTAAAGGATTTGCGGCGTCACTGTTATAAGCTATAGTTCGTGCCTTCGGTTGACAATCCTTTCGACTTCTCATAAACTGAACGCGCACCTACCAATCGGTCGGTAGGCACGTTGCCGGGGGTGGCCTGACCATGCGCCGGCCTGGCCGAGGCCGCTACGAGGAGCTTCTGGAAACCGCACTGCGCCTGTTCCGCGAGAAGGGCTACCGCGCCACGTCCATGCAGGACATCGCGGACGCCATGGGATTGCGGAAGGCGAGCCTCTACCACTACGTCAAGTCCAAGCAGGACCTTCTGGTGCCCGCTTATCAGTACACCATCGCCGCCCATGCCCGGCGGCTCGAGGAGATTGCAGCCAGTCCCGGAAGCGCGCGCGATCGGCTCCGGTTGGCCATTGCCGCCCACCTGCAGGCCATCATCGACCATGCGGACATGTTTGCCCTTTATCTCCGGGAGGTGGAGTCGCTGCCCGAGCACTTGCGCCAGGCGGTGCGCGCCACCAACCGCGCCTACCGGATCCGCTTCGAGGCCATCGTGCGTCAAGGGGTGGAGTCGGGCGAGTTCAAGGCTGTCGATCCGGCGGTGGCCGGCCTGTTAATCCTTGGCGCGTGCAACTGGCTCTCCCAGTGGTACTCCTCCGCGGGCCGCATGTCGCCGCAGGAAATAACGGAACTGTTTCTCGAAGTACTGTTGAAGGGGTTGCTCAACGAAGGAGGACGGTAGGATGCACATCGCAGTCTGTGTGAAGCAGATCCTGGACCCCGAGATCTCGCCCCGGGCGTTTAAGATCGACCGGGAGCGAAAGGTGGCGGACGCCGGCGGCGCCTCCATGGTCATCGGCCCCTTTGACCTCAACGCCCTGGAGGTCGCCATCCAGCTCAAGGAGCGCCACGGCGGGCAGGTCACCGTGCTGACGCTGGGCACGGACAAGGCCAAGGACGCTCTGCGAAGGGCGCTCGCCATGGGGGCGGACGCGGCCGTGCTCATCGACGAGAGCCAATTTGCAGCCAACGAGCCGTCGGTGACCGCGCGCATCCTGGCTGCGGCCATCCGCAAGCTCGGTGGCGTGGATCTTGTCCTCACCGGGCGGCAATCCGGCGAGTGGGACTTCGGCCAGGTGGGTGCTCTGCTCGCGGAGGAGCTCAAGATGCCCTTCGTCCCCTTTGTGCCCCGCCTCGACGCCCAGGGCGCGGGCCTGCGGCTTGAGCGCGAAGCCGACGGCGGCATCGTGGTGGTGGAGGCGCCCCGGCCCTGTGTAGCCAGCATCACCAACGCCACCGACAACGTCCCGCGGCTGCCCAAGGTCAAGGACATCATGATGGCCAACCGCAAGCCGATCACGACGTACGGCGCGGCGGATCTCGGCCTTGGCCCGGATGAGTCCGGCGAGGCGGCCAACCGCTTGGAAGTGCTGGATCTGTTCATCCCCGAAGTGAAGTCAGAGTGCGAGTTCATCGAAGGCGAGAACGGGGCCGAGAAGGGCGCGAACCTGGCCCGCAAGCTTGTGGAGCGGAAGGTGATCTGAGATGAACATCGTGGTCATTGGCTGGGGAGGCGACGGGCAAACCCCTTCGGCGGCCGTGCGGGAGCTGCTCGGCGGCGCGCGCCGGCTTGCGGATCAAAGCGGCGGCCAGGTCATCGCGGGCGCCTTGGGCGCGGCGGCGAGCGCCGCCCAAGGCATGGTCCAGTGCGGAGCGGATCGGGTCCTGACGGTGGATCACCCGGCCTTACGGGAGGCCGACGCCGACGCTTACGTAGCCGCGGCCAAGGCGGTGTGCGATCGGGCAGGCGAGGCGCTGGTGCTCGTGCCCGGCGACCGGCTCGGATGGGAGGTTGCACCCCGGCTGGCCCACCGGCTCGGCGCGGGGCTTGTGACCGACTGCGTTGCCGTCGATTACGAAGCCGGCCGCTTCGTCATGACGAAGCCGGTGTACGGCGGCAAGGCGATGGCGCGGCTTGCTGCCAAGACCGCGGTGCAGGTTGCCCTCGTGCGGGCGCGGGCCATGGAGGCACCGGCGCCCGAGGCGGGACGCTCGGGGTCCGTGGAGGAGGTGGCCGTGCAGGTGGCTGCCGGCCCCGTGCGGGTTATTGAGCGCAAGCGTGAGGAGAGTTCGGGCCGGGTCCGCCTCGAGGACGCCCCCGTCGTCGTGTCCGGCGGCCGGGGCCTTGGGGGGCCGGAGCCCTTTGCGCAGCTTGAGGAGATCGCACAGCTCCTCGGCGGCGCCGTTGGAGCGTCGCTGGCCGCGGTCGACGCAGGGTGGATCTCCCCGGCGCATCAAGTGGGCCAGACCGGCAAATCGGTGGCGCCGGATCTCTATATCGCCGTGGGCATCTCGGGCGCGAGCCAGCATGTAGCCGGCATGTCCGGGTCCAAGACAATCGTGGCCATCAACAAAGATCCCGAGGCGCCCATTTTCCGCGTCGCCCACATCGGCGTCGTCGGCGACTACAAGGACGTCCTGCCGTCATTTCTGGCGGAGTTGCGCCGCATCAAGGGCGCCTGAGGCCCTCCCGCTGTTCGCTTCGCCCGGGCGGCTTGCAGGCCGCCCGGGCTCACCACATCCCTCTCAGGCCCGGCCGGAAGCGCTGCCAGATGCGGCGGCCCGGCGGGCGGGAGGGGGACGCCCGGGGAGTGGAGCGCACGATGCAGGAGACCCCCACTCGAGAGATATTTTGGAATATACGGCATATCTGGATGACGTACGCCCTGCTGCTTCCCATGGCGGCCGCGTTTGCCTTGGGCGTCTGGAATCACGTCCGGCGCTGGCGCACGGGCAAGCCCGTCGAGCGGACGGACAACTGGCGGGAGCGGCTCCGGGGCTTTTTTGCCGACGCCGTCGGCCAGGAGCAGTTGCGGGCGGGCGACCGGCAGGCGGGCCTGTTCCACATCTTGATCTCGTGGGGTTTCGTCATCCTGTTCATCGGCACGACCGTCGTCTTTATCCAGGCCGACCTGCGCATCCCCATCATGCAGGGCTGGTTTTACCTCATCTTCCAGTCGCTCATCCTGGACATTTTCGGTGTCGGGGCGGTCATTGGGCTCCTGATCGCCCTCTGGCGGCGCTACGTCGTGAGAGTTCCCCGCCTGACCCACGGCCTGTGGCAGGACGGGTTCTTCCTCGTGTCCTTGCTGGCGGTCATCGTTACTGGGTTTCTCGTGGAAGGTCTGCGTTTGGTGGCCACCAGCGACCCGTGGGCTTCCTGGAGCCCGGTGGGGCTTGCCGTCGGCCGCGGCCTTGTCGCCCTCGGCGTAAGCGAATACGGGACGCAGCTGGCCGTTCACCGCTTCCTCTGGTGGTTCCACATGCTCGTCTCGTACGTGTTCATCGGCTACATTCCCTTCAGCAAGATGATGCACATCTTCACCTCGCCGGCCAGCATCTTCACCCGAAACCTCAAGCCTGCGGGGCGGCTTGAGCCCATCGACATGGAAAAGACCGAGGTGCTCGGCGTCAAGACGCTGCGGGACTTCGACTGGAAGGACTTGCTCGACCTGGACGCCTGTACCGAGTGCGGCCGCTGCCAGGCGGTATGTCCGGCGTATGCCGTCGGCAAGCCCCTCAATCCCAAGATGCTCATCCTCGACATGCGGCGGCAGCTGAGCGAGGAGATCGGCGGGACGCCCTGGTCGAAGCGGGAACTGGAGCCGCAGCCTATCATCGGCACTTCCATCGACCCGGAAACCTTGTGGGCTTGCACGACGTGTCACGCCTGCGTCACCAACTGCCCGGTCGAGATCGAGCACGTGGCGAAAATCGTCGACCTGCGGCGTTTCCAGGTGATGGAGGAGTCCGAGTTTCCGGAAACCGCCCAGGCGGCCGTTCAGGGCATCGAAGACCGCGGCCACCCGTTCCGGGGCGCGCAGGCGTCGCGGCGGGATTGGTATGCGGACTTGCCCTACGTGCGCGAACTGGCTGACGTGGGGCAGGCGGAGTACCTGTTCTGGGTCGGGTGCGCGGTGGCGTTCAACGAGCGGGCGCAGAAGATCGCACGGGCCATGGCCAAGATCATGCACGCCGCGGGGCTCGACTTCGCCGTGCTGGGCGAAGAGGAGACGTGCACGGGCGACCCGGCGCGCCGTATCGGCAACGAGTACCTGTATGAGATGATGGCGCGGCAAAACATCGAGACTTTCAACAACTACGGCGTGAGGAAGATCGTCACCACGTGCCCGCACTGCTTCAACACCATCAAGAACGAGTACCCCGACTTCGGCGGGGAGTACGAGGTCATCCACCACACCCAGCTGATCAAGGATCTCATCGATCGCGGCCGGCTTCCCATCCAGCCCGGCCGGCTCGAGAAGGTTACCTACCATGACCCCTGCTACCTGGGTCGTTACAACAAGGAGTACGACGCACCCCGGGCGGTGGTGGACGCATTGGGCGCCGAGCGGGTGGAGATGGAGCGGTCGCGGCAAAAGGGCTTCTGCTGCGGCGCGGGCGGCGGCCGCTACTGGATGGATGACGAGCCGGGCAAGCGCATCAACGTCGAGCGCGCCCGGGAGGTGGCCGCCACGGGCGCGGAAACCGTCTGCACCGCGTGCCCGTTCTGCATGCTCATGATGGAGGACGGGCTCAACACCGTCGCCACCGAGCAGGGAGCCGAGCGGCCCGTGGCGACGCGGGATCTCGCGGAGCTCGTCGCGGAGGCGCTGGCGGAGGCTGCGGCCCCGGCGAGCGCCGCGGGCTAAAGCACGGGCGCCGAGGATCGCACAGCCGAGGAGGGAGCAGCGTGGATTTCCTGCTCAACGATGAGCAGCGGCAGATCGTCGCCATGGTGCGGGAACTGGCGAAAGAGAAGATCGCTCCGCACGCGGCCCGCTGGGACGAGGAGGAGCGGTTTCCGGAGGAACTGGTCGGGGTCTTCGCCGAGGCGGGGCTGTTTGCCTTGCCGGTCCCCGAGGAATACGGCGGGATTGGGGCCTCGGCGCTGACGCGGGTGCTCGTCGTCGAGGAGCTGTCCAAGGTGGATGCCAGCGCGGCGCTCCTCGTGGCCGTGCACGACTTGGGCCTGACGCCTATTTTGGTGGGGGCCAGCGAGGAGCAGAAACGCCGGTGGCTGCCGAAGTTCGCGACGGGCGAGTGGCTGGCGGCCTTTGGACTGACGGAGCCGGGGGCCGGTTCGGATCCGGGCGGCATGACGATGCGGGCCCGGCGTGAGGGAGACGAGTACGTTCTCAACGGCAGCAAGATTTTTATCAGCAACGGTTCCATCGCCGACGGCGTGACGGTGTTTGCCCGCACCGATCCCGACAGCCGCGGGCCGAAAGGCATCTCGGCCTTCTTTGTCGAGAAGGGGACGCCGGGTTTTACCGCCGTGCCCATGAAGGGAAAGCTGGGCCTGCACGCGTCGGATACGGCGCAGCTGTTCTTTGAGGACTGCCGAATCCCCGCGGCCAACCGGCTCGGGGAGGAAGGCGAAGGGTTTGCGATTGCCATGAAGACGCTGGACCGCTCCCGGGCCAACATCGCCGCGCAGGCGCTGGGGGTGGCCGAAGGCGCCTTTGAGTACGCCCTCAACTACGTTCAGGAGCGGGAGCAGTTCGGCAAGCCTGTGGCGTCGTTTCAGGGGGTTCAGTTCATGTTGGCGGACATGGCCACCGCCATCGAGGCGGCCCGGGGACTTACCTACCAGGCGGCGGTCCGCATCGAGGAGGAGGGCAAGGGTGGTGCCCGCCTGGTGACGGCCAACCGCTACTCCGCCATGGCCAAGCTGTTTGCGACCGATGTGGCCATGCGGGTGACGACCGACGCGGTCCAGCTTTTGGGCGGCTACGGCGTCATGCGGGATCACCCGGTGGAGCGCATGATGCGCGACGCGAAGATCCTCCAGATCTACGAGGGCACGAACCAGATTCAACGGGTCGTCATCGCCCGCAGCTACCTGGGAGGCACCAAGGCTTGACGCAAGTTCCGGCCGATGCGCCGACAACGGGTGGGCGGGGTGCCGGCGCGCCGCCCCGCCTGCCGGACCACATCGCGCGCCTGGAAATCCCCACGCCTTACCCGGTCGGCCCTGTCAACGCGTACGTGGTCTTTGGACGCCACCTGACGCTAATTGACACCGGTCCCAACACCGACGAGGGCGAAGCGGCGCTGCTATCCGATTTGCGGGCCCTCGGCGTCGCGCCCGGGGACATCCGGCAAATCGTCATCACCCATCCGCACGTGGATCATCACGGCGGCCTCGATCGGTTTTTGAGGCACAATCCGGACGCCGAAGTGGTCGCCCATATGGGGTCGGCGCCATTCTTTGGCGCCGACCCGGCCGCCCGGCTCGGGTTCTATGAAGCGTGGCTGACCGAGGCCGGCATGCCGGCTTCCATGCTGCCGGCGGCCCTGGCGGGACTGCGCCGGCTGGGGGAACTCGAGCCGCGGGCACAGCCCCACCGGTGGCTGCAGGACGGGGATCTCCTCGCGATAGGCGACGGCACGTGGCGGGTATTGCATACGCCGGGGCACGCGGGCGCCCAGGTGTGCCTGTACCATGAGCCGAGCAGGGTGATGTTCACCGCGGACCACGTGCTGCCCCAAGTGTCGTCCAACGCCATCATCGAGCCGCCGCCCGTGCCCGGCGCCGGCAGGCCCCGCACGCTGGTGCA
>CALFSR010000061.1 GCA_937916565.1 uncultured Bacillota bacterium | reverse complement strand
GGAAGCGGGGCCGGCGCGCCCGGCCCAGCTGACGTTCGCCGCGCTGCTGGCAACCGACGCGACGGCGCCCGCGTCCGGCGCCGAGGCCGCCGCGAGCAGGGAGACGGACGATCTCGCCTTGCACTTGGTGGAGGATGACATCCTCAGTCACCTGCGGCGGCTGGACATCCCGCGGCTTACGCCCCTGGAGGCTTTGAACCTTTTGGCCGAGTGGCAGGCCAAGCTGGTCGAGGCCGCCGAATGAGGAGCTAGCGCCGGGCGCGCGCCCGGCCCATCCCGCGCCAGGAGGTGCGCGCATGCCCCACCGGCCTATCGCCGTGCTGGATCCCGATATTGCCAACCGCATCGCGGCCGGTGAGGTCATCGAGCGCCCGGCGTCGGCCGTGAAGGAACTGATAGAGAACGCCCTGGATGCGGGGGCACGCCGGGTGGAAGTGGAGATCCGGGGTGGGGGCAAGGAGTACATCCGCGTCACCGACGACGGTCACGGCATTCCGGCCGCCGAGGTGCCCCTCGCGTTTGAGCGCCACGCGACGAGCAAGATCGCGGCGGCCGACGACCTGTTCGCCATCGCTACCCTCGGTTTCCGGGGGGAGGCGCTGCCGAGCATCGCGGCGGTGGCGGAGGTCGAGATGCGCACGCGCACGGCTGACCAGCTCGAGGGAGTCCGGTACGTCATCGTCGCCGGGCAGGCCAAAGCCGTGGAACCGGCGGGCGCGCCGGTGGGGACCACGGTCATCGTGCGCCGGCTGTTTTTCAACACCCCGGCCCGCTACAAGTTCCTGCGCACCGACACGACGGAGAAGCGGTACGTGGCGGACGTCGTGGCGCGGCTCGCCGTGGCCCGGCCGGACGTGGCGTTTCGCCTTTTGGCCGACGGTCGCGAGCTCTTGAGCACGCCGGGCGACGGGGATCTCTTGTCGGCGGTGGCGGCGGTCTACGGTCAGGCGCTGGCCAGGGAGCTGGTGCCGGTCACGGCGGACGCCGAAGGCATACGCGTCGGTGGGCTCGTGGGCCGGCCCGACGTACACCACAGCAGCCGGGAGCGCATCACGGTGTGCCTTAACGGCCGCTCCATCGCGGCAAACGCCCTGGCGCGGGCCATCGAAAAGGGATACGACACGCTGCTGCCGCCGCGGCGGTTTCCGGTGGCCGTGATCCATCTGACGATGGATCCGCGCTCCGTCGACGTCAACGTCCACCCGGCCAAGGCCGAGGTGCGCTTCCGCGACGACAGCCTCGTGTTCCGTATCGTCCTGCGGGCTGTTCGGCAAGGCTTGTTGGGGGCGAACCTCGTCCCCGGTCTGGGCGTCGCTAGCCCGGTCGCGGCCAGTCCTGACCCTCCGGCGCCGGTCCGGACCGCCGCGCGTGAGTCCTCTCTTTTTGGGGAAGCCGGCGCCCGCCGGGACGGGTACGGGGTCAGTTCGTCCTGGGAACCGCCGGACGCCGTCATCGCCCCCACGACAGCTTGGCCCGCGGGGAGCGGGGGGCGCGCGGCGGGGGATGCGTGGGAGCAGGCGGCCCGGCCCCGGATCGAGCCGCCGGCCCACGCGCCGGAGACCGGCTCCCGCTGGGACGACGACGCCCGCCGGGTGTTGCGGGAGATGACCGTGCTCGGCCAGCTTCACCGCACCTACATCCTGGGGGAGACGCCCGCCGGGCTCTGGATCGTGGACCAGCACGTGGCCCACGAGCGCATCCTCTACGAGGAATTTCTCCGGGCGGCGGGGGAAGGGAGCGCCGACGTCCAGCAACTCCTTGTACCCATCACCGTCACGCTGTCTCCAGCCCACGCGAGCCTGGTGGAGTCGCTTGGCAGCCAGCTCGCTCAAGTGGGCCTCATGGTGGAGCCGTTCGGGGGTCGTACGTATCTCGTGCGCGGCTTACCGGTGGCGCTCGCCCGGTCGGACGCGGCCCACGTGCAGCAGCTGCTGGAGGAGGTACTGGACGCGTGCTCGGCCGAAGGCGGATGGCAGCCCCACGCGGTGTGCGCCCGCATGGCGTGCCGCGCCGCCGTCAAGGCGGGGCAGCTCCTGGACGAGCGGCAAATGCGGCAACTTGTGAACGAGCTGGCCCGGGCGGAAAACCCGTTTGCGTGTCCCCACGGCCGCCCGATCGTCATCGAGGTGCCCCGCGGTGAGCTGGCCAGGAGGTTCGGCCGCCATTGATCGTCGTTACCACTTCCCGCCGCCCGTCCGTCGAGGAGGAATCCCAAGCCCAGGCGTTGGCCCGGGAGCTGGGGTTGCCATTCCGGCCCCGCACCGGGTCTCTCAAGGACTTAGGCGCCAGGGCGGCCCTGGTCGTTACCCGGGAACGGCTCGTCGTGCAGACCGGCGCCGGCGAGATTTTCTTTCATCCCAGCATGGCTCGCCCGCGGATTCGTTCCCTCGAACGGGGTCAGCCGGACGTGATGGTGGAAGCGATGGGCTTGCGCCCCGGCGACTGGGTGCTTGACTGCACCCTGGGCCTGGGCAGCGACGCGATGGTTGCCGCCTACGTCGTCGGCGACGCCGGGCGCGTCGTCGGCCTTGAAGCCGTGCCGGTGCTCGCGGCGATCGTCCGGTGGGGGCTTGTCCATTACGACCCCGGACACGAGGGTTTGGGGGCTGCAATGCGGCGCATCGAGGTTGTCCAGACCGACCACGACGCGTACCTGGCCGGCCTGCCTGCAGGTTCTTTCGACGTCGTATACTTTGACCCCATGTTCCGCGATCCCGTGACGGAATCGGCCCACATGCGCCCCTGGCGGGCGATGGCTTGCCACCGCCCGCTCACCCGGGAAACCATCGCCGCCGCTCGCCGTGTGGCGCGCCGCCGGGTCGTCGTCAAAGAGCGGAGCGGCAGCCCCGTTTTCGCCGAACTCGGTTTCGCCACCGTCGTCGGCGGCCGCAAGAGCCGGGTGGCCTATGGCGTCCTGGAAACCGGGGAGGAGCGGCCGTGACCCCCCGCCCGCTGCTCGTCGTCGTGGGCCCGACGGCCGTCGGTAAAACGGAGTTTTGCGTTCTCCTCGGACAGGCCATGGACGCGGAGATCGTCAGCGCCGACTCGATGCAGGTCTACCGGGGCATGGACATCGGAACGGCCAAACCCACCGAGGCGGAACGGGGCGGTGTGCCGCACCATTGCCTCGACATCGTAGATCCCCGCGACGCCTTCAACGTCGCCGACTACCGGCGCTGCGCCCTGCAGGCCATCAACGGAATCCACTCCCGGGGACGGTTGCCTATCCTGTCGGGCGGGACGGGACTGTACGTCCGTGCCGTGGTCGATGAGTTCTTGTTCCCCGACCGGGGTGCCGACTGGGAACTGCGCCGCCGCCTTGAGGAGGAGGCCGAGCGGTACGGACGGGCCGCCCTGCACGCACGCCTGGCCGCCGTCGACCCGGAAACCGCCGCGCGGCTGCACCCCAACGACCTGCGGCGCGTCGTGCGGGCCCTTGAGGTCTACGAGAGGACGGGCCGGCCGCTCTCCGACCATCTGCGGGAGGCTAAGAGCCGCGAGCCTCGTTTTGACCTTCTCATGTTTGGGCTGACAAGGCCCAGGGAGGAGCTCTACGCGCGCATCAACGCCCGGGTTGACGAGCAGATTCGCCGGGGCCTCGTCGAGGAAGTCGAGGCGCTCATGGAGCAAGGGCTCGACGAAGGCGACATCGCCGCGCAAGGGCTCGGTTACAAGGAGATCCTCGCGTTCCTCAAAGGCCGCACGAGCCTGGAGGAGGCGGTGCGGGTCCTCAAGCGGGACACCCGCCACTACGCCCGCCGCCAGCTCATCTGGTTCAAAGCCGATCCCCGGATCCGGTGGCTCGACTTGTCGGGCTACGACTCCCTGGCGGCGGCGACCGTCCCCGTCATCGAGGCCGTCCGCCAGCGCTGGCCGCAGTACGCACCGTAGCACACCCCGCTTTGACCGTGCATATAGTAAGGGGGTATTTGCCCCAATCCGGCCTGCGAAAGGCGAGGTGTGTTCCCTCTTGGCCCGCTCGACCATGGCGCCGCGCACCGCCGACGAGGTGCTGGCCTGGCTCAGCGCGGGCCGCATTACCCCCGCGGAAGCGCTGGTCCATCTCCAGCGGCTCGATGGGGCGAGCGCGTCCGGTGCGGCGCCTGATGAGTCCCACGATGAGCGGCGGCGACAGCTGGACGCGGCCATGGCGGAGCTGGATGGCTTGATCGGCCTGGCACCGGTCAAGGAACTGGTGCGGGAGCTGGTCGCCTACGTCGAGATCCAGCGGCGCCGGGCGGCGGAACAGCTGAGCACCGAACCGATGGCCCTGCACATGATTTTCAAGGGAAACCCGGGCACCGGCAAGACAACGGTGGCGCGGCTTTTGGGGCGCATGTTCCACGCGATGGGGGTGCTCCCCCGGGGGCATCTCGTCGAGTGCGAGCGCGCGGATCTGGTGGGGGAGTACATCGGCCACACCGCGCAGCGCACCCGGGAGCAGATCCGCAAGGCCCTCGGCGGCGTCCTCTTCATCGACGAGGCTTACGCCCTCGCGCGCGGCGGCGAAAAGGATTTCGGCAAAGAGGCCATCGACACCCTCGTAAAGGCCATGGAAGACTACAAGGACCAGCTCATCGTCATCCTTGCCGGTTACCCGGCGGAGATGGACTACTTTCTCCTGGCCAACCCGGGACTTCGGTCCCGGTTTCCCATCCACATGCACTTCCCCGACTACACGCCGGAGGAACTGTTTCGGATCGCCGAGCGCATGTGCCAGGAGCGGCAGTACAGGCTGGCGCCGGCGGCCGCCCTTCGCCTGCGCCGGCTGCTGGAGGAGCGGGGGAAAGCCGTTCCCGACGGCGGCAACGCCCGATTTGTTCGCAACGTGATCGAACGGGCGGTGCGCCGGCAGGCGGTTCGCCTTGTGCGCAGGAGGCGCCTGACCCGGGACGACCTCGTAACGCTCGAGGCCGCCGACGTGGCGGAGGTGGCCTACGGGTGAAACGGTGCGTCATTCTCGGCCAGCCCAACGCCGGCAAAACCTTGTTTGCCCTGCAGTTTGCTCTGTACCTCGGGGTCCTCGAAACGCGGATGGCTTTCGCGGAAGCCCGCGGAGAGCGCTGCGAACGGGAAGTCCGTGTCGCCCGGGCCATCGCCGACATGACCAGCGACGAGCCCCACCACACGCGGCAACTGCAATCGCTCCTACTTGAATTGCCCGCGGGCAAGGGGCGGCGGGCGTTCGAACTGGTCGATACGAGCGGCCTTGTGGACGGCATCCATCCGGACCCGTCCATTCGCCTAGCCATGGCCCAGACGCTATCCACGGCCCGGGAGGCCCACGTCATCCTGCACATGATCGATGCGGCCGCGGTCGGGCGCACCAGGGGCGGGCCCGCCGTCGGCGAGGTGGACGCGCAGGTGGCCGAGTTTGGCCGCACCCGGGGCGGGTATCTTATCCTGGCCAACAAGATGGACCTTCCCGAGGCCCGCCACGGCTTGGCTCGGCTGCGGCAAGATCTTCGCGGCCACCCGATCGTCCCCATCTCGGCCTTGCACCGGCAAGGGTTCGGCGAGGTGAAGGCCTTTGTCTGGCGCCATCTTTGACCCGTGGCCCCTCGTGCGACTGGCCGGCGCCGTCATCGCTGCCGGCCTGGCCATCAAGCTCATGGACGATTACCTGGACCGGGAGTTCGACGCCTTGGTTGGCCGGCGAACCGTCGCCGCGTGGCTCGGGCCCGGCACGGTGGCGTACGCTTTGGCAGCCTTGGCGGTGGCGACGCTGCTCGAGGCCCAGGCTGCCGGGACGCTGTTTCTGGCCTCCTACGCCGTCGGTATGGCCCATGAGCCCGGTCGGCGGCTGCCCACCGGCCTCACCGCCTGGCAGGAGTCGCTGCTGGCAGCCGTACTCGGCCTTGTCCTCGGCGGGTTTGCCGCGATGTGCTCCGCCACCGCCGCCATGTTTTTCGTCCAATGCGCCGACGACTTCCGGGATGCAGCCAGCGACCGGATGGCCGGCGGCCAAACGCTGGCGAGCCGTCTGGGACGGGTCGAGACAGGTATGCTGGCCGTGGCAGCCTTGCTGGTGGCGCTAGCCATCAACCCGCTGCTCGCGATCGTAGTGGCCGCCGGAGCGGCCCTCGTTGACGCGCTCTTGCGTTGGGCGGCGAGGCGCCTCCCCCCCATGCCGGGGGAGACGGCGGGGGAGGGGGAGGAGTCCGGATGCTCGTCACGCTGGATGTGATCGCCCTCATCCTGGCGGGACTCATGGTGGTCGCCGCGGTGGCGTACGGGGCCGGCCGCCGCCGGGGGACCCGAGAAGGATTTGACCAAGGCGTCGGCTACGCACCGTTGGCATTGCGCCGGCACAGCCTGGAACGGGGCGGGTGCGTCCTGTGTGGCTCCGATGGGGCGTGGGATAAAGAAGACGCGGCCCGCGGCAGCCTGCCTTGACACGCCGGCGGCGGCCCCCTATAATCAAAACAAATTTCGCGTGCTGAGTTGAGTTGAGCCGAGCAGAGTCGAGCTAAGCCGAGTGGTCCCGTCGAGGAAAGGACTCTCCTTCCGCGACATTCCCGTTTCGTTTTCCGGGATCATCGACCAGGCTCCGCTGGCGGCCTGGTCTTTTCTGTTCTTTCCGGCTCAACGGCGCGCACCGGGAGGTTCCTGGGCTTGCGCTTCATCCCTAGCCGGGACGAGTTTGTCCGCCTGTCCCGCGACTACAACCTTATCCCCGTGTACCGCGAGTTCATCGCCGACATGGATACGCCGGTGTCGGCCCTGTCCAAGCTGGGCACCGGGCCGTGGGCTTTTCTCCTGGAGAGCGTCATCGGCGGGGAGCGGCTCGGCCGCTACTCCTTTCTGGGCAACGGCCCCTTATGGACGTTCCGAGCCTGGGGTTCCCGGGTCGAGCTGGGCATGCCCGGCGGCCAGCGGGTGGTGGAGACGACACCGGACCCGCTGGCACGTTTGGAGGAACTCTTGGCCGCGTACCGGCCGGCACCCGTGCCCGGGTTGCCCCGCTTTTTCGGCGGCGCCGTCGGCTACATCGGCTACGACGCTGTACGCCTACTTGAACGAATCCCGGACGACAACCCCGATGATCTGGGCACGCCTGACATGGCCTTTATGGTGACGGGGCCGGTGCTGGTGTTTGACCACGTCAGCCGCAAGATCCAGGTGGTCGTCAACACCTTGACCGGCGCCGACCCAAACGCGGACTACGACGCCGCCGTGGACCGCATCGAGCGCATCGTGGATCGTCTCCACGGCGACGTCGGGCTAAAGCCCCTCTCGGGCGTTGACATTCGCTCCACCGCCGCGCCCGGTTTCGAGGCCAACGTGAGCCGGGACGAGTTTTGCCGGGCCGTGGTGCGGGCGAAAGAGTACATCGCGGCCGGCGACATCTTTCAAGTCGTGCTGTCGCAGCGCCTGAGCGCTCCTTTGCGGCGGCACCCGTTTGACGTGTACCGGGTGTTGCGTTCCGTCAACCCGTCGCCCTACATGTTCTACCTCGACTTCGCCGACCACCAGCTGGTGGGCTCGTCGCCGGAGGTTATGGTGCGCCTCGAGGACGGGCGGGCCGAGCTGCGTCCCATCGCGGGCACGCGGCCTCGGGGCGCCACGCCGGAGGACGACCGGCGCCTGGAAACCGAGCTATTGGCCGACGCCAAGGAGCGGGCCGAGCACGTGATGCTCGTCGATCTCGGGCGCAATGACCTGGGGCGCGTCTGCCGCTTCGGGTCGGTGCGGGTGGATGAGCTAATGGTCGTCGAGCGTTACTCGCACGTCATGCACATCGTCTCCAACGTCAGCGGAGAGCTGGCGCCCGGCCACACGGCCTTCGACCTCCTGCGGGCCACCTTTCCCGCGGGGACCGTCACGGGCGCGCCCAAGGTGCGGGCCATGCAGATCATCGACGAGCTGGAGACGACGCGCCGGGGACCGTACGCCGGCGCCGTGGGTTACATCGGGTTCTCGGGCAACATGGACTCCTGCATCACCATCCGGACCGTCGTCGTGCACGACGGCCGGGCGCACGTGCAAGCCGGGGCGGGCGTCGTCGCCGACTCCGTGCCGGAGAGAGAGTACGAGGAAACGCTCAACAAGGCTCGGGCGCTGCTCAAGACGATCGCGCTGGCGGAGGAGGCAAGGCTGTGATCCTGGTGATCGACAATTACGACTCCTTCACCTACAACCTCGTGCAGTACTTGGGCGAGCTCGGCGCGGAGCCGGTCGTGTACCGCAACGACCGCATCCATGTCGAGGACGTCGAGCGCATGGCTCCGGCGGGCATCGTCGTGTCTCCTGGTCCGGGAACACCGGCGGACGCCGGCGTGTCCATGGAGGTCATCCGCCGGTTTGCCGGACGGGTGCCGATCCTCGGCGTCTGCTTGGGGCACCAGTGCATCGCGGCTGCCTTCGGCGGCCGGGTGGTGCGGGCGGGGGAGCTCATGCACGGCAAGGTGTCCGCCGTCGTTCACGACGGGCGAGGCCTGTTTCAAGGCGTTTCTTCCCCGCTGCTGGCCACCCGGTATCATTCCTTGATCGTCGAGCGGGAGACGCTGCCGGAGTGCCTCGAGGTCACCGCGGCGACGGAAGCGGGCGACGTCATGGGCGTGCGCCACCGGGCATGGCCCATCGAAGGAGTCCAGTTCCATCCGGAGTCGATCCTGACGACCGGCGGCAAGACAATGCTGGCCAACTTCCTGGCGATGACGGGGAGGGAGTGCAATGTCCATTTCTGAGGCCCTCCGCCTGCTCGTGGAGGGACGAGACCTGACGGAACAGCAGGCGGCGGCGGCCATGGACGCCGTGATGAGCGGTGAGGCGACGCCGGCGCAGGTGGCCGGGTTTCTAATTGCCCTACGTATGAAAGGGGAGACGGTGGCGGAGATCACCGGCTGCGCCCGTACGATGCGCGCCCACGCGGTCCGCATTCGCCCCCGCAGGGCTCCCCTGGTGGACATCGTGGGCACCGGCGGTGACGGCAGCGACACCTTCAACATCTCCACGGCCGCGGCGCTGGTGGCGGCCGGGGCCGGAGCCGTCGTGGCCAAGCACGGAAACCGGGCTGTGTCGAGCCGCTGCGGCAGCGCCGACGTCCTTGAAGCTCTGGGCGTCCGCCTTGATCTGCCCCCGGAGGAGATGGCGGGCTGTATTGATGAAACCGGCATCGGCTTTATGTTTGCGCCGCTCTATCACCGGGCTATGAAGCACGCCGCAGGACCCCGGAAAGAGCTGGGCGTCCGGACCGTCTTCAACATCCTCGGGCCCCTGACCAACCCGGCGGGGGCCGAGCGTTACGTTCTGGGCGTCTACGACCCCCGTCTGGCGCCTGTCCTCGGCCGGGTCCTCCACGCCCTCGGCGCCCAGCAAGCTTTCGTCGTCCACGGGGTGCCGGGCATGGATGAACTCTCGATATGCGGACCGACGACGGTGGCGGCGGTGACCCCAGGAGGCATCCAAGAATCGGTGCTCGTCCCGGAGGACGTCGGCCTGCGGCGGGCGGACCCGGGCGTCCTGGCGGGCGGCGACGCCGAAACCAACGCCCGGCGCATCGTCGCCATCCTGCGGGGCGAGGAGGACGGGCCTGCCCGGGATGCGGTCGCGCTCAATGCCGGTGCAGCGCTGGTGGCGAGCGGCATCGCGTCGTCGCTGGCCGAAGGCGTAGCGCGTGCGCTGGAAGCCATACGGTCCGGAGCGGCCTACCACAAGCTTCAGGAGCTGCGCCGGTACACGAGGGGACAGGCGGCATGATCCTGGAGCGCATTCTGGCCGCGAAGCGGGAGGAGGTTGCCAGCAGGCGCCGGGACGTTCCCCTCGGCGAACTGCGCCGTCATGCGGCAGAGCAGCCGCCGCCCCGGAATTTCCGGCGGGCATTGGCCGGGGCTGGCCCGGGACGGGTCATCGCCGAGGTCAAGCGTCGTTCTCCCTCCAAGGGCGTGCTGCGGGCCGACATTGAACCGGCGGCGCTCGCGCAAGGCTATGCGGCGGGCGGAGCCGCGGCGGTGTCCGTCCTCACCGATGAACCTTTCTTTGGCGGGTCCGCCGCCGACCTAAAGGCCGTGCGGGCGGCGGTGCACTTGCCCGTACTGCGCAAGGACTTCATCATCGATCCGTATCAGGTCTACGAAGCCCGGGCGTGGGGAGCGGACGCGCTGCTGCTCATCGCCGCGGCGCTTGACGGCGGACAGCTGGCCGATTTGCTGGCGCTCACCGGGGAACTCGATATGGACGCCCTGGTCGAGGTCCACACCGAGGCGGAACTGGAAGCGGTCCTGGCTTGCGGGGCGACGCTCGTCGGGATCAACAACCGGGACTTGCGGACGTTTGCGACGCGGTTAGACGTCAGCCTCGCCCTGGCGCCCCGGGTGCCTTCCGGGTGCGTGCTCGTGAGCGAGTCGGGCATTCAGGGTCGGGGCGACGTCGAGCGGCTCGCGGCCGCGGGGATTGATGCCATCCTGGTCGGTGAATCGCTCGTCCGGAGCGCGGATCCTGCCGCCGCCGTGCGGGCGCTGGCGAACGTCCCGCGCCGTGCGGAGCGGGCAGGGGTGCATGCGCCGTGACGCGCATCAAAATCTGCGGGATCACGAGCCCCGAGGACGCCCAAGCGGCGTCCGCCGCGGGGGCGGATATGGTGGGGCTCGTTTTTGCCCCAAGCCCGCGGCGGGTGGATACGGTGGCGGCGATCCGGATCGCCGCCGCGCTGCCGCCCTTTGTGCTGCGGGTGGGCGTGTTCGTTGACGCCGGGTACGACACCCTTGTCCAAACGGCGGCCGCGGTCGGCCTTGATCTCCTGCAATTGCACGGTTCCGAGGACAACACGTTGATCGAGCGGCTGCAGCGGGCCGGGCACAAGGTCGTGAAGGCGGTACGGGTGAAGGACAGCTCCAGCGTCGACGCTATCGGGGACGTGGCCGCCGACGCGGTGCTGCTGGACGCGGCGGCCCGCGGCCGGGCCGGGGGGACAGGCCAGACCTTTGACTGGAGCCTGGCGATCCGCGCCCGGGCGATCCTGGAGGAAGGCGGGCGCCGCGTTCCCCTCATCCTGGCAGGCGGCCTCCGGCCTGAGAACGTGGCGGAGGCGCTGCGGCTTGTACGGCCCGATGCCGTCGACGTGAGCAGCGGCGTTGAAGCGTCGCCGGGCATAAAGTCGCCGGCCCGCATGCGGGAGTTCGTGATGAAGGTGAGGCGATTCGATGTTGAAACAGACGACGTCGCCGGCTGAACACGCTGTCGGGAGGACGCATGGCCCGGGTTCCTTAGGTGACGGGCGTTTTGGGGAGTACGGCGGCAGGTTCGTTCCCGAGACGCTCATGCCCGCCCTCGACGAGCTCACCGCGGCTTATGCTGCCGCCCGGTCGGATCCGGCGTTTCAGGAGGAGCTTGCCTTCTACCTGCGGGAGTACGTGGGGCGCCCGACGCCCTTGTACTTTGCCAAGCGCTTGACCGAGGCGGCGGGCGGAGCCGCCATTTACCTCAAACGGGAAGATCTCAATCATACGGGCGCCCACAAGATCAACAACACCATCGGCCAGATCCTGCTTGCGCGGCGTATGGGCAAGCGGCGCATCATTGCCGAAACCGGAGCCGGCCAGCACGGCGTCGCGACCGCGACGGTCTGTGCCATGTTTGGCCTGGAGTGCGTCGTGTACATGGGCGCTGAAGACGTGGAGCGACAAGCGTTGAACGTGTTCCGCATGGAGTTGCTCGGCGCCCGGGTGGTGCCGGTGACGACCGGCACTCGGACGCTGAAGGACGCGACCAACGAGGCCATCCGCGACTGGGTCACCCATGTGCGGGACACCTACTACGTCATCGGGTCCGTCGTCGGGCCGCACCCGTACCCGACCATGGTGCGCGACTTTCAGGCCGTGATCGGCCTGGAGGCGCGCCGGCAAGTGCTGGAGCTTGCAGGACGGCTGCCGGCGGCAGTGGTGGCCTGCGTAGGCGGCGGCAGCAACGCTATGGGCGTTTTCCATGCGTTTGTGCCGGACACCGGGGTGCGCCTCATCGGCGTCGAGGCGGCCGGCGAAGGACTTGACACCGGCCGGCACGCCGCAACGTTAAGCCGCGGGTGCCCCGGTGTCCTGCATGGGGCCAAGAGTTACCTGCTGCACGATGCGGACGGCCAAATACTGCCGGCCCACAGCGTCTCGGCCGGGCTCGATTATCCGGGCGTCGGACCTGAGCACGCGTTCCTCAAGGACAGCGGCCGGGCCGAGTACGTCGCGGTGACCGACCGCGAGGCGCTGGAGGCGTTCAGGCTGTTGTCCCGGCTCGAAGGTATCGTGCCGGCCCTTGAAAGCGCCCACGCGGTGGCGTACGCGGTGCGCCTCTCCCGGGAGTTGCCGCCGGAGGACGTGGTCATCGTCAACGTGTCGGGCCGGGGCGACAAGGACGTGGCGCACGTCGCCCGG
>CALFSR010000060.1 GCA_937916565.1 uncultured Bacillota bacterium | reverse complement strand
CTCCGCGGTCGCGCCCTGGATCAGCGCCCCGGACTGGCAGCAGGCGGCAAAAAACAGGGCCGTCTTCTTTTCGATCCGGCGGAAGTAGTCCTCCTCGGTCTGATCCAGGCGGCCCAGGGACGCTTTCTGCTGGATCTCGCCGTCACACATGCGCAGGATCATATCGGACATGATCCGCACGATCTCCGGCCGGCCGGTGTCCACCAGGATGACCAGCGCCCGCGCGAGCAGGCAGTCTCCCGCCAGCACCGCGGAGTGGTTGCCCCAGCGGCTGTTGACCGTCGGCCTTCCCCGGCGGGTGGACGCTTCGTCGATCACGTCGTCGTGCACCAGCGTAGCCATGTGAATCATCTCCGCGGCAACCCCGACCGGCACGACGCGGGATACGTCCTGACCAAACACGCGCCCCGAAAGCAGCGTCATAATGGGCCGGATGCGTTTGCCGCCGCTCTCGATCAAATGCAGGGCGATCGCCCGGGTCTCCTGCCCGCTGTCGTCCATGGCCGCACGCAGTCCTTGTTCCACCGCTTGCAAGTACGGCCCGATGTCCGCCAAAACCGCTTCCACGACCTGCACTGGCCTCACACCCTTCACACGACACCCACGTGCAGGCAGCTGATGCCGCCGGTCAGATTGTAGTAGCGCACGTCCCGCAAGCCGGCGGCCCGGAGCATGGCTGCGAGCGCCTCCTGGTCCGGAAACGCAAGAACGGTTTCAGGCAGGTAGCGGTACGTGTCGGGATCGCCCTGGATAAGGCGGCCAATCAGGGGCACGAGATGACGGAAGTAAAGAAAGTACACTTGACGGAACACGGGCCACACCGGCTGCGAGAACTCCAGAACCAGCACACGCCCGCCGGGCCGCACTACCCGCCGCATCTCCCGCAGGCAGCGCTCCCGGTCCGTGACGTTGCGCAGGCCAAAGGCTATGGTGGCCGCGTCAAAGCTGCCATCCGGGAACGGTAAGTCCAGGGCGTTTCCCTGGATGAACTCGCATACATCCGCAAGACCGTTGGCCTTTGCCTTTGCCCTGGCCCGCACCAGCATCTCCTCAACAAAGTCGAGGCCGACAACCTGCCCCTCCTTGCCGACGTAACGGGCAAGCTCAAAGGCCAGGTCGCCGGTGCCGGTAGCGATGTCGAGCACCCGGGCGCCGGGTTTCAGTTCCGCCTTGGCCGCGGTAAACCGCCGCCAGCCCACGTCCCGGCGAAAGCTGAGCAGCCGGTTGAGCAAGTCGTAGCGGGGAGCGACGCGACGGAACAGATCCCGCACGTACTGTTCCCGCTCGGCCATGGCTACTTTCGGATCGGTCACGCGGCCCAAACCCCTCTAGTCCCGCAAATAATAGGCCAGCCGTTGCAGCTCCAGGCTGACGTCGGCGTTGACCATGTGCACCCCGTCCGGCACCGTCAGTTTGACGGGAGCGAAATTCAAAAGCAGCCGTATTCCCGCCGCAACGCACCGGTCGACGACTTCCTGGGCGGCTTCGGCCGGCACGGCGATGATGGCCATGCGCAGGCCAAGCTCCTTGGTGCGGGCGTCGATCATCTCCGGCGACTCGACCGCAAGCCCGTCGATGACCTCACCCTGCTTTTCCGGATCCTGATCAAACAGGGCGACGATGTTCAGATGAAACCCGGGATCGGCCGCGTGGCGGCGCCGGAAATACCGGGCGAGCGCGTGCCCGAGGCTACCTACGCCCACGATGGCGATGGGGATGTCCCGGTCCAAATGCAAGATGCGGCGCAACTCAGCCTTGAGGTTGTTGACGTCGTAGCCGACACCCTGCTTGCCAAACTCGCCGAACCACGCCAGATCCTTGCGCACCAGTGCGGGGCTCACGCCGGCCCGCTCCCCGAGTTCTTGCGAGGACATGAGCTCCTTGTCCCCGTCCCGGGTCGCATCCTCCAGCACCCGCAGGTAGAGAGGCAACCGGCGCACGACCGCGCCGGAAATCTTTCGCAGACGCATAAATGCCACCTGTCGACGAATTTGGCGACCAGCACCGTCCACAAACGCGCGTCCTGCGCAAACAGCTTCATTATACCGCCTGAAAAAAGGTGGCGTCAAATCGGCTCAAAGACGCGCCCTGCCCCGCAAGACACGGCCTTCCCGGACGATGGTCAGTTCGAGTTCTTCGCCGGGCCCGGCTAAGTTGGCCGCGGCGATGAGGTCTTCCATGGCACCAACACGCCTCCCCGCGGCGTGGGTGATAACATCCAGCGGCTGCACGCCGGCGACGTCCGCGGGCGAGTCGGGGATGACCGCGAGCACAAGTACACCCTCCGAATCCGGTGCGGGCGTCCCCAGTTCCTCCTCCAATATCCGCCGATGGGCTTGCGTCAGCGCCGTGCCCAACACCCCCAGCCGCCGGGGCCGCCCGTAGGCGATGATGTCCATAGCCACCTGCTGGGCCATATCCGCGGGCACGGCGAACCCGATCCCTTGGGCGGCAAGTCCCTGCACGCTGGCCAGCACGGCCGTGTTGATGCCGACAACCCGGCCTTGCCAGTCCACCAGCGGCCCGCCGCTGTTGCCCGGATTGATGGCGGCGTCGGTCTGCACCAGGTTGAGAAGGATTCGGTTCTCGTCCACAGGGATGGTGCGCTGCAGGGCGCTCACGACGCCTGTTGTCACGGTAAACCCGAGTCCGAACGGATTGCCGATCGCAATGACCGGCTGGCCGACCTGGATGTCCGCGGTCCGGCCGAGCTCCGCCACGGGCAAGTCGGTGCCGGGAACGCGCAAGACGGCGAGGTCAGTCCACGGGTCAGCGCCGATCAGTTCAGCCGGAAAGTCGCGCCCGTCCCAGAGCATGACCCGGATCTCCGTAGCGCCTTGGACAACGTGTTCGTTGGTGAGCACGTAGCCATCCGCGTCGAAGATGACGCCTGACCCGATCCCTTCCTGGACCGCCGGCGCCCGGCCCAGGAGCGAGTCCACGAAGGCATCCCGGGTGACCGCCACCTTAACGACCGCCGGCCCGACCCGTTCCACCGCTTCCACGGCGGTGCTGCCGCCCGTGAAATCAATCCCCTGCGCCCGTAGGCCGCTGCCGGTCCCGCCGCCCTCCGGCGGCCGGGTGGCGCCCGGCGCGGCACCGGCCAAGAGCGCCCCCACCGTACCCCCCAAGATCGCGGCCGCTACTGCGACCACGACGATGCCTCGCCAGTCCCGCTGCATGGTGCGCCACCTTCCCTATGGTCGGCATTACTGTCAGGCCGCCCGGCTGTATTCTGCAACCTGCGCGCCATTTTATCAGCGCCCGGCGGGAAGGCTATGGGTGACGGCGCGAGTCAACACCGGTGCAGGAGGCCCCGGATGGAGCACCAACGTGACGAACCGACTTCTCCCAAGGAGTTCGGCTTGGACAACGTCCGCTACTTGGATGAGTGGCGCGCCCAGCATCGGCCCCGGGACCGGCAAGGGATTCGCGGCGGCCGAAACCGCCCACGCCAGGCTCGGTCCCGGGCTCACCCGCCTACCCGCCCTCTCGCTTCCGGCGGAAGAAGGCAAGCGGCCCGGCGGGCGCCAACCGCCGCCCGCTCTCCCTGGACAAGTGAGGGGCTCGGCGTGCCGGCGCTGGTCCCCCGTAGGCCAGCTAGGCGCTCAGGCCTTTGGACGCTTTGTTGCCTGGGGGTGCTGGCCGGCGCCGTGGCGTGGTGGATACTGGCTCAGGACGCGCCGGCGCCGCCGTCCGGTCCACCGGCACCGCCAGTGCTCCACGTCTGGGCGCCCGGTGCAGGAGCAGCCGATGGGGCGCTGATTGAGCTTCTAGCGCCCTTTGAAGAATCGTACGGCGTTCGCGTCCGTTGGGACACCCGGCCGGCGCCGGCATACGAACTCATCCAGACGCTCCTTGTGGGACGGTCTCCCGACGTCGTGCTCGTCGACCACGAAACGGCCTCGCGCCTTGCGGCCATGGAGGCTCTGCTCCCCATCGCGGCCGGCGCCGAGGCGGCCGCGGAAGGCGGCATGCCTCCCCCGTTCGTACTTCCCCTCGGAGCCGACACGCTGTGGGCGCGCTCGTTGCGGGCCGCGATCCCCCGACGGGCTGCCCATCCGGACCTGGCGCAGGCGCTTGTGGAGTATCTCGCCAGCGCGCCGGCCGGTGCTACCAGGGCATACTAGCTCCCGCAGGGTCCGTGACCGCCGGGCGAAGATCGGTGCGAGCCTAAACCGATCGCACCGGTCGAGCGCAAGGCCGTCGCCGGTGCCGCCCGCTGCTGCTTGGGATTGGGCGGGAGCACCGGCACGGCTTGAGCGAAGGTCCTGGCCGGCGCTCGCGGGATCGGCGGCGGCCGATGAGGTCGCCTCCGGTGCTGGCGGGTACTGGCCGGGGCTGAGCCAAGGCCGCCCGCGGGTGCCCGGTGCGGCCCGGGCCGGCGCCGGTGGCCGGCGCCGGGCTGTGCCCGGCGATCCCGGTGGGCCGGGCAAAGGCGATGCGGGGCGCCGATGGGGGCGGCGGCGGCCAATCCGGCCGCACTAGGTGCCGGTCGTCGCCGGCTCCGGCAGCGCTTCGCAGGCGCCGGCGCGCAGGCGGCACGGGCCCTCTCTTACCCCGAGAGTACACCTGTCTAACCCCGGTGGCACCTGTCTTACCCTCGTGGAACCGCCACGAGGGCCGCCAGTGTCGCAAACAGCACCCCTGCCGCTATTCCGAGCCCGACGAACTCCAGGGTGCCGGTGAACAAGCCTTCCCAGCCGAGTTTCTGCGTCTCCTGGAGCACGCCGCGGGTAATGGAGGCACCGAACCCGCTCACAGGGATCAGCGCGCCCGCGCCAGCGAACTTGATCAGCGCATCGTACCAACCAAAGCCGTTGAGCACGGCGCCCGTCACCGTCAGCCCCACCAGCAGATGTCCCGGCGTCAGGCGGGGAAACCGGATCATCACAAGCTCCGCGGCGGCGCAGATGAGGCCGCCTACGACGAACGCCCAGAAGTAGATCACGCTCGCTTCCTCCCGCTCAATCGGTTTCCAGGACGATGGCATGGCTGATCCCGGGGCACGAGTCCCCCTGCTGCCAGGTGGTCGGGCTGTGCAGGCAGCCCGTGGGCAACGCCAATACGCGCCGGAACCGGCCTTGGGCCATCTCCTTGTACACGTACCCCAGGAGGACGGCCATAGAGCAGACGCTTCCGCTCGCGCCCGCGGCCGGCCACTCCGCGTCCCCGTACATCGACGCCCCGCCGTCCATGTGTTTTCCGCCCAAGGTGACGCCGGCCCGGTCAACAAGGGCCCGGAACACCTTGCTGCCGACCTTGGCCAGGTCACCTGTCAGTATGAGGTCGTAGTCGCCGGGCGTCGTGTTGGTGTCTTGGAAATGCCGCAAGAGCGTGTCGCAGGCTGCGGGCGCCATGGCCGACCCCATATCGTTGGCGTCGGTCACCCCCCAGTCCACCACCCTTCCTAATGTCACCCGGGTGATGCGCGGGCCCGTGCCTTCCTCAGGCGGCGCCACGACCGCCGCCGCCCCGCCCGTGGCGGTGTACTGGTTGGTGTCCTTGCGCTGGATGTTGAGCTCCACGGGGTACCGGTACTGGCGCTCCACCGACTGGTAGTGGCTGGCGGTAGCCACCAGCGCCCGCCGGGCAAACCCGCCGTCGACCAGCATGGCGGCGAGGGCAAGGCCGAGAGCGCTGGTTGCGCATGCGGCAAAGACGCCCACGTAGGGGATGCCGAGGGAACGCGCGGAAAACGTGGAGGACACGATCTGGTTGAGCAGGTCGCCTGCGATGAAGCAGTCGACGTCCCCCTCGGTCAACCCCGCCGCGGCCAGCGCCCGACGGGCGGCCTGTTCCATGTACTTCCGCTCCGCCCTTTCGGCCGACACCTCACCCCACATGTAGTCTTCGACGATGGCGTCGAAGTACGGGCCGAGCGGGCCGGCGCCTTCCCGGGGGCCCATGAGCGTAAAGGCCGCCGTGATCCGAGGCGGCCGGCTGAGCTGCACCGTGTACTGCCCAAGCCGCTGGACGGTTACCGCGTCCACCTCCCCTGTGCCGTCGGGCGCGCGTCGCCGGGGCGAAAAGCCTTTACGGCCCGGCTTTGGCAAGCCATGCCAGCAGGCCTGTCAAAATACCCGCCAGGATACCGAAAACGATCACCGGACCGGCGATGATGAACATCTTCGCGGCCATTCCCAGGACAAAGCCTTCCCGGCGAAAGTCCATCGCGGCCGACGCCATGGCGTTGGCAAACCCCGTGATGGGCACGGCGGCGCCCATGCCGCCGAGTTGTCCGATGTCATCGTAGATGCCGAAAGCCGTCAGCACGACGCCGAGAAGAATCATGGTGGCCAGGGTGGCGGCGATGGCCTCGCCCTCCGTAGGCTGCCGGAAGCGAAACCAGTCAAACACGAACTGGCCCAGGAAACAGATGGTGCCGCCCACGAGGAACGCTCTTGCCGTCAGGCGGGCGACATTGGGCTTGGGAGCGAGCTGCTGTACGAGGCGCTGGTAGTCCTTGGCCCCGTCGATGTCGATGCGATTGCGGTCCACCGGGATCCCTCCCGCCGGGATAGTATCTCCGGCGGACCGCGCCTTCACCCGTTAGCCGGCGGCAGGGCCCGCCTGCCTACGGGCAGCCTTGAGCGTGTTGGCGAGGAGCATGGCGATCGTCATCGGTCCGACGCCGCCGGGCACCGGTGTAATCCAACCGGCTGCCTCGCGGGCGCCCTCAAAGTCCACGTCCCCCGTAAGACGCCCGTCGGGAAGCCGGTTGATCCCGACGTCGATGACAACTGCACCGGGTTTCACCCACGCCGCCTGCACCAGGTTCGGTCGCCCGACGGCAGCGACGAGGATGTCGCCTTCGCGGCAGACGGCCTCCAGGTCAGCGGTGCGGGAGTGGCACACGGTCACGGTCGCGTGGGCGGCCAGAAGCAGGGCAGCCACCGGTTTCCCCACAATGTTGCTGCGGCCGATGACAACCGCCCTCTTGCCGGTGGGATCAACCCCGGTGCGGCGGATGAGCTCCATGATCCCGGCCGGCGTGCACGGCACAAGACCGGGGATGCCGCTCCACAGGCGGCCGACGTTGAGGGGGTGAAATCCATCCACATCTTTTTCGGGCGCCACGGCGGCGATGATCTCGGTCTCGTCGAGATGCCCGGGCAAAGGCAGCTGCACCAGGATGCCGTGTACCTCGGCGTCCCGGTTGAGGCGGTTAATCAGATCGAGGAGTTCGTCCCGCCGCGTCTTGGCTGGCAGCGCGTATTCCCACGACCGCACGCCCGCTTGGACGGCCGCCTTCCGCTTGTTGGTCACATACACTTTGGAAGCCGGGTCGTCGCCCACCCGGACAACCGCCAAACCCGGCGGGTATCCATGCTCCTGAGTGAAGGCCTCGGCCTCCTGGGCCACTTGCCGGCGGATATCGGCCGCGATGGCTTTGCCGTCGAGTATGCTCGCGCTCATGCCTTTTCCCCCTGTCTGCCCGCGGGCGGGCTCATCCCTGCCAGCGCCATCCCGACGCGCACGAGGCGGGCCAGGCGCCGGCCGCACTCCTCCAACAGTTCCTCGGCCCGGGCCATGGCTTCGCCAAACGGCATCGGCCCGGGCGTCACGGCGATGCACGCGTCGATGCCTTCGGAGGCCAG
>CALFSR010000059.1 GCA_937916565.1 uncultured Bacillota bacterium | reverse complement strand
AGTACGTCGACGTATGCCGCATCTACAGCATCGCGGGCATGATGCACGCCGACCCTGTACGCCGGCGCCGCAGGCCTTTTCGCGCCCCGCACCACAGCGCCACCCGGGCGGGCCTTTTGGGCGGCGCCCGCGGCGCTCCGGGCGAGGTGACGCTGGCCCACCACGGCGTGCTGTTTCTCGATGAGGTGAACGAGTTCTCCCGCCCCGTTCTGGAGGCTCTGCGGCAGCCCCTCGAGGACGGTGCCGTGGTGCTTGCGCGCCTGCCGCGGCCGCTCCGTTTTCCGGCCCGGTTCACCCTGATCGCGGCGGCTAATCCGTGCCCCTGCGGGTACTACGGCGACACCCGGCGCGAATGCCGCTGTCCTCCGCATGCCGTGGCCGGGTACCAGCGTCGCCTCTCGGGTCCGATGGTGGACCGTATCGACCTGCACGTGGAGCTGGCGGCGCCGGTCTGGTCGGAGCTGCGCGGTGAGCCGGGCGGGCCCTCCAGTGCTGAGGTGAGGGCCCGGGTCGCACAGGCACGCGAAATGCAGACGCGTCGCTTCGCGGAGGGGCCGGTGCGCATCAACGCCCGGATGGACCCGCAGCTGGTGCGGCGCCATTGCCGCCTGGACGCAAGGGCGGAAGCGGTGCTTCAGATGGCCGTGGAGCGGTGGAGGCTTAGCGCTCGCGCCGTTGTGCGTACTCTCAAAGTCGCCCGCACGGTGGCGGATCTCGCCGGAAGCGGGACGATACGGGCCGATCACCTCCACGAGGCGCTAGCCTTCCGCCCGCTTCCGGTCCCGGCATCGGGTGACGGCCGGGCACATATCTTTTCGGCGGGAGGTGCGGCCACGTGACGCATGTGCGACGGCGCTGGACAAGGATCACGGCCGTGGTGGCGGCGCTGGCGGCGGCCTGGCCCGCCGGTGCCCAGCAGGCGGCGGAACTCCTTTCCTATGCGTGTGACGAAGCGGTCGTCCTGCGGCTCACCAGCCCGCCGATGCAGGGGAACCCGGTGTGGGAGCTCAAGGCTCGCCTGAGGGAACTCGGGTTCGACGGCGGGGATCCCGAAGACGAGACGTATGACGCCAAGGCAGCCGCGGCCGTGCGCGCATTCCAGCAAAGCCGCGGCCTCACGGCCGACGGCGTCGTTGGCCCGCAGACTTGGGCCGCACTGGCAGGTGACGCCGCGAGCGCCCAGGAACCGGCAGCAGCCCGCTCGCCCACGCCCCGGCCCGAGGGCGAGCTGTCCATTGTTGTCGACACCGAGCGACTGACGCTGACCCTCTTCGTCGACGGGCAACCCTTCAAGACGTATCCCGTGGCGGTTGGCCGGCCCAAGGCGACAACCTTGACGCCGGTGGGCGAGTGGCGCATCGTGCACAAGGGCGGCAACTGGGGCGGGGGCTTTGGCACGCGGTGGCTTGGCCTCAACGTCCCCTGGGGGGTTTACGGTATTCACGGAACCAACAAGCCCTACTCCATCGGCACCCGGGCCAGCGCCGGGTGCGTGCGCATGTTTAACCGGGACGTCGAGGAGCTGTACGAGTGGGTTTCGGTGGGCACGCCCGTCACAATCGTCGGCGTCAAGCCGCCGCTCACTTTCAGCCGGCGGCTGCGGCAAGGTTCCACGGGTCCGGATGTCGTCGAAGTCCAACTCAAGCTCAAGGAGCTCGGATTTACCTTGGGCGATGCCGACGGGCGGTTCGGGCCCGCTACCCGGGCCGCCGTGGAGAAGTTGCAGCGAGCCTTTGGATTGCCGGTGGACGGCGAGGTTTGGCCGGACGTGTACTACATTCTGGGACTCAAGTAGGCGGGGCGCCAGGATAAGGGGAGACATAGGGCGAGATGCTAGACCACAGATACCGCGGCCATGAGAGGGGACGCCTCGATGGACCTGGAGCCCGGCACGACGCGCTTGTTTTGTTGCGCCCTGTGCGGGGTGGATACGCCGCATCGCATCCGCGGCCGCAAAGGCAACCGCTACGCCGTACTTTGCACCAACTGCCGGGGCGGGGCGCTGGTGGGCGGCGAGGAGCTGCGGCTGTACCAGGTCCGCTGGGAGGAGGAACTGCGGGAGATCCTCTCGCAGCTGAGCGACGGCGACGGCTCCCACGACGACCGCTGGCACTGACAATGCCGGTGGCCCGTGCGGCGCTCCCAAGGCGCGCCCCGGCCGGCGGGCAGGGCCGGGAGGCGACAGCCCGTGGATGAGCGCAGCTGTCTCCTGGCCATGCGGCTCGTCCCGGGGATCGGTGCCCGGCGGGTGCGCGCGCTGCGGGACTACTTCGGCTCCGCTCAGGACGCTTGGCACGCCCGGGACCGCTGGGAAGAAGTGCCGGGAATCGGACCTGGGATCGTCCATGCGGCGCGTCGCGTGGACCCAGGCGTTATCGAGCGTCACCGGCGCCTGCTGGAAACCTACGGCGTGCAAGTGCTGATTGACTCCGATCCGGATTATCCTCCCGGCCTGCGCCACATCCCCGCGCCACCGCCCGTCCTTTTCGTGCGCGGGCGTCTGCCGCCGGCTGCCCGGCCAGCCCTGGCCATCGTAGGCACCCGCCGGGCGAGCGCCTACGGTCTGCGCACGGCCAGGTCGCTGGCCCGTGATCTAGCCGCCGTGGGCGTGGTCATCGTGAGCGGCCTTGCCCGCGGCATCGATGCCGCCGCGCACCGGGGCGCCCTCGACGGCAAGGGCGCGACGGTCGCCGTGCTCGGTTGCGGCCTCGACATCGCTTACCCGCCGGAAAACCGTGAGCTTATGAACGCGATCGCCGCTACGGGCGCGCTGGTAACCGAGTATCCCATGGGCACCCGGCCCGTGCCCGGCAACTTTCCTGCACGCAATCGCATCATCGCCGGCTTGTCCCAAGGCGTCCTGCTCGTCGAGGGCAGCCGGCGCAGCGGCGCGATGCACACTGTGGCCATGGCAGCCGAGTCCGGCCGGGAGGTGCTCGCTGTCCCAGGGGATATCGAACGCTGGGGCAGCGACGGTCCCAACCACCTCCTCCGGGAGGGCGCCGCGCTCGTTCGCCACGCGGTGGACGTGCTGGAGAGCATGGGCTGGACCCATCTCGAGCTGCCCCAGGCGGGTATTTCGGCGGCCGCGGCTGGACCGGACGGCGATATGGCCGGCCTCGCGGGCCGGCTTATCGCGTGCCTGCAGGAGGGGCGCTCCTTGACCGTTGACGAACTGGCCGCTGCCCTCGAGACGCCCGCGGAGTCCCTTATTGGCGCGGTGATGGGACTTGAGCTCGCAGGGTCCATCGTCCGCCAGCCCGGCGGGCGGTTCGCTCTCCCTCTCCAGGGCATGGCCGGCCATGGGATCCGGGCGGGCCAGCCACGGTCAGCCTCGGGTTTACAACCCCTAGCCCGGCCACTATAATGAGACCGAATGCCCAACTGGAGGGATACCCGTGGGAACCCTCGTGATCGTGGAATCCCCGGCCAAGGCTAGGACCATTAGCAAGTTTCTGGGCCGCGGCTATACCGTCAAAGCCAGCATCGGTCACGTGCGCGATCTGCCCAAAAGCCAGTTCGGTGTCGACGTGAGCAGCGACTTCGCCCCCCGCTACATCACCATCCGGGGCAAGGGCAAACTCCTGCAGGAGCTGCGGGAAAGCGCGCGCAAGGCGGACCGGGTGTTGCTGGCCACAGACCCCGATCGCGAGGGAGAGGCGATCTCCTGGCACCTGGCCGAAATTTTGAAACTGGACCGGAACGCGGCGAACCGCATCCAATTTCACGAGATCACCCGTGACGCGGTCAAAAAGGCCCTTAAGTCCCCCCGCCCCCTGGACGAGCGGTTGATCGACGCCTACCAGGCGCGGCGGGTGCTTGACCGCATCGTGGGCTACAAGCTGAGCCCCCTCCTCTGGAGCAAGGTGCGGGCGGGTTTAAGCGCGGGCCGCGTCCAATCCGTCGCCCTGCGGCTCATTTGCGACCGGGAGCGGGAGATCGCCGCCTTTGTGCCGGAGGAGTACTGGTCCATTACCGGCACCTTCGTGGTGCCTGAGGCCGCCCGCGGCAAGTCGGACGCCCGCTTCGTGGCCAAGCTGATCCAGCGGGCCGGCAAGAAAGTGCATATTCCCGACGAAGCCGCGGCCAAGGCCATCCTGGAGGAGCTCGCAGGCGCGGCATACACCATCGCCCAGGTGAAGCGCGGCCAGCGCAGGCGCAATCCTGCGCCGCCGTTCATCACAAGCACGCTGCAGCAGGAAGCCTCTCGGAAGCTCGGCTTCTCCGCACGCAAGACCATGAGCATCGCGCAGCAGCTCTACGAAGGGCTTGACGTCGGGCCGGAAGGCACCGTGGGTTTGATTACCTACATGCGCACGGACGCGACAAGAGTGGCGGAGGAAGCGCAGCGGGAGGCCCAGCAGTTCATCGACGCGGAGTACGGGCGGGCTTTCCGCCCGGATGAGCCGCCGCGCTACCGCTCCCGGGCGGGCGCTCAGGCTGCCCATGAGGCGATCCGGCCCACCAGCGTCTACCGGACGCCGGATAAAGTCAAGCCGTACCTGCGCCGGGACCAGTACCGGCTCTACCGGTTGATCTGGGAACGGTTCGTGGCAAGCCAGATGAGCCCCGCCGTGCTCGACACGTTGACGGTGGACGTCGCGGCAGGCCAGTGGCTCTTCCGGGCAACCGGATCGATGGTGCGCTTTGCCGGGTTCATGACCGTGTATACGGAAGGCGTCGACGACGAGGGTACAGCCAAAGACGCGCCGCGGGCGGGCGCCGATGAGGACGGCGCCGAGCAGCAGCTGAGCGGTGACTTCGAAGCCGGCCAGTCCGCCCGGGCGCTGCGGCTTGATCCGAAACAGCATTTCACCCAGCCGCCGCCGCGCTACACGGAAGCCATGCTCGTCAAGACGTTGGAGGAGAAGGGGATCGGCCGGCCGAGCACGTACGCACAAATTATCGACACCATCGTGCGCCGGGGTTACGTGACCGTCAAGGAGAGGCGGTTTTATCCGACGGAGCTCGGCAGTCTGATCGTCGATCTATTAAAGGAACATTTCCCCCGGATTATTGACGTCGAGTTCACCGCCCGCATGGAGGAGGAGCTCGACCGCATCGAGGAAGGCGACGTGAACTGGGTGGACGTCGTCCGGGACTTTTACGGCCCGTTTTCCGAGTCCCTGGCCCGTGCCCAGGAGGAGATGCGGGAGGTCGAGGTGGCCGACGAGGTGACCGACGAGGTGTGCGAGCAGTGCGGCCGGAACCTGGTCATCAAGTGGGGTCGCTTCGGCAAGTTCCTGGCGTGCCCCGGCTATCCGGAGTGCAAGTACACGCGTCCGCTCCTCAACGAGATCGGCGTGACGTGCCCCACGTGCGGGCAGGGGCAGGTCGTGGAGCGGCGCTCGCGGCGGGGCCGCGTCTTTTACGGCTGCAGCCGCTACCCGGAGTGCCGGTTCACCAGCTGGCAGCGGCCGTCACCGCTGCCGTGCCCCCGCTGCGGCAGCTACATGGTGGAGCAGCGGCGAGGCGGGGACGTCGTGAAGGTCACGTGCAGCAACAAGGAATGTGGCTTCAGCGGCCGGCCCGAAGCGGTGGCCGTTGCCGCCCCGGGGCGGGTGTGACCGATGTTTCACGCTACGACCATCGTCGCAGTGCGCAAGGACGGCCGCGCCGCTATGGCCGGCGACGGTCAGGTCACCTTTGGCCAGCAGACCGTCATGAAGCATAAGGCGCGCAAGGTGCGCCGCCTGTACCATGACAGGGTGGTGGCCGGGTTCGCCGGGGCGGCCGCCGACTCGTTCGCGCTGTTTGAGAAGTTCGAAGGGAAACTGGAGGCGTTTCAGGGCAACCTGTTGCGGGCGGCCGTGGAATTGGCCAAAGAGTGGCGCACGGACCGGGTGCTCCGGCGCCTGGAGGCTTTGCTCATCGTGATGGACCGCGAGCGGACGCTGGTGCTTTCGGGCACCGGCGAAGTGATCGAGCCCGACGACGACGTGGCCGCCATCGGGTCGGGAGGCCCCTTTGCCCTGGCGGCAGCCCGGGCTATGATCGCTCACTCGTCCCTTACGGCACCGGAGATCGCCGCGGAGGCAATCCGCATCGCGGCTTCCATCTGTGTCTACACCAACGACAACGTCGTCGTGGAGGAAGTCTGATGGACCTCACGCCGCGCCAGATCGTCGCCGAGCTGGACAAATACATCGTTGGCCAACACAAGGCCAAGCGGGCCGTTGCCATCGCCCTGCGCAACCGATGGCGCCGGCAGCAGCTGCCGGAGACGCTGCGGGATGAGGTCAGCCCCAAGAACATCCTCATGATCGGGCCGACGGGTGTGGGCAAAACGGAGATCGCCCGCCGGCTGGCGCGCCTTGCACGCGCGCCGTTTGTCAAGGTTGAGGCCACCAAGTTTACCGAGGTCGGCTATGTCGGGCGCGACGTGGACTCGATGGTGCGCGACCTTGTGGAAACCGCGGTGCGCATGGTGAAGGCCGAGCGCATGGAGGGAGTCCTGGATCGGGCGCGGGAGCTGGCGGACGAACGCCTGCTGGACTACATGGCGCCCGTCCCTCGCCGGGAGCGGCCGGCCAACCCGTTTGCGGCCCTGTTTGGAGTGCCGGCGGCGCCCCGGGAGAGCGAGCAAGAGTTTGAGCAACGCGCCGCGGAGGCCCGCCGCACCAGGTCCGAACTCCGGGCCCGCCTTGCGGCTGGAGAGCTGGAGAACGAATGGGTCGAGATCGAGGTCGAGGATACCCGGCCCCCCATGATGGAGATCTTCTCCGGACAAGGCATGGAGCAGATGGGTGTTAACCTCCAGGATCTCTTTGGGGGTATGCTCCCAAAGAGGATGCGCAAGCGCAAGGTGCGGGTCAGCGAAGCCCGCGCCATCCTGCAGCAGGAAGAGGCGCAGAAGCTCATCGACATGGACGAGGTGACGGCCGAGGCGCTGCGCCGAGCCGAGCAGACGGGGATCATCTTTATCGACGAGATCGACAAGATTGCCGCCGGCGCTGGAAAAGGATCGGGTCCGGACGTGTCTAGGGAGGGCGTGCAGCGGGACATCCTTCCCATCATCGAGGGCAGCACGGTAATGACCAAATACGGCCCCGTCAAGACGGACCACATCCTCTTTATCGCCGCTGGGGCGTTTCACATCGCCAAACCTTCGGATCTCATCCCCGAGCTGCAGGGCCGGCTTCCCATCAGGGTCGAGCTTGAACCATTGAGTCGCGAGGATTTCCGGCGCATCTTGACAGAGCCCGAAAATGCCCTGCTCAAACAGTACACCGCCTTGCTGGCCACCGAAGGCGTGAGATTGCGTTTCGACGACAGCGCCATCGACGCCATCGCCCGCGTCGCCGAGGCGGTCAACGCCCAGACGGAGAACATCGGTGCCCGCCGCCTGCACACGATGCTCGAGCGGCTGCTCGAAGAGGTCTCGTTCGCCGGGCCGGACATGAAGGGCCGCGAGATCGTCATCGACGCTTCCTACGTCTATGAGCGTCTTGGCGACGTCGCGCGCGACGAGAACCTGAGCCGCTACGTCCTCTAGAAAGCCGCTGGGAAGGAAATCCTGCCTTTTTGTAGAAGCCTGTAGAGCCAAATTGGAGGCGCGTATCCTCAAGATCCTCCTGTGCCGGGTCGATATAAATGAACGGATGTCCGGGGGAGGTCCGGCAACGTGACAGGAATGCGGGGCTTCGTTCATCTTGATGAGACGCTCCGGCAGGCGCTCAACGCCGTTGCCTTGCGCCAGCAGGTGACGGCCCACAACATCGCCAACGTCAACACGCCCGGCTTCAAGCGCCAAACCGTGCAGTTCGAAGACCAGCTGCAAAAGGCGCTGGCGCGCGCCCACACGAGCGGCGCCGTCACCCATCCCCGTCATCTGCCCGTCGGGGCGGCCGCGGCACCACCGCGGCCGCGTGTGGTTACGGATCGCACGACGAGTATGCGCAACGACGGCAACAACGTGGACGTGGAGCGGGAGATGGCCATATTGGCGGACGCCGAGACGCAATACGCGGCGTTGACGCAAGTCGTGTCGGCCCGCTACCGCATGCTCCGCTCCGCGATGAACCAGGGAGGCAGGTAAGGGCCTATGCTGCGCACCTTCACCATCAGCGCCTCAGGTATGACCGCCGAGCGGCTGCGTATGGACACCATCGCCAACAACCTTGCCAACGCCAATACGACCCGCACGGCGGACGGCGGGCCTTACCGCCGGCAAGTGCCGGTGTTCGCGGCGCGGGAGACGGCTGTCTTGGCCCGGCCAGGCGGGTTTGCCGGCGGCGTGCGGGTCCTGGGCATTCGGCACGATCCGAGCCCTCCGCGCATGGTGTATGACCCGGCCCATCCGGACGCGAACGAAGAGGGCTACGTGGCCATGCCCAACGTGGACGTGGTGCGTGAAATGGTCGACTTGATTACGGCGAGCCGGGCCTATGAGGCCAACGTGACCGCTTTCAACACCGCCAAGAGCATGGCTATGCGGGCCCTCGACATCGGCCGGGCCTGATTTGCTGCGAGCGTTGCTGTGGGGATCGCGGCGCTGAGACCAGCCGAAAGGGTGAATCCGGTTGCGCATCGAAGGGGCGGGGGTGCAGCCCCAGCTTCTACTGCCGCGGCAGGCTAGGTCCGAGGCGGCACGTCCGAGTTTTGCCGTCGTGCTCGAACAAGGCCTCGCCCAGGTCAGCGCCATGCAGGCGGCCGCCGACCAGGCCGTCTGGCGCCTTGCCGCCGGCCAAGCCGACAATCTGCATGAGGTGATGATCGCCGTCGAGCGGGCTTCCATTGCCCTGGAGCTGACCATCGCCATTCGCAACAAGCTGGTCGAAGCGTACCAGGAAATTATGCGGATGCAGGTTTAGCGAAGGCGTGGTTGCGAGATGGCGGAGTGGTGGAACCGCCTGCGCGCTCAGGTGGGCGGAATCGTCGCCGGCATGAGCAAAGCCCAGCGTTGGAGCATTGGTGCGCTGACGCTGGTCGTGCTCGCCGGGTTGTTGATCTGGGGCTGGCGGACCGCCAACCCCTCCTATGCTGCGCTCTTTACTCGGTTGTCCGCATCGGACGCCGGCGAAATTGTCGCTGCTTTGCGCGACGCGGGCGTCCCCTACCGGCTGGCGGACAACGGCACGACCGTCCTCGTTCCTGAAGAACAAGTGTATGAAGCCCGGCTGAACCTCGCGGGCCAGGGATTGCCGCGAGGAGGGGTCGTCGGTTTTGAGATCTTCTTGGAATCCGCTCTGGGCGCTACCGACTTTGACCGTCAAGTACGCTACAATATGGCGCTTCAGGGCGAGTTGACGCGCACCATCCGCGAGTTGGACGAGGTGGTGGATGCCCGTGTCCACGTGGTGATCCCCGAGCGGCGCCTGTTTGCCCGGGATGAGCGGCGGCCGACCGCGTCGGTGTTCCTGCAGCTGAGGCCCGGGGCGACCCTGACTTCGAGTCAGATCCGGGGTATCGCCCACCTGATTGCGCGCAGTGTTGAGGGCTTGGATCCCGAGAACGTTACCATTGTCGACAACCGGGGCCAGGTGCTGTCAGATGGGCTGCGCACAGCGTCTCTTCTTGACGGCGTGGACAGCGCCGGCGTGGCCGCCCGGCTTGACCTGCAGCGAGCGTACGAACGCGAGCTGGAGCTCCGGGTACAGTCCATGCTGGAAGCGGTGTACGGCCCCGGCCGGGCGATCGTGCGGGTCAACGCCTCCATCAACTTCGACCGGGCCGAGCAGCGGGAGGACATTTACGAGCCCGTTTTGCGGGACACCGGGGTCATCCGCAGCAGCCAGATTGTCGAGGAGCAAGCCACCGGCGCACAGGCGGCCGGCGGTGTCGTCGGGGTCGACGCGAACGTCCCGGGCTACGTGGCCGACGCGGGACAGGGCGGCAGCTTCTCCCGCCGGGAAGAGATTCTCAACTACGAGCTGAATCGCGTCGAGCGCGTCCGCATCCAGGCGCCCGGGGGCATCGAGCGACTGTCGGTGGCCGTATGGCTCGACGCGCAGCTGAGCGCGAGCGAAGCCCAACGGGTGCAGGACCTGGTGGCCGCCGCTCTGGGCGTGGACGGGTCACGGGGTGATACGGTCATCGTCGAGGGCATGCCCTTTGCGGCCACGACGGCCGTTGCCGCCCTCGCTCCGGCGCAGGCGGCGGAGCCGGAGGCAGGCGTACCCGTCTGGGCGCTTGTGGCCGCGGGAGTTGTGCTCCTCCTGGCCCTTTGGCTCACCCGGCGCCGGCAGCCCGCCCGGACGTCCGCACCTGCACCCGCACCACCGGCCATCGAGGTCGTGGAGGCGCCGCCGGCTCCCGAGCCGAACGAGCGAGCGCGGCTTCGGGATCGAGTCGCCGGGCTTGTGCGGGACAACCCCCGGGAGGCTGCGCAGCTGGTGAAGGTGTGGCTGGCGGAGGATTGACCGATGACGGAGACGGTGAAGACGCGGACCACCCGGCGGCTGACGGGAAGGCAGAAGGCAGCGGTGTTGCTCATCGCCCTGGGCCCGGAGCACGCTGCCCAGGTATTCAAGCACCTGCGGGATGACGAGATCGAGCGCCTGACGTGGGAGATCGCGAACATGCCCCACGTGGACCCTGAGATTACGGAAGAGGTCTTGGAGGAGTTCGACCATCTCGCCCTGGCGCGGGACTACATTTCGCAGGGTGGGCTCGAGTACGCGCGGGAGGTGCTCGAGAAGGCCGTAGGGCCGCAGCGAGCCGCGGCACTCATCGAGCGTCTCTCAGCGTCGCTGCAAGTGCGTCCTTTTGATTTTGCACGCAAGACCGACCCCGCGCAGTTGTTGAACTTTATCCAGAACGAGCATCCGCAGACGATCAGCCTGATCATCGCTCATCTCCACCCGGAGCAGGCCGGTGTGATCTTGTCTGCGCTTCCGCCGGAGCGCCAAGTGGAGGTGGCGCGCCGGCTGGCCACCCTCGACCGGACGTCGCCGGAGGTGCTTGAGGAAATCGAGACGTCGCTGGAGCGGCGCTTGGCGTCCTTTGTACGGCAGGAGTACACGGCTGTCGGGGGCATCGAGGTGGCCGTGGAGGTGCTCAACCGGGTAGACCGGCAAACGGAGCGCACGATCCTGGATGCCCTGGAAGAGCAAGATCCGGAGCTGGCCGAAGAGATCAAGAAGCGCATGTTCGTCTTTGAGGACATCGTCACTTTGGACAACCGGGCCGTGCGCAAGGTCATCTCGGAGGTTGACATGTCCGTCTGGGCGCTGGCCCTCAAGACCGCCAGCGAAGACGTGGCCGAACGAGTCTTCAGCAACATGTCCAAACGGGCTGCCGACATGCTGCGGGAGGAGATCGAGTACTTGGGCCCGGTGCGCCTGCGGGACGTCGAGGAGGCCCAGCAGCGGATCGTCGCCACCATCCGCCGCCTGGAGGAGGTGGGCGAGATCATCATCTCACGGGGCGGGGAGGACGAAATCGTTGTCTAACGTCATCAAGGCCCGTTCCGTGGTCATGCCCGGCGGCTTGCCGTGGGCGGACAGGGCGGGGGTCGCGCCTTTCGGCGGGACAGTGCCCGCGCTGGCCCGCCTGCTATTGGACACCGCCGTTCTATGGCACATTGCCCGGATCCAGAGCGGTCGGCTCCTCGAGCAGGCTCAGCGCGACGCAGCGGCCATCCTGGAGCGTGCCGAGTCGGAGGCTGACGCTCTCCGTGCCCGGGCGTGGGAGGAAGGCCGGCAAGCCGGGGTCGCCGCCGGCGAGGCGGCGGGACTGGAAGAGGGCCGGAAGCAACTGCAGGGCCTGCTGGCCGCCGTGGAGCGGGCCCTGGCGGAGGCGGCGCGCATTTCAGCGGAAGCGGCTGCCCGCCACGAAGAGGAGATCGTCCACTTGGCTTTAGCCATCGTGGGCCGCGTTACGCGGCAGCCCGGCGTCGTCGGTCCGGAGACGGTGCGGCGTCTGCTGGAGGAGATGTTGCCGCGCACGGCCGGCACCCAGGAGATCACGATTCGCCTTAATCCTGCCGACCTTGAGTCGCTGCGCAATGTATTACCGTCCCTGGAAGGCCGTCTCGACGGCGGCGCGCGTGTTCGGTGGGTGGCCGACGACCGTGTCGCCTCCGGTGGGTGCCTGGCCGAAACCGATCGCGGCCAGCTAGACGCTCGCGTGGAGACGCGGCTCGGCCGCATCGCGGAGCACGTGCTGGAAGTGGTCCGTGTTGACGAGTGACGCCGGCATCCCCGGAGATGGGTTTCTGGAGCGCCTATTGGCGGCTGTCGACGGGGCGGTCGACGTGCCGGCCATGGGCACGGTGACGCGCCTTGTAGGTCTCACCATCGAAGGGCGCGGCCCGCTTTGCACCGTCGGCGAGCTGTGCCGCATCTTTCCCATGGGCGGGGGAACGCCCATCGCGGCCGAAGTCGTCGGTTTCAACGAACGGGCAGTGCTCATGATGCCGCTGGGGGATGTGACGGGCGTCGGTCCAGGCAGCCGCGTGGAGGCGATGGGACGCCCGGTGTCGGTACCGATGAGCGACAGCTTGCTCGGGCGTGTCGTGGACGGCCTCGGACGGCCGCTGGACGGGGGACCGCCCATCGCCGGCGTCTCGGTGCCCCTCGAAAACCATCCACCCCAGCCGTTGCGCCGGCGAAGGGTCACGGAGGCGCTGCCTTTGGGCGTGCGGGCCGTAGACGCGCTGCTCACGTGCGGGAAAGGGCAGCGGCTCGGCATCTTTGCCGGCTCGGGCGTGGGCAAGAGCACGCTCCTGGCCATGATGGCCCGCAACACGGAAGCCGACGTGACGTGCATCGGGCTCATCGGCGAGCGCGGCCGCGAGGTTCGGGAGTTCTTGGAACGGGACCTAGGCGAGGAAGGGTTGCAGCGGAGCGTGGTCGTCGTCGCAACGTCCGACCAGCCCCCGCTGGTGCGCGTTAAGGCCGCCTTGCTCGTGACAGCTATTGCCGAATACTTTCGGGACCGCGGCCGGGACGTATTGCTGCTGATGGACTCCGTGACGCGGGTCGCCCTGGCCCAGCGGGAGATCGGCCTTGCCACAGGGGAGCCGCCCGCGACCCGGGGTTACACGCCCTCGGTCTTCACGTTCCTGGCACGGCTCTTGGAGCGGGCCGGCCCCGGCGAGGCCGGCAGCATCACCGGGCTCTACACGGTCTTGGTGGAAGGCGACGATATGATGGAGCCCGTCGCCGACACGGTGCGGGGAATTCTCGACGGCCACGTCGTGCTCGCCCGCAGGCTCGCGGGGATGAGCCACTATCCG
>CALFSR010000058.1 GCA_937916565.1 uncultured Bacillota bacterium | reverse complement strand
GTGAGGTTCAAGTTGTCTACGGCTCGTTTTTCCCCGTACTGCTTCGTCACGCCGTCAAAGACGATAATGGGGTCGCTCATGCCGACACCCCCTTGGACAGTCGCAAACCTTTCGGCGTCAACGAGCGGCCAAGCCAGCTGAGAAGAAAGTCGACGACAACGGCCACGAGCACGGCGGGGATGGCGCCGATGAGGATGTGGGCGATGCTCGCCCGGTTGATGCCCATGAGGATGTAGTAGCCGAGGCCGCCGCCCCCGATGAGCTGCGCAAGGGTCGCAATGCCGATGAGCAGGATCGCTGTTTGCCGGACGCCGGCCATGATGACGGGCAGGGCGTGCGGCAGCAGGACAAGGAACATGATCTGGCCAGGCGTCATGCCCATGCCTCGCGCCGCGTCCAACTGGGCGGCGGAGACGCCCCGGAGGCCGGCGTACGTGTTGCGGATGACGGGCAACAGCCCGTAAAGCGTCAGACCGGTGATGGCCGGCGCCGCACCCAAGCCGCCGATGCCATAGCCCCGCAGCACCGGGTAGGCGTTGGCCAGGGCGGCGTACGGCTCCATGAGCATGGCGAATAAGGCCAAGGAAGGCAACGTCAGGATGACGCCCGACACATACAGCGCCACCCGGGCGACCCGTTCCCGGTGGTAGCCCCAGATCCCGATGGCGACGCCCACGGCGATGCTTAAGGTCGCCGAGACGGCTGATAGCCAAAGGTGCTCCCGGATGCGCTGCTGGATGCCGCCGCTTTGCGCCTCCTCCTGGGCGACGCGCAGGAGCCAGTTGCCGGCTGGCTCCCCTTGGACGATGAGCCAGCCCGCATGAACGAGGATGAAAAGCACCGGGACCCACAGCACGAGCGGCAGGGATGCCGGGGTGCGCGCAGCCCGGCGAACGTGGAGGATCCCGGCGTACAAGACGACGCCGTATCCGAAAAGCGACAGCCAGACGCCGCTGCCCCACAGGGCGACGTTGGCCAAGGTGCCCCCGGCGCGGCCGGCCGCAATGAGCGGCTCGCTGGAAAGCCACACGGCCAGCAGTCCGGTGGAACCCGCCGCCCACAGCCACCAGCCGGCCGGTGCCCCGGCACGACGCAAGCCCACGATCAGCGCGGCCGCCGCGGGCGCAGCGAGCAAAGCCGCATACAGCCAGCCGCCGGACAAGACCGCCAGCGAGCTGCTGCGCACAAGCAGCTTGGACCCAAGGGCCAGCGGGTTGGGGGCGCTCTGGATCCAAGGCAGCCCCGCCACCGCAATCAAGACCAATAAGGCACCGGCCGCCCCGAGCCGGCTGCGGCTCAGTTCTGCGCCCGCGGGCCGAGACATCACCGCGCCACTCCGATCCGCTGCAGGAATTCGCGTGCCACTGCGGCCGGCTGGCGCCCGTAGACGTCCACCTCCGCGTTGAGCTCCGCAAGGGTGCGGCCGTCCAGGTTCACAAACAGCTGGCACAGCACGCCCGGCAGCTGCGGGTGGGCCTCGATGGCCGCGCCGCGAACCACCGGCGCCGGCTGGTAGTACGGCATCGCACCCAGCGGGTCGTCCAGCACCACCAGGTCAAACGCCGGAATCGTCCCGTCGGTGCCAAACACCATCGCCGCGTTCACGCCGTTGCTGCCGTTGGCCAGTGCCTGCGCGGTGGCGTAGGACCCTTGCGCCAGCACGTAGACGTCGCTGCGGGGGATGGAGAAACCGTAAACGTCCTCAAAGGCCTTAAGGCCGTCGGGCCGGTCGATGAACTCGGGATTGGACGCGAAGACGACCCGGCCGCCACCGTTGACGTACGCCGCCAGGTCCGGCATGGAAAAGACGTTGTTTTCCTCGGCCCACTGCCGGCGTACCGCGATGGCGTACGTGTTGTTGGCGTCCGCCGGACAAATCCAGTAAAGGTCGTTGCGCACGGCATCGGTGGCGAGCACCATGGCGTACGTCGCATCCGCGCTCGCAAGCACCTCACGGGGGATTTCGAGGCCGTAGCCGCTGAAGTGCACCAGGAGCGCCGTTCCCGTATACTCGGCGTAAATGTCGATCTCGCCGGTTTCCAGCGCCTGGCGTACGACCGCGGTGCCGCCGAGGGCAAGGCGGTTTTCCACCGGCAAGCCGTTGGCCTGCAACGCCTGCAGGATTAGTTCACCCAGGATCAGCTGTTCCGTAAAGTTCTTGGACCCGACGCGAATTGGCGTCTGGGCCCCGGCCGACAACGTCAGGCTCGCGAGCAGCAGCGCGACAAGACCGACGGCCAGCCTGTTCTTCCACCGAAGCATGCTCCCTAGCGCCTCCCTTACAGGTGTGTTGTGTTCCGCAGCCGCCTGGCCGGTGCCGCACCCCCGCCTTTCCAGCATCCGGTCGGGCTGCCGCGGGTGATCCAACAGGTCCAAGAAATGCGATTTCTTGAACCAGTTGGTTCAAGTATACGGAAGGGGCTGAAAGGTGTCAACCAACGGGGGAGCGGTTGCCGGTGGGCGGGCGATTTTGGGAGCGGCGGGGCTTTGCTGAGGCCGCGGGCGCGGCGCCCGCGCGGCTGCCCCTGCCCGGACGCCGCCGGGGAGAGGATGAGCGAGGGAACCGCGCCAAGGGCGTCGAATGGAAAAGGAATTCCTGAAGCGCAAAGGAGCAGATGAACGACCATGCGACGCCATTCCATCGCGGTGCTGCCCGGGGACGGCATCGGGAAAGAAGTCACCCCGGCGGCCATGCGGGTGCTGGAAGCGGCCGCCCGCCGTTTCGGGTTTACCCTGGACGCAACGACGTACATGTGGAACTGCGATTACTACGTGGAGCACGGCCGCATGATGCCCGCGGACGGCCTTGAGCAGCTGCGGCGCCACGACGCCATTTTCCTCGGCGCCATCGGCAATCCCGCCAAGGTGCCCGATCACATCGCCCTGCGGGAGTCCTTGCTCCTGTGGCGCCAGGCGTTTGACCTTTACATAAACCTGCGGCCCGTCAAGGTGCTGCCGGGGATTCCCGGTCCCCTGCGGGAGCGGCCCGGCCTCAAGGTGGACATGGTGTTTGTGCGGGAAAACTCCGAGGGCGAGTACGCCGGCATGGGCGGGCGCCTGCGCAAGGGCACGTCCGATGAGGTGGCGATCCAGACCACCATCTTTACCCGCAAGGGCGTGGAGCGGGTCATGCGCTACGCCTTTGAAACCGCCCGCAAGCGGCCGGCCAAGCGGCTTGCCTGCGCGACCAAGTCCAACGCCATCAATTACACCATGGTCTTTTGGGACGAGGTCTGCCGGGAACTGGCCAAGGAGTATCCCGACGTGCAGGTCAACTTTTACCACATCGACGCGCTGGCGGCCCGCATGGTGACCCACCCCGAGACGCTGGACGTGGTGGTCACGTCCAACCTCATGGGCGACATCTTGACGGACTTGGGCGGCGCCCTGCAGGGAAGCCTCGGCCTGCCCGCGAGCGGCAACATCGATCCCGAGCGGCGCAATCCGTCGCTGTTTGAGCCGGTGCACGGCAGCGCGCCCGACATCGCCGGCAGGGGCATCGCGAACCCGATGGCGGCGGTGTGGGCCGGCGCGATGATGCTGGAGTTTCTCGGCGAGGACGAAGCCGCGCAGGCCGTTATGGCGGCGCTGGAGGCGGTTGCCGCCGAAGGTCGCGTGCGCACGCCCGACCTCGGGGGCACGGCGACGACCGACGAGGTCGCGGCCGACATCGCCGAAAAGTTGGCCGCCGTCGGCTGACGCCGCGCGCCCTGCCCATCCCGGGAGCCACGGCGGCCGCCGGAGATGTCCTCCTCCACCCGGATGCAGGCCGCCCGCTTTCGGCGGGCGGCCTGTGGGCGCGCACGCCCGCAAAGGAAGCCGGCCGGCCTTTTCGAAAATAGACCCCAAAAGGAGGCGATGGCCGTGCGAACCCGTTCAGGACTCCGGATAGCCTGCTGCGCATTGGTGCTGTCGTCGGTCGCGATCTTGTCCGGCGTCGTGGCGGCGCAGGTGGATCCGGTCGACACGCCGTCCCTGGAGCGGCGGCTCTTGACCCAAGAGGAAGGGCGCCGGGTGGCCGAGGCGGCCCTGGCCTACGCGGAGATCACCTACACCATCGGCGGGGAAGCGTTTCAGGGTGTGCCGTACCGCCTGGGCGGCCGTGTGAGCGTCGAGGAATTCCTTGCCCGGACTGCGGGCGGAGACGGCGTGGACGAGCTGGGCGTGGACGCTTCCGGCGTCGCCGTCGGGGCACTGCGGGCGGCCATCCCGGGCGTGCGGTTTTTGGCCGGGTCACCCGACAAACCCGTCCTTTGGGCGGACGCGAGCAGCGCCGTCCTGCATGAGTTCAACGTGGCCGCCGTAGATCCCGGCGAGCTGCGGGCGGGCGACTTCATCTTTTTCCGCAGCGCGGACGGCGGCGTCGGCGGCGTGGCGGTCGTCACGGGCAGGACGGGGACCCGGGTCGATTTCGTCGTCGCTTCCGCCCGCCAGGGGCGGGTCGTCCATACCTTCGCCCGCACCGACGGCGACTATTGGCGCGAGCAGATCGTGGGCGGCGGCCGGCTCCTGGTCATCACCGCGGGGCGGTGACGCAAGACCGAGCGCGAGAGCAAGGATCGCGAGCGAGAGAGCAAGGATCGCGAGCGAGGGCGCAAGGATCGCGAGCGGGAGCGCAAAGACCGCGGGTGGGAGCGTAGGGACCGCGAGCGGCGGCGCACGGTCGCTGGCAGTGGCGCACGGTCTCGAACCGAAGAGAGGGCCCGCTACAAGATCCCTTCCGCGCGCAGTTGAGTCAGCAGATCGGTGAGGGTGGCGTACCGGGGCAAGGCCGGGCCGGCGCCCTGAAACAGCCGCTCGAGTTCCGTGTCGGCGACCATTTTGCTGGTGAAGGATACTTTGTCCGGCCCCACCAAGGCCACCCGCATGCCGGCCCGTGCGGCGGCACCGTCCATGACGGTTTCGTCGCCGACCATGAGGCATTCTT
>CALFSR010000057.1 GCA_937916565.1 uncultured Bacillota bacterium | reverse complement strand
GCCTGGGGGAAAACCGCTACTTCGGCGGGGCCGTCGCCGCTGACCTGCATTGGGATCTGTTTGTGGAGCGTCCGACGCTGCTGGCCGACGGCCGGCCGCTCATCGAAGCGGGCGAGCTGCGGCTGTAGGGCTTGTGCGGGAAGGGGCACTTGTGGCCTTCCGGCGGTGAGGCAGCGGCGATCGAGTGCCGACGCAGCGGCGAAACGATGACGCAGCGGCGGCGCAGCAGCGGCGCAAACAAGAGGCGGTACGGTAAGCAAAGGACCGCCGGCCGTCGGCCAGCGGTCCTTTGTCAAGCGCCCGAGCACGAGCGCTCATGATCCGGTACCGGTTTTGTCCGTTTGGTTAGTTCTCGACGATGAGGCGCCCGGTCATGCCCAGAGCCTCGTGGCCGGCTTCCACGCAAACCGAGGTGAAGGTGCCGGCGCGGTCCACCGTAAACTCGTAGGTGGCCGTCTGGCCGGGCTGCACCCGCGGCGAGGCCAGGTTCAGGTCCCGCACGGTCCAGTCGTGGGCGACGGTGCCCTTGTTCTCCAGCGTCAGGCGCACCCGCTCACCGCGCTTGACCGTGATGTCCTGGGGCTCAAATTTGAAGTCCGACAGGACGATGGTGATCTCCCGCACGGCGGAGGAGCTGGTGGAGCTGCTGCTGGTGCTGGGCTGAGGAGTGCTCGACTGCTGGCGGCTTCCGCCACCGCCGCACCCCGCAAGCACTACGGCCAGGACGAGCAACGCCGCCAGCGCGCCCCACATGCGACGCTTCGGCATGGCAAAAACCCCTTTCATCCCGCGTAGATTGTCCGGATCCATCCCCGAGTCTATAGGTCCCCCGGATAGGCGTCAAGGGACAGATGTCCCTTTCCCTGGGAGCGAGCTTCCAGAAGGTTGACAACAGGGGGAGCGCCGGGCGGCACGCCGGCGGGCGAGCGGGAAGGAACGAGGCGCAGGTTTCTTGTAGGAATCATGTGTCGACGAATGCCGCTTGTTGGAGGGACACCCGTTGCCGCGACCAAAGGTGTACGTCACCCGGCGGATTCCGGCGCAGGCGATGGCCATCCTGCAGACCTGCTGCGACTGCCGCGTCTTTGACCATGAGGAAACTCCGGTCCCCCGGGAAACCCTGATCCAAGAACTCGCCGGCGTGGACGGCGCCTTTGTGCTGCTCACCGACCGGATCGACGACGAGGTGCTCGCCGGAGCGCCGCGCCTTCGCATCGTCGCCAATATGGCCGTCGGCTACGACAACATCGACGTCGCGGCCTGTACCCGGCGCGGGGTGCTCGTGACCAATACGCCGGGCGTCTTGACCGAGACGACGGCGGACTTGACGTGGGCTTTGCTCATGGCCACGGCCCGGCGGCTGGTGGAGGCGCAGAAAGTCGTCGAGCGGGGCGAGTGGCGCACGTGGTCGCCCATGTTTCTGACGGGACAGGACGTGTACGGCCGGACCCTGGGGATCATCGGGGCGGGACGCATCGGCAGCGCCGTGGCCCGAAGGGCGCGGGGGTTTTCGATGCGGGTGCTGTACCACAACCGCCGGCCCAACCCGGAGCTCGAGGCCGAGACCGGCGCCATTTATGCGGGTTTCCATGAGCTGCTGGAGCAGTCGGACTTCGTGGTGACGCTGGTGCCCTTGACGCCGGAAACCCGTCACCTGATCAACGAAGACGCGCTGCGGCGCATGAAGCCCAGCGCCATCCTGGTCAACGCCGCCCGGGGGCCGGTGGTGGACGAGAAGGCGCTGCATAAGGCGCTCACGGAAGGCTGGATCTGGGCGGCGGGCCTGGATGTGTGGGAACAGGAGCCCATCGGTCCCGATCATCCGCTGCTTGGGCTGCCCAACGTGGTCGCGCTGCCCCACATCGGCTCGGCCAGCATTGCTACCCGCACCCGCATGGCGGTCGTAGCCGCCGAAAACTTGGTGGCCGGCGTGACCGGCCAGCGGCCGCCAAACCTGGTCAACCCGGAGGCGTGGCGCGAGGAAGGAGCCGGCAGGATTGGATGAGCTGACCACCCGCCATTTCCGCGTTGCGGAGGCAAACGCCATGGTGCCGACGCTGGAGCGGCTCGTGACCAGGCTCCAAGCCCTGCTGGAGGAGGCGCGGGCGCGCCAGCGGGAGCTCGAGCTCATCCAGGCGGTGGGCACCCGTGACGACGGCAGCCTCATCATGGCGGCGGACCACCGGGAGGCCAAGGCGCGGCTTAGGGCCGCGGTGAGCGAGGCCAACGACATCATCGACAGCATCCAGCGGGCCGGCTGCCAGCTGAAAAGCGTCGAGCTGGGGCTGGTGGACTTTCCGGCGGTTATCAACGGGCGCGAGGTACTTTTGTGCTGGCGCCTGGGGGAGCCCGAGGTCATGTACTACCACGGGTGGCACGACGGCTACGCCGGCCGGCAGCCCATTTTGCCCCACGATGACGACACGCCCCCGGCGCGCCCCGAAAAATAGCGCCGTCGCCGCAGAACGCCGGCGCATACGTAGCGACGCCGTCACCCCCGCAGGACGCCGCCGATTTCGCAGGAGGAAGCCGCCGGCGGCGGGCGCCGTACCTTTGGGCCGGGGCCGGCGGTGCAGGCCGGCTGCTCGTCAACCGGCGCTGCGCTGGCCGTGGATGAGGGCCAGCACCTCGGCCCGGGTCTTGGGGTCGCGCCGGACGACGCCCCGCACGGCCGATGTGACGGTTTTCGCGCCCGGCTTGGCGATGCCCCGCATGCTCATGCAGAGGTGTTCGGCTTCCAGCACGACGGCGACCCCCTGGGGCTTAAGATGCTCCATGAGCGTATCGGCGATCTGCGCGGTCATGCGCTCCTGCATCTGCAGCCGCCGGGCGTACGCCTCCACGACGCGGGCGAGCTTGCTTAAGCCGGTCACCCGGCCTCCGCTGGGGATGTAGGCGATATGGGCTTTGCCGAAAAAAGGCAAGAGGTGATGCTCGCACAAGGAGTAAAATGGGATGTCCCGCACCAGCACCAGCTCGTCGTGGTCTTCTTGAAAGAACACCTGCAGGTGCCGCTCGACGTTATCCCGCATTCCGGCACACATTTCCGCATACGCCTCGGCCACCCGCCGGGGCGTATCCAGGAGCCCCTCTCGCTGCGGGTCTTCGCCGATGGCTTCCAAGATCATCCGCACCGCGGTCTCGATCTTCGCCTTGTCCACCTCGGGCCGCACGGTGGACCCGTGGACGGCGTTCCGGTAGGTCATTTCGCCGGTGACCTCCTTTCGCCCGGCCCTTCCCTTGGCCGGTGCAGAGGCTTGCAGCTATTGTACCTTTGGGCGGGCGCCATGTCCACAAGGCGCGCCGCCGGCCGGGCGGCCGTTCGGGCCGCCGATGCGGCGATCCGTCCGGCTGCGCCGGCGCGGGACGGGCGCCGCTTGGGCCGGGCGCCCAATGCGATCCTGAAAGAAATCCCCTGAAAGTCTCTCCCGGCCCCATAGCCTGATCGACAGACCCCGGGCCGCCCGTCCGGTATAGTCGGTTTTGCGACTCTCGCCGCCAAGGAGGGACAAGCGGATGATCGACAGGATGGCTGCACCGCTGGCCCGGGAGAGAGTCGCGCGCCCGCGCAAGGGCGTCGACCCGAGCGAGCATGCCCAGCAGGACGGTGCGCCTGTGGGCGCCGGCGCGTCGCCGGCCGTCCTGGCGGCCCGGGTGGCGGCCGCCGCGGAAAACTGGGGCCTGCCCGCGATCGCCGGGATCGTGCTGGGCCGGGCCAGCGTGTTTGGCGCTTTCTTGCCCTTTGGCACCGCCTTTTGCATCGCCCTGGCCGCCCAGGGCCGCGCGCGGCGCGCCTTGGCCGCCGCGGCCGGCGCGGCGCTGGGGGTGTGGACAAGCCCGGCCGCCCCGGCTGCCGCCGGCGGGCTGGTAGCGGCCGTGTTGCCGCTCGTGGGCGTGCTCGCGGCGGCGAGCATCGCCCGCAGCCGCCGCCGCCCGGCGTGGATGACCGCCCTGGCAGCGTCGCTTGTGG
>CALFSR010000056.1 GCA_937916565.1 uncultured Bacillota bacterium | reverse complement strand
CTGCGCACCTTCATGCTGCGCCTGCAGAGCGATCCGTACCGGGAAAACCTGTGGGAACTGATCAGCGCTGCCCGCCGGCCGGGACCGCAGATCATCCTGGAAAACGGCTTGCGGGCCGAGTACGGCGCCCTGCTCCACCGGCCGCTCGGCAGCCCCCGCCGCTGGCCGAATCTTGAAAGCCTCGTCTTTGACGGGGCGCAAATCGCCCGCCGGCCCGCGGCGCACGACGCGCCGGTGGACTTGTCGGTCACCATCGGCCCGCGCGCGAAAAAGCCTCTGCAGGTCGACATCCCCATCCTCGTGTCCGGGATGGCCTATGGCTTAGCTTTGAGCCAGCGGGCCAAGGTGGCCCTCGCCCGGGGAGCCGCCTTGGCGGGTACCGCCAGCAATAGCGGCGAAGGGCCGCTTACGCCCCTTGAGCGCCAGGCGGCTGCGAAGGTCATCGTCCAGTACGCCCGGGCCACCTGGGGCACGGACCCGCACGCTTTGCGCCACGCGTCCATGGTTGAGATCCACTTCGGGCAGGGGGCGTCGACGGGCGTCGGCGGCGAAGTGGTGGGGGCGCGCAGCGACCGCCGCCTGCGACTGGAGCTTGGCGTTCCCCCATCCCGGCCGGCCGTCATCGGTTCGCACCACGCTGCGCTGGCCGCGGGAAGCCTGAAAGAGCTTGTGGACGAACTGCGGGTGGAAACCGGCGGCGTGCCCATCGGCGTCAAGCTCGCGCCGGGGCGGCGGCTGGAGGCGGACCTTGAGGCGTGTCTAGAGGCCGGGGTGGACGTCGTCGCTTTGGACGGCGCGCAGGCCGCGACCAAGGGAAGCCCGCCGATCTTGCAGGACGACTTCGGGCTGCCTACCCTGCATGCCCTGGTGCGGGCGGCGGCGTTCCTCGAATCCCGCGGCGCCCGGGACCAGGTGAGTCTCATCGTGAGCGGCGGCTTGTATACGCCCGGCGACTTTCTCAAGGTGCTCGCGTTGGGCGCTGACGCCGTGTACATCGGCACCGTGGCCTTGTTCGTCATCGCCCACGGCCAGGTGTTCAAGTCGCTTCCCTGGGAGCCTCCGACGCAGCTTGTATTTTTCGGGGGCCACCAGGAACACCGGCTCGATGTGGACGAAGCCGCCCACCGGCTGGCCAACTACCTGAGGGCCGTTTCCTGGGAGATGGCGGTCGCGGTGCGGGCCCTGGGCAAGACGTCGGTACGGGACGTCGGCAAGGAAGACTTGATGGCGTTGGACGATCTCACGGCCCGCATCTGCGGCGTGCCGGTTTCCTACCGCGCCGGTGGGGCCGTGGCGGCCCGGGAAGGAGGGTAGAAAGTGCGTGCGGTCATCTGGGTGGCTGTGGCCATCGTGCTCTTGATCGGAGCGCTGACGTACGGCCGGGCGCTGCTCGTGCCCCTGGAAGAGCCTGCACCGGTGCGGGAGTTTACGGTGTCGGGGTTTGAATACGGCTTTGACCCCGCCGAACTGAGCGCCAACCGGGGGGACCGGGTGCGGCTCGTCTTTCGCAACACCGGCACCATCGAACACGACTGGACGATCCCCGATTGGGACGTGTCCACGCCGGTCATCGGCCCCGGCGAGGAGGCCGTGGTGGAGTTCACGGTGCGGCAGTCCGGGACGATTCGCTACATTTGCACGGTGCCGGGCCACAGCGAACTGGGAATGAATGGAACTTTGCGGGTGCCGTGATGGGAAGGAATACCGGGGCTTTGCAGCTCCTCATCAACCTCCTGCCCATGACGCCGCCGGCGGAAGCGATGCGCGCCGTGGCCATCCAAGGAGATTTTCTGGTATCCCATGCCGGCAGGCTGTTATACTTGGGGGCGTGGGCGCTGGCCGCCGGAGTCATCGCGGTCTGGCGCTTCAGGTGGGAGTAGCGGCCGCGCTGGGGCGGCGACGAATGGAGTGGGTTGGTTGATTGAGGTTCGGGGACTTGAGAAGGCGTACGGAGCCCGCCTGGTCGTGCGGGGCATCAGCTTTGATGTGAAACCGGGTGAGGTGGTCGGGCTTCTAGGTCCCAACGGCGCCGGCAAGACGACGACGTTGCGCGTGCTGGCCACCACGTTGCGGCCTACCCGGGGTACGGTCATGGTCGCAGGTTTCGACGTGGTCAAGGATCCGCTCAAGGTGCGGGCCAACGTGTGCGTACTGCCCACCGACCCCGGGCTTTACGGGCGCCTCACGGCCGCGGAGAACTTGCGGTATTTCGGCCATCTGTGCGGGCTCGGCGGTCCGGAGCTTGAGCGGCGCATCGACGAGCTCCTCGAGTGGCTCGGCCTGACCGCCGCCAAGCACCAGCGCGCGGAGGAGTTTTCCAAAGGCATGCGGCAAAAGCTTGCCCTCGCCCGGGCGGTCCTCCACAACCCGCCCGTCTTGATCCTGGATGAGCCGACGGCCGGCCTTGACGTGCTCGCATCCCGGGCCGTCATCAACTTCATCCGCGAGAGCAAAAAGGCTGGCCGCAGCGTGCTTTTCTCCAGCCACTATCTGCTTGAGGCCGACCGGGTATGCGACCGGGTGGCGATCATCGTCGGCGGCGAGATTTGTGCTTTCGGCACGCCCCGCGACGTGTGCGCTGCGGTCGGGGCGGCGACGCTCGAGGACGCGTTCGCCCACTGGGTTGAGCTGCGAGGGAATGGAGCTGATCGCCGTGTGGGCTAAGGTGAGGGCCGTATGGCTGCGGGAATTGCTGGACAGCGTGCGGGACAAGCGGACGCTGTATATGATGGTGCTTTTGCCCATCGTGCTCATGCCGGTCATGATCGTGGTCGGCCCGGTGATGATGGTGCGCCAGCAGGAATCGCTGGCTCGGGAGGTGCCTGTGGCCGTCGTCGTCGGTGCAGAAAACTTGCCCGAGCTGGCGGGCTGGATCGAATCGACGGGGGCGCTCGCCGTCGAGCGGGCCCCGGCGGGCTCGGACGTCGCGGCCTTGGAGACGCGGCTTTCCGAGGGTGAGGTGCAGCTCGTGGTGGAGGTGCCGGAGGGAGCGGCAGCGCTTCTCTCGGCCGAACAGCCCGTGCCCATCCGGGTCATTTCGCATTCGGGAACGAGCAGGTCCAGCATGGCGGCGGACTTGTTCCAGTCGTTGCTCGGCCGCTACGGCGAGGAACTCGTCTCCCGGCGCCTGGCCGAGCGGGGGCTGTCGACGGAGCTTCTGGAACCGTTCGCCCTGGAGGCGCGGGACATTACGCGCCGGGAGGACTTCGGCGGGCGGCTGTTGGCCATGATTGTCCCCTTCTTCATCGTCGTCTGGGCGGTGGTGGGGGGCATGTACACGGCCATCGACGCGGGCGCGGGCGAGAAGGAGCGCAATTCGTTGGAATGCCTCATCATGACCCCGGTGCCGGGCGCGGCCATCGTGGCCGGCAAGTTCCTCGCCGTCTGCACCATCGCCCTGGCAGCGGTGGTGCTGCTCATCGGCAGTGCGTCCGTGTCCCTGCTGTACATGCTGCCGCGGCTGCTCGGCGCCCAGGGGCTGCTCAGCGTCAACTTGACCGGCGGCGGGCTTTTGGCGATGCTGGCGACCATGACCTTGTTCGTTGGGCTCATGTCCGCGCTGCAGCTGGCGCTGAGCGTCTTCAGCAAGTCGTTCCGGGAGGCCCAGTCGTACGTGAGCGGCCTGATGTTCGCCGTCATGTTTCCGGCCATGTACCTGATGTACGTCGAGGAAATCGGGGCGTCCCTGTGGACGTACGCCGTCCCCGTGCTCAACGTGCTGCTGGTGTGCCGGGAAGTGTTTATGGGCGCGGTGGGTTTGCCCGAGGTGCTGGTGACCTTGGTGTCGCTTGCGGTCGCGCTGGGCCTTGCGTTTTGGGGCGCAGTGCGGGCGTTTACCCACGAAAAGGTCTTGTTCCGGACCTAGCGAGACAAGGGGGCCGGCGGCGGCCGCAGCAGCGAGATCCGTTGCTGCGGCCGCCGCCGGCCCTGCGTTCCCAGAATCCCCCTTCCCGTGGCTACCTGGGGATCGGGGTTACTGGTGAATCCCCAGCCCGCAGCCCCCCATCGGGTTGCCGCAGGCGCAGGCGGGCGCCGCCTCGCCGTCGGCGGAGGGCGCCAGCACGGTCAAGGTGTACATGCCGAAGTTTTCCTTAAGCGAGCTGCTGCCGCACTCCGGGCAGCGGGTTTCGCCTTTTTGGGACCAGGATGTCTCCACCTCGAAACGGTTTCCGCACGACTGGCAGCGAAAGGCGTAAGTCGGCACAGGGCATCACCCTCCATGACAAAGCGTCATCGATGGCGCTCGCGGCCGGTCATCCGCCCAAGGCCCGGATGATTTCCCGGCAAAACGCCGGCAAGTCGGACGGGATGCGAGACGTGATCACGTTGCCGTCCACGACGACCTCCTCGTCGACGTACGTGGCGCCGGCGTGCACGATGTCGTCCCGGATGTTGCGGACGCACGTGGCCTGCCTGCCTTCGAGGATGCCGGCGGAGGCCAGCACCCATCCCGCATGGCAGATGGCGGCGACGATCTTGCCTGCCGCGTGCGCCTCCCGCACGATGCGGAGCATGCCGTCGTTGACCCGCATCAGGTCGGGCGCGTAGCCGCCGGGGACGACGACCGCGTCATAGTCAGCGCCTTTGACGTCGGCGGCGTTGACGTCGACCTTGACGGGATAGCCCTCCTTGCTGCGAAAGACGTCGGCGCGTCCGGTGCCCACCACGTGCACGGTGGCCCCCTCCTCCTTGAAACGAAGGAGGGGGTACCAAAGCTCAAGCACTTGATAGTTCTCTTCGGCGAAGATGGCGATCCGCTTGCCTGCCAAGCTCACCGCAATCCCTCCTCGTCGCGCTTAGTCGCAGATAGCCCCCTGCGCCGCCGAGGACACCAGCTTCGCGTACTTGGCCAGCACGCCCCGGGGGTAGCGCGGCGGCGGAGCCTGCCACAGGGCCGCCCGCCGGGCCAGTTCCTCGTCGGAGAGGGCCACCGACAGCTCGCCCTTGTCGCTGTCGATCGTGATCATATCGCCGTCCTGGATGAGGGCGATGGGTCCGCCGACCTGGGCTTCCGGCGCAACGTGGCCGACGACGAGGCCGTGGGTGCCGCCGGAGAAGCGGCCGTCGGTGATGAGGCCGATGGACTCGCCCAAGCCTTTGCCGACCACGATGGCCGTCACCGAAAGCATCTCCCGCATGCCGGGGCCGCCCTTGGGACCCTCGTAGCGGATGACGACCACGTCCCCCGGCCGCACCTGGTCGTTCAGCAGCGCCTTGGTGGCTTCCTCCTCGGAGTCAAACACCCGCGCCGGGCCGGTGATGCGGGTGACCTTGAGGCCCGCGATCTTGGCCACCGCGCCTTCGGGCGCGAGGTTGCCCCGCAGGACGACGAGCGGACCGGTCGGCCGCAGCGGGTCGTCCATAGGCCGCACGACGGTCTGACCCGGCTTGAGCCCCGGCATATCCGCCAAGTTTTCCGCCAGCGTCTTGCCGGTGACGGTCAAGCAGTCGCCATGCAGAAGGCCCGCGGCGAGGAGCTCCTTCATGACCGCCGGGACGCCGCCCACCTCATGCAGGTCCTGGAAGACGTAGCGGCCGCCGGGCTTCAAGTCGCCGATGTGGGGCACCCGCTTGCGGATGCGCTCAAAGTCGTCGTAGTCCAGCTCGACGCCGATGTGGTGGGCGATGGCGATGAGGTGCAGGAATGCGTTGGTGGAGCCGCCCAGGGCCATGACGACCGCGATGGCGTTTTCAAAGGCTTCCTTGGTCATGATGTCCCTGGGGTAGATGCCGCGCTCGAGCATATGCATGACGGCCCGGCCCGACGCCTCGCAGTCCTCCAGTTTCAGGGGCGACTCGGCCGGGTTGGACGAGCTGCCCGGCACGCTCATTCCCAAGGCTTCGATGGCCGCGGCCATAGTGTTGGCGGTGTACATGCCGCCGCACGAACCCGGCCCCGGGCAGGCGCGGCACTCGATGGCGTGCAGCTCCTCCCGGTCGATGTCGCCGCTGTTGTACCGCCCGACGGCCTCAAACGCGCTGACGATGTCGATGTCCTTGTCCTGCCAGCGGCCGGGGCGGATGGTGCCGCCGTACAGGAACACAGCCGGGAGTCCCAGGCGCGCAATGGCGATCATGCAGCCCGGCATGTTCTTGTCGCAGCCGCCGATGGCGACGAGACCGTCGAGTCGCTCCGCCTGGACGACGGTTTCAATGGAGTCGGCGATCACCTCGCGGCTTGGCAGAGAGAAGCGCATGCCTTCGGTGCCCATGGAAATGCCGTCGGACACCGTGATCGTGTTGAAGATGAGCGGCGCGCCGCCCGCCGCCTTGACGCTCGCTTTGGTGCGCCGGGCAAGCTCGTCGATGTGGATATTGCAGGGGGTGACTTCGCTCCAGGTGCTGGCCACGCCGATCATCGGCTTTTTGAAGTCTTCGTCGGAGAAACCTACCGCCCGCAGCATAGCCCGGTTGGGAGCCCGCGTTTCGCCTTCGCTGATCACGATGCTCCGGGTACGCAAGTCTTTTTGGACGGCCGTGTCGGACAAGGGACGTGCCTCCTCCTTGCGGATTTCCCAAGGGTTTTGCCAAGGCCGGGCGGAAATCCTGTCCGGGAGGTGGTCTGTGTGCGAGCGATTGTGGTCGAGCGGCCGGGAGGCCCGGAAGTGCTGGCCCTCAAGGAAGTTCCCCTGCTGGAGCCGGGTCCCGGGGAAGTGCGCATCAAGGTAGCGGCGGCTGGGGTCAATTATATTGATGTGTATCACCGCTCCGGTCTATACTCCGTGCCCTTGCCCATGACGCCGGGGAGCGAGGCTGCGGGCATCGTGGACGCCGTCGGGCCCGGGGTGGAGGGCTTGTCGCCGGGTGATCGGGTCGCCTATGCCATGCAGCTGGGGAGCTACGCCGAGTATCAGGTCGTGCCCGCGCACCGGCTCGTCAAGGTGCCCGAGGATGTTTCCCTGGACGCCGCAGCCGCTGCTATGCTCCAGGGAATGACCGCGCATTACCTGGTCACCAGCACGTTCCCGCTCAAGGCAGGAGATCGCGCGCTGGTGCACGCGGCCGCAGGCGGCGTCGGCCTTCTCCTGGTGCAGATGGCCAAGCTGCGGGGCGCTACGGTTTACGGCACGGTGTCGACGCCCGAGAAAGCCCGGCTCGCCCGGGAAGCGGGGGCCGACGAGGTTATCCTTTATACGGAAACCGACTTTGAGGCCGAGGTGCGGCGCCTGACGGGGGGCCGGGGCGTGGACGTCGTGTACGATTCGGTGGGACGGACCACCTTTGAGGGGAGCCTGCGGTGCCTGCGGCCCAGGGGGATGCTGGTATTGTTCGGCCAGTCCAGCGGACCGGTGGCGCCTATTGACCCGCAGATCCTGAACAAGTACGGCTCGCTGTTTTTGACCCGGCCGTCCCTGGGACACTACACAGCGGACCCGGCGGAGCTGGCCGAAAGGGCCACCGAACTCTTTGATTGGATCCGCTCGGGCCGGCTGCGGCTGCGGGTCGATCGGAGCTTGCCCCTGGCCCAGGCGGCCGAGGCTCACCGGCTGCTGGAGGGCCGCGCCACCGCGGGCAAACTGTTGCTTGTCCCGTAGGCGCCTCGCTGCTGCTTTACAATGGTAAGAGGACCCGGCCCGCCCGCGGAGAACAACAGTGCAAAGTGGCAATGTTCAGCGGACGTCGATCGCTGTGGCGCCGCTGTAGACGGACAAAGCAAGCTCGTAACGGCGGAGGGGACGGATAGACATGACCAGAGGGCTCAAAGGTCTGGTCTGGGTCTCGGTGGTGGGCATGTTCGTCGTGCTCATGGCGGGCGCGCTCGTCACCAAGACCGGATCCGGCGAGGGCTGCGGCGCATCGTGGCCGTTGTGCCACGGCCAGTGGCTGCCGGCAGCCAACATCGCCTCCATAATCGAGTACAGCCACCGGGCGGTGTCGGGCATCGCGGGCTTGGCGGTTCTCGTCTTCTCGGTGGTGCTGTGGCGCAGCTACGGCTGGCGGCCGGAGCTGAAGTTTCTCGCCGGGGTGTCGGTGTTTTTCCTGCTGCTCCAGTCGGCCTTGGGGGCGTGGGTTGTGCTCGCGCCGCAGCCCGATTGGATGCTGGCGCTGCACTTTGGCATCTCGCTGGCGTCATACGCCGGCGTGTTTTTGGGCGGCGTCCTGCTGTACCAGCTCCACGGCCGGGGCACCGGACGCGAGCGGTCGGTATCGCCGCGCCTGCGCAAGTGGGCTTGGTTTAGCCTTGTGTACGTCTACGTCGTCGTCTACACGGGCGCCTACGTGCGGCATACCAACTCCAACCTCGCGTGTCTTGACTGGCCGCTGTGCAACGGGCAGCTGTTCCCGGAGCTCTCGGGCACCGTCGGGATTCACTTTTTCCACCGCCTCGCGGCGGCCGGGGCCGTCTTGGTCCTGCTTTGGCTTGTGCGGCTAGCGGCGGCGGAAAAGGAGCGCCGTCCGGACGTGTACCGGGCGAGCCTGTGGGCCGTGGGCCTTTTGGCCGCGCAGATCATCAGCGGCGGCCTGTCGGTGCTGACGCAGCTGTCGCTTCCGGTCATGATGCTGCACAGCGCGGTTATCACGCTCAAGTTCGGCGTCGTCGCCTACATCTGCCTGCAGGTGACGCCGGAGCCCGCGCTTATCAAGCCGCCG
>CALFSR010000055.1 GCA_937916565.1 uncultured Bacillota bacterium | reverse complement strand
CCCCTCCACCTCCACCAGGCACATGCGGCATACGCCGACGGGATCGAGCTTGGAATGGTGACAGAAGATCGGGATCTCGACGCCGGCCAAGGCGGCGGCTTCCACGAGGCCCATCCCCTTGGGCACCTGCACTTGGCGTCCGTCGATGGTCAAGGTGACCATGTCGCTCATGCGCTACGCACCTCCCGGGGACGCTCCGCGAGGCAGGCGTGCCCTTGGATGTGGGCTTCAAACTCGTCGGCGAAGTGCTTCAGCACCGACTGCAGGTACGTGATGGAGAAGTCGGACAAGAGGCAGATCGTCGTCCCGCTCATGGTCGTGCGCAGGCTCTTGAGGATCTCAATGTCCTCCCGGGTCCCCTCGCCCCGCTCGATCTTGCGCAGCAGCCGGGCCGTCCACGCCGTCCCCTCGCGGCACGGCGTACACTGGCCGCACGACTCGTGGCTGAAGAAGTCCGCGTAATACAGCGCGGTCCGCACCATGCAGACGTTCTGGTCAAACACCATGACGCCCGCGGTGCCCAGGATCGACCCGGCCTGCTGGACCGAGTCAAAGTCCAGCGGGATGTCCAAATGCTCCGGCAAAAGGACGGGCGAGCTCGCGCCGCCCGGCTGCACCGCCTTGAGCTTGCTGCCGGGCCGCATGCCGCCGGCGACGTCGATGAGCTCCCGGAGGGTGATGCCCAGCGGCAGTTCGTAGTTGCCCGGCCGGTTGACCGCTCCGCTGACCGAAAAGAGCTTCGTTCCGGGGCTCTTTTCGGTGCCGATGCTGAGGAACCAGTCCGCGCCCCGGCTGATGATGAAGGGCACGTTGCACAGCGTTTCCACGTTGTTGATTACCGTCGGCATGCCGTACAGGCCGGCCACCGCCGGGAAGGGCGGCTTGTTGCGGGGCTCGCCCCGGCCGCCTTCCAGCGAGCTGAGCAGTCCGGTTTCCTCGCCGCAGATGTAAGCGCCGGCCCCGCGGTGCACAACGATCTCCTGGGAGTAGTCGGTACCCAGGATGCGGTCGCCCACGTACCCTTTGGCCCGGGCCTGCTCGATCGCGTCCATGAGCACCCGGTAGCCCTTTCGGAACTCACCGCGAATATAGATGAAAGACCGGGCGGCGCGGACCGCGTACGCGGCGAGCAGGATGCCCTCGATCAGAAGGTGCGGGTTGTACTCGATGAGCATCCGGTTGTTGAACGTGCCCGGCTCGCTCTCATCGGCGTTGCAGCACAAATACCGCGGCCGGCCGTCCTCGGGCAGAAAGCCCCACTTCACGCCTGCGGGAAAGCCCGCGCCGCCGCGGCCCCGCAGGTTGGCCTTTTTGACCTCGGCGTGGACGTCCGCCGGCGTCATGCCGGTCAGGGCTTTCCGCAGCGCCTGGTAACCGCCTTGGGCCTCGTAGTTTTCGATGCGGGTCAGGTCCACCTCGCCGATGCCTTTGGTAAGGACCTTTTCGTACTTCACGCGCGCTCCCCCGCTTCCCATACGGCCCCGGGCGCCGTCAGGCCGATGCGCTCGGAAAGCTCGACCAGGTTGGCCCCGTTCCGCAGCGCTTGCACGATCTGGTCCGCCCGCTCGGGGGTCACCTTGTGGAAGTACTCTTCATTGATCTGCAACGCCGGTGCGCCGTCGCAGGCGGCGACGCACTCGCCGGTGACGAGCAGCGTAAACAGTCCATCAGGGGTCGTCTCCCCTACCTTGACGCCGAGCCGCTGCTCCAAGTGGCGCGTCAGGGCCTCGCCCCCGGAGAGCCCGCACATGATGTTGCCGCACACGGTAATTGTGTAGCGGCCAGCCGGCTTGCGGTGGTACAGCGAATAAAACGAGCACGTCGACTCGACGTAAGCCCGGGAGACGCCGAGGCGTTGGCCGATGAACTCCATGTCCTCCGGCGAAACCCAGCCGCGCTCCTCCTGGGCCATCCACAAAAGACCCATAAGCGCCGAGCGCGACTTGGGATAGCGGGCGATGAGGCGGTCGATGTCCGCCGCCCGCCGCTCCCACCACGGCGTTTCCGCTCTGGCCTTGCGGCCCTTGGCCCGGCCGGAGGTCGCTTGAGCGCTCATCGGTCCACCTCCCCAAACACCGGGTCGACGCTGGCGATGACGGCCACCATGTCCGCGAGCAGCGCACCCTGCATCATGACGGGCATCGCAAAGACGTTGTAAAACGCCGGCGGCCGGATGCGCACCCGCCACGGCTTGTTCTTGCCGCTCGAAACGACGTAGAACCCAATCTCGCCCCGCGGGCTCTCAATCGCCTGGTACACCTCTCCCGCGGGGACATCAAAGCCGTAGGAGACAAGCTTAAAATGGTGGATGAGGGATTCCATGCTCTGCCGCACCTCGTGCTTGGGCGGCCGGGCGATCTTGCGGTCATCCACCATCACCGGCCCCTTGGGCAGCCGCGCCAGCGCCTGCACGCAGATGCTGTAGGACTCGAGAATCTCCTCGACCCGGACGATGTAGCGATCGTAGCAGTCGCCGTGCTCGCCCACGGGCACGGCGAAATCGAACTCCTCGTAGCCCGCGTACGGGTACGCCTTGCGCACGTCATAGGGGACGCCGCAAGCCCGCAGGTTGGGACCGGTGACGCCCCAGGCGATGGCCTGTTCCGCGGAAATGGAGCCAACGCCCTTGAGCCGGTCGATCCAGATGGGGTTCTCATCCAGGATGTTCCGGATCTCCCGGATGCGCTCGGGCACCCGCGCCAAGCTGCGCCGGGCCAGCTCCTCAAACCCTTCGGGGATGTCCTGGGCGAGGCCTCCAACCCGGAAAAAGCTCGGGTGCAAGCGCGCGCCCGCCGCCTCTTCAAAAAGGTCCAGGATGCTCTCCCGCAGGTCGAAGCAGTACATGAGCACGCTCTGGGACCCGATGTCGAGGCCGGTCGTCCCGAGCCACACGAGGTGGCTCGCGATACGCTGCAACTCCGTAAACAGCACCCGCAGGATGCGGGCCCGCGGGGGCACCTCGACTCCCAGCAGCTTCTCCACCGCGAGCACATACCCCAGGTTGTTGGACAAGGGCGCCAGGTAATCTGCACGGTCGATGACGGTGATCGCCTGCGTCCAGTTGAGCTGCTCCGCCTGCTTCTCGATGCCCGTATGCAAGAAACCAATCTCCGGCACGGCCTTGACGATGCGCTCGCCCTCGATCTCGAGGATCACCCGCAGCACGCCGTGGGTGCTCGGATGGTGCGGGCCGACGCTGAGCGTCATGCGATCGCCTTCGGCGTCGATCTGCAGCTCTTCCAGGTCCAGATCGTAGTCGCCGGAACGGACGACTTGCGGCATACTCAGTTCCCGCCTTTCGCGCCGCCCGGCCAGCCCGCCGTACCGGGCGGGTCGCCGGGGAGCTTGGGGGCATGGTAACGATTGCGCTCGGCCGCGAAGGCCGGCAGGCTGGCCCGGGGGCCCTGGATCGGGTAGTCCTTCCGCAGCGGATGGCCTACCCAGTCATCGGGCATCAGAATCCGGGTCAGGTTGGGATGGCCGGCGAAGCGTATCCCGAACAAGTCCCACACTTCACGCTCCGCCGCTTCGGCAGCGGGCCAAAGGTCGCTGACCGTGGGAACTTCCAGTTCGTCCTCCTCCACGGGCACCCGCAGGCGGAGCCGCCACAGCTGGGGCAAGGCGAGAAGGTGGTACACGACTTCATATCGGGGCGTGCGGGGCAAGTAGTCAACGCCGCCCACGTCCACGAGCATGTTGAAGCCACGGTCCTTGAGCCAGCGGGCGACCGCGGCCAGCCGGTCCGGTGCCACCTGAACCTGCGGCTGATCGAAAGAAGGCACAAGCGGGGTCACGCCGCCCGGGAACGCCGCCTCGAGGGCGGGCACGATTTCGTCCCGCACGTGGGCCAGGGCCTCCGCACCGCCCGCATACGCTTGAGGGTACTTCCGGCGCCCGCTCACGCACGCATCACTCCACCGTGGGCCTGACCCTTCTGGATGGCGTCGTGCAGCTGCAACACGGCGTACACCACCGCATCGGGCGTCGGCGGGCATCCCGGCACGTAAATGTCCACCGGTAGCACTTCATCCACGCCTTGAACGATGGCGTAGTTGTCAAAAATACCGCCGCTGGACGCGCACGCGCCCATGGCCACGACCCACTTGGGATCCGGCATCTGCCGGTACACCTGCTCGATCACGGGCACCATCTTGTTGGACAGCCGCCCGGACACAATCATCAAGTCCGCCTGCCGGGGGGTGCTGCGGAACACTTCTCCTCCGAACTGGGCCATGTCGTAGCGGGGCGAAACGAGCTGCATCATCTCGATCGCGCAACAGGCCAGTCCAAAGGTCAGCGGCCACATGGACGACTTCTGCGCCCAGCGGACGAACTTTTCAACGGTCGTGAGGAAAAACTGGTTGTTGGTCATTTCCATTCGAACCCCCCCTTTTTCCACACGTACAGGTCGCCCAGCACGAACACGATCAGAAACAGGGCCATCGCCGCCAAGCCGTACGTGCCGAGCTCCCGGAGCATGACCGCCCAGGAGTAAAAGGCTGCCGCTTCCACGTCAAAGATCACGAACAGCATGGCGATCACGTAGAACTTGACGGGAAACCGGCCCCGCAGGGCAGTGGTGGGGTAGCCGGACTCGTAGGGCACGTACTTCGCCGGATCAGGCCGGCGAGAACTGATGGTTTCCACCAAGAGTGTAATGGCCAGCGGAATCGCGAGGGCCACGCCCATGTAGATCAACAACGGCACGTACGTGTGCACCGCTATCGCCACCCTCGGCCGGAATTTGTGAAAATCATCACAACCATGCGCAGAAAAACAGCCCGCGCTCGGCGTTGTCGCCGCCATCATAACATAGCCGCGACGCCGTTGTAAAGGCTAACCCGGGCGCGGGCCGGGGAGCTGCCACCGTCAGCTGTCCTCCGCGAAGCGCGCTCCCTGTTCCTCCAGGCGGGCGATGGCGTCCCCCGCCCGCTGGCGTTCGGCTTCCAGATCCTCAAGCCGGCGGCGTAGAGCCTGCAGCTCCCCGGAAAGATGATCCACCACCGTCCGACGCCACTGCTCCCGCAAATAGTCCTCGTACGACCAAAGCCAGTCGGCCTTCTCCTCCCACTGGGCCGGCGTACGGATCTCTTCCTCGCCTGCCGCGAGCCGCTGCATCAGCTCTTGGGTGGACATGCCGTACCGCTCCTCGTAGTCCTGCCACGAAAGACGCGCCGCACCCTCGTCCCGTACCTCGTCGTCTTCCTCTTTTAGGAGGTCGCTGTCGGCGAAAAGCGGCGGCACGTTGATGCTTTCCAGGAGCGCCTGGCAAACCTCGAGGGCGAAGCCGTCCTCCGGCGTAATGGCCTGGTATTCCCAGGAGCCCAAGTGCCGCTCCTGGTCTTCGTGGTTCATGATGAAGTGGACGCCCATGTCCAGCGTGGCATCGAGGATATTGACACCCTCGCACCCGCCGGTGCGCAAAAGGGACAGCCAGCTGTAAGCGCCGCCCGGGTGCTCGGTGACGACGACGACGTCCCGCACTTTGGCGGCGGACGTCTGCCAGCCGGCCTCCAGCACGGAGGCGATGCCCTGCGCGAGCGGCTCCACGATTATCTCGTTGTTGGTGCCCATCTCCAAGGGAATGGAAATTACCTGCACTTCGCGGCCCGCATGGACACCCGGATCGATTCCCGCGGCCAGTTCCTCCACGTCCGCGTAAACCGTCAAGTGCCCGTTTTCAACCACAAACCGCATGTGCCTCGCCTCCCACGTCCCAGTCCACTCCCCACAGTATAGCACTGTTGGCCAAGCCGTGGGAGACGGACCCCGGGACGGGATGCCCGCCGGCGGCGCCCCCGTGGGCGCGCCGCCGATCTCCTCAAATGATGCCTAGCTCGCGCCCGACTTTGCGAAAGGCGGCCAGCGCCTCATCCAAGTCGTCCTTGGTGTGAGCGGCGGTGACGATGGTGCGCACCCGCGCCTTGCCCCGGGGCACGGTCGGAAACGCAATTCCTTGTGCGAAGACTCCCTCTTCGAAGAGCCGGTCGCTCAATCGCATCGCCCGCTCGCCCTCGCCCACGACGACGGGGATGATGGGCGTCTCGCTGCTTCGGACATCGAAACCGGCGTCGGCGAGCCCGTCCCGGAAGTACCGGGCGTTGTTCCAGAGCCGCTCCGTCAGCGACGCGTCGGTTTCCAAGAGGTCGAGGGCCGCAAGGCAGGCCGCCGTAACCGCCGGCGGATGGGAGGTGCTGAAGAGGAACGGCCGCGCCCGCTGGATCAGGTAGTCAATGAGGAGCTTGCTCCCCGCCACGTAGCCGCCGAGCACGCCGATGGCTTTCGAAAGCGTCCCCACCTGGATGTCCACCAGCCCGTGCAGGCCGAAGTGGTCGACGGTGCCCCGGCCGTTGGTCCCCAAGACGCCGCTCGCATGGGCGTCGTCGACCATCGTGATGGCGCCGTACTCTTTGGCCACCTCCACGATGTCGGGCAACGGCGCGATGTCGCCGTCCATGCTAAAGACGCCGTCGGTGATGACCAAGACCCGGCGGGCGCCGCGGGTTTCCTCCAGCAGCCGCCGCATGGCGGCCACGTCCTTGTGCGGGAATACTTTGATCTCCGCCCGGCTCAGGCGGCAGCCGTCGATGATGCTGGCGTGATTGAGCTCGTCGCTGATGATAACGTCCTCGCGTCCCAGGATGGCCGCCACCGTGCCCGCGTTGGCCGTAAAGCCCGATTGGAAGACGAGGGCCGCTTCGGTGCGCTTGAAAGCCGCGAGCCGCCGCTCCAGCTCCGCATGGAGGCTCATGGTGCCGGCGATGGTCCGCACCGAAGCCGTGCCTGCGCCGTACTCCTCAATGGCCCGCAGCGCGGCCTCCCGCAGCCGGGGGTGGTTGGCCAACCCCAAGTAGTTGTTGGAAGACAGGTTGACGACCTCTTTGCCGTCGATGACGGCCCGTGGGCCCTGGGGCCCCTCGATGACCCGCGGGTAACGAAATACACCTTGCGCCTTCATCTGGGCGATCTCGTCAGCCAAAAACCCCAGGGCGCTGGCTTGCAAGGCGTCCTGCATCGCTTGTCTCCCCTTTCCGTCCATGTTGGGAGCGCGGCCGAGTGCACTGCCTACGGCTCGAGCACGATCTTCCCGCAGCGGCCTTCTGACAGCACCGCGAAAGCCCGCTCAAACTCCGCCAAGGGAAAGCGGTGGGTCACCACGGGCGAAACATCCAGCCCGGCCCGCAAAAGCTCGGCCATGCGGTGCCATGTGTCAAAGATCCGGCGCCCGTTGACTCCGAGCACCTGGGCTTCGCGGAAAATGATCCAGTTGTTGAGGTCCGCCTCCACCGGCCCGGGCGGTATCCCGAGCAGCACGATGCGGCCGCCCTTGCGCAGCATCTCAAAGGCGGCGCGCACGCCCGCGGGATGACCGGACATCTCCAGGACCACTTCGGCGCCAAGCCCCCCCGTCAGCTCCCGCACGGCCGCCGCGGCGTCCTGCGTATCGGGGCGGATGCAGGCGTCCGCGCCGAGCTTATGCGCGAGGTCGAGCCGGTAGGGATTGACGTCGACCCCGTAGACGGCGGCCGCGCCGGCCCGCCGCGCGACGGCAATCGAGCAGAGGCCAATCGGTCCGCACCCGACCACGGCGACGCTCGCTCCCGATACACCCGCCTTGAAAACGGCGTGCACCGCGTTGCCGAGCGGATCATGGATGGCGCCGATGGCCGGCGGGATGGTCTCGTCCAGTTTCCACAAGTTCACCACGGGCATCGCGATGTACTCGGCAAAACAACCGTCCGTGTCGACGCCGATGATGCGGCCGCTGGCGCAGATGTGGGCTTGGCCGGTTTGGCAAAAGTAACACCGGCCGCAGAAAAGATGCCCCTCCCCCGCCACGTAGTCGCCGGCCGCGACCTCCGTCACGTCCGCTCCGACAGCGACCACGCGGCCGCAAAACTCGTGGCCGACGATGAGGGGGGGCTCAAGGCGCGACGCAGCCCACGCGTCCCAGCGGTAGATGTGCAGGTCCGTACCGCAAATAGAGGTGGCCTCGACTTTCACAAGGCAATCCCGCCGCCCCAGCTGCGGCACGGGCACTTCCGCGAGGGTGAGCCCCGGCCCGGCCTGGGACTTCAGCAAGGCTCGCATGGTCTTAGGCAATGCAGCTCTCCTGTCCTTTCCCGTTCCGACGTCCGCCTACTATCCTACGCCCGCCGTAGGGCAAGCGCGCGCCCAAGCGGCGCTGGCAGGGCTTTTGCGCCCGCCGCCCGGCGCCCCGCTCGACGGCCTGGCCGGCGGCAAGGGTTTACCCAGCGGGAGGGTTTCGTTATACTGGGTGTACATCCCTTGGACCCATCGGGATGCCCGAGAAGGAGGCACGCCGCGGTGTCCAACGCCCGCTGGCTGCTGGTGCTGCTCATCGCCGGCGCCCTGGCCGTCGCTGCAAAGTTCATGGCCGGCAGCCCGGTTTCCACGGAAGCCCTCCAGGAAGTCGCCCCGCCGGATCTGCACCTGCTCTCCTTTGACGCACGAGACGCCGCCGAGATCGTCGTCGAAGACGAGGACGGCGTCCGCCTGCACCTGGTGCGCATCGGTGCGCCGGTTCGGCCGGAAACGACGAGCCCCTCGCACGACGACGGCGCCCAGATGAGGGACCCGATCGCCGGGATCGGGTGGGAGCTCGCCGTGCCGTCCGGCGCCCCCCTTGACGAAGGGCGCATCGCGGAGGCCGTCTTGTCCCTCGCCGACCTACGCGCGTTCCGCCGGGTCGAGATCGATGAGGAAGACGCGGACCCTTCCGCGTTTGGGCTCGAGCCGCCGCGGCGGCGGCTCGTCATCCGCCTCGACGGGCCGGAAGCAAGGCCCCTGGAGCTGTGGGTCGGTGAGGCGACGGCCGTCATGGTGGGCGACTATCCGACATACTACGTCCGCCTGCCGAACCGGGACGATGTCTTCGCCGCCGGGGGACCGGGACTCGCTCTGGTCGGCGCCGCGCCCGAGGACCTGCTGCTCCCGCCGGCTTCACTCGAGGATGATGTGCCCGCCCAAGGGGACGTCCATGACTGACCATGCGCTGCCGTTCTTGAGGCTGATCTCAAGGGTTCCGGCGGATCCTTCGATTACAAACAGTTGCCCCCGGGGCGCCTCGGCATACGTGCGGGCAAACGGCAGCACCCGGCGGTAGCTCTCGACGATGACCCGGTATTCATGCTGGCCGGTGTGGGGGAGGTTGGTGATGATGTTGCCGAACCGGTCCACCCGCACGATTTCCCCCTCGCGGCCGAGCCGGTGAAAGGTCAGCGGCACCTTGATGGCCGCCGGACGGCCGAGGTCTGACACGGCCCAGCCCGAGGCGAGCTTTGCCGCGGCAGGGGCAAACACGTCCCGCCCATGGAAGGTGTACGACGCGCCCGGCGGGATGGGAAGGTCGACGACTTCCTCGATTCCGTCGTCCATAATCGCGGGATAAAGCAGACCGTTGTCAGGGCCGACAAAGAAGTAGTTTTTCGTCCGCACGGCCAGCGCTTGGCGATCCGAGCCGACGCCGGGGTCGACCACGCACAGAAACACCGTGCCGGGCGGGAAATGCCGGTAGGCGGTCAGGAGCACCCATGCCCCCTCCCGCACCGACTGGGCCTCGACTTCGTTGTACAGGTCACAGACGACGGCCTGGGGCGCGTGGCGCATGATGACGCCCCGCATGATGCCCACGTACTCGGATTGGCCGAAGTCGGTCAAGATCGCTATCACCGGGATCCCTCCGCAGGCGAGTGTCCCGCGCCCAGCCCGGGGCGCCCCGTACACAGCTTCCATAGCGTCCCCGGCTTCCCCTTCCCCGCTCGGCACCGGCAGCCGCTTCCCGGAGGGCGGGGGCTATGGTAAACTGGACCGAAGAACCGCCTGGGAACGACGACCAGCAGGCCAGCGGCCAACCGGCGACAATACGAACGGAAAGGGACCAAGGGACATGGAAGCGATGGCGCGTGTGTTCTCCGGCATCCAGCCCACCGGGGAGCTGCATATCGGCAACTACCTGGGCGCGATCCGCAACTGGGTCGCCATGCAGGACCGGTACGACTGCGTCTTTTGCATCGTCGACCTGCATGCGATGACAATCCCCTATGACGCGGGGGAGCTGCCCCGGCGCGTGCTCAACACCGCCGCCACCCTTCTTGGGTGCGGCATCGACCCCGACCGCAGCGTGCTGTACGTGCAGTCCCACGTGCGGGAGCACACCGAGCTGTGCTGGATCCTGAACTGCATTACGCCCCTGGGCAGCCTCGAGCGGATGACCCAGTTCAAGGACAAAGCCCGGCAGCACAAGGAGAACGTCAACGCCGGCCTGCTCAATTACCCGATCCTGCAGGCGGCCGACATCCTGCTGTATAAGGCCGCCCTTGTACCCGTCGGCGAAGACCAGGTGCAGCACTTGGAGCTCAGCCGCGACCTGGCGCGGCGCTTCAACTACCTGTTTGGCGAGACGTTCCCGGAGCCCCAGGCGCACCTGACCAAAGCGGCCCGGGTGATGGCCCTCAATGACCCGACCCGCAAGATGTCCAAGAGCCTGCCCGGCAGCTACGTGGCGCTGACCGCCTCGGCGGACGAGATCCAGGCCCTGGTGCGCCGCGCCGTAACGGACACAGGCCCCGGGGGCGAGGGCATGAGCCCGGGTGTAGCCAACCTGTTCACGCTGCTGGAGAGCTTCTCGTCTCCGGAGACGGTGACGAGGTTCCGGGAGGCGTACGAGCAGGGCACCTTGCGTTACGTGGAGCTTAAGCAGCAACTGGCGCAAGATCTGGTGCAGGGACTCGCCCCCATCCGGGAACGGTACCTCGAGCTCATGGCACGGCCCAAGGAACTACGGGACATCCTGGCGCACGGCGCGGAGCGGGCCCGGGCCATCGCCCAAGCCACCATGGAGGAAGTGCGGGCCAAGACGGGGCTCGTCTTGCCGCCCGCGTGAGGGGTGGCCTGCCTGGGTCTACGCGCCCGGGACCGGCGCAGGCCCCGCGGGAAACCAGCGGTGCCGATGCAAGGGGATGTACCGCTGAGCGATGACGGCCAGCGGTTTGCGGGCCAGCGTAAACCCGTCGGCCAGCCGGGCGAGGACGTCTTCGAGCCCCAGCCTGGCCGCCGCCTCCGCTTCGGCGGCCCGCCGGTAGCAACGGCGGCCCAGTTCCTCATAGGCCTCGATGTCTTCGGGGCGCCCGCCCCGTGCGCGGGCGCCGCGTCCCGATGGCTTCCTGGCCCGGGCCACCAGGTAGTCGGCAAACATGCCCGTCAGGAACAGGCACAGATCCCCAAGGCGCCGGTACAATGGAAAGCGCGCGTCCTCCTCCGTGAGCTCGAGCATGGCCTCCAGGTCTTCCACGGTGAAATCGCTCCAGGTGACCCGGCGCAGCTCCTCCCCGTCCCACACGAACTCCTCGTGCCGGTCGACGCGGGTGAAACCGGCCAGCATCCCGGCGATGTAGTCCCGGATGTCGGCGTCCTCGAGCAGCTGCGCCGCCCGCTCCGCGTCAAAGACCGGCAGCGTCCCCAGGGCGCTGGCTTCCATGGTGAACCCGCGGCCGCGCAAGTCCCGCTGGGCCTGCCGCAACAAGACGGCGAAGAGAAAATACGGTGAGACGCGGAGGAAAGCGGCGGGACTCTCCACGAGCCGATGAAACACCCGTTCATCGTCGAGCATGACGGCGAGCAGGTCGGCCTTGCCCCGGACGACGGCCTTGACCCGCTCGTAGTCGGTCCGGGTCGTGGTCACGGCGCGAACCAGGAAATCAAGGTCCGCTTCGGTCAGATGCACCGAGCCCTTCGCCTTCATCGGCGGGCGCACCCCTTTCCTCGCCTGGGCGCAGCCGCCGCGCCGGGAAGCGCACCGCCGCGCCGGGGAAGTGTAGCATCATTATACGCCCCGGCGCGGGCCCGTCAACCGGACAAGAAGCTGCCGGTGCGGCGTCAGACGCCAAGCGCTGCCTCGAGCCGCGCACGGAGGGCCTGTTTCTCGCCCGCGGGCAGGAAAGCGGCCTCGGCCGCATGGAATACGGTGCGCCGGGCCTCCTCGCCTGTAAGCCCGAGCTCACCGGCGATGCGCGCGTACTCGGTGCTCATCGTGGTGTTGGACACAGTGCGGTTGTCCGTGTTGACCGTCACCGCCAGACCAGCCTGCAGGTAACGGCGCAGCGGGTGGTCGGCCAGACGGGCGACGGCTTTCGTCTGCACGTTGCTGGTCGGGCACATCTCCAGCGCTATGCCGCGGGCGGCAACTTCCTTGAGCAAGGCTTCGTCCTCCTGCAACCGCACGCCGTGGCCGACGCGCTCGGCGCCGAGAACCTCGACCGCGTCCCGCACCTCCTGCGCGCCGCTCGCCTCGCCCGCATGGACGATGACATGGAAGCCCATCTCCCGGGCCAGCGTGAGAGGTTGCCGGTGCAGCAGGCAGGGAAACGCGGCTTCGTCCCCCGCCAGGTCGATCGCGACCACGCCCTCGCCCCGCAACGGTTCCATCGCCCGCACCATGGCCACGTTGTCCTCCGCGGACCGGTGGCGCATGCAGCACGCGATGAGTGCCGTCGTGACGCCAAACTCCCGCCCGCCCCGGGCGAGCCCCGTGAGCACCGCCTCCGCGGCGCCCCGCATGCTTAAGCCTTCCCTGGTGTGCAGCACGGGGGCAAAGCGAACCTCGACATGCACGACGCGCTCTTGCGCCGCGTCGGCCACGAGCTCGTAGGCAATCCGTTCCAGGGAAGCCGCGTCCTGCATCAGCGCCAGCGGGAGGGAAAACCGGGTCAGGTAGTCTGCCAGCGACGGGCAGTCGTCGGGAACTTGCATGGCCGCGGCAACGGCCTCTAAGCTGTCCACGCCGGCGTACGGCTCGACGGCCGGGCTCCCCGTTCGCCGGCGCTCCTGAAGCAGCTCCCAGGCGGTGGCCGGCCGCACGGAACCATCCAAGTGCAGGTGCAACTCCACCTTGGGCATCGATTGCCAATCCAAGGGCATCGCCTCCTTGCGGGTTGGCGCAAGTGTTCTCTGCCTAGGCGCCGCTGTCCTGCCGCCCGGACGGCGACCGGAGGTTCTAGCGTCCCGGGCGGGTCCATATGGTGGCATACGAGATCCGGCGGACGGCCCGCCTCCGGGGTTGGGCCGATTGTTGTGAGCACCAGCGGGTGAGCGGACGGGAGGGACGGAACGCAGTGCGCCGGAGGCCGCTGTTGCGGGGCGCCTTGATGCTGATGGCTTCCGGGGCCATTGCCCGGGCCATCGGCACCGTCTACCGCATCCTCATCGTCCGCTGGGCGGGACCTGAGGCGCTCGGCCTCTTTCAAATGGTCATGCCCCTCTACCGGATGGCGTCCACCGTGGCAACGCTGCGCGTTCCGGTGGCATTAACCCAGGTCACGGCTGAGGGGCTTGCCCGCGGGGACATCGCCCGTGTCGAGCGGGCCCGGCGCGTCGGGGCGGCAATGATTATCGCCATGACGGCGGCTACGACGGTTGGCCTGGCAGCGGCGGCGCCGTTTCTCGCCCACCAGTTTTTTACCGACAGCCGTACTCGGCTTCTGATCGCGCTTTTGCCCTTGGCCATCGTTCCATCGGCACTGACGGGCATCTTCCGGGGATTCGCGGAAGGGTGCCAGAACATGCGCTCCACAGCCGCCGGCCAAGTCGTGGAACAGCTGACCCGAGTGCCGGTGGTGCTCGCTTGCCTCGCCTTGTGGGCGGCACGCGGGGCGGAGTACGCCGCGGCGGCCCTCGTGGTGGGACTGGGAGCAGGTGAGGCGGCCGGCCTCGTCACCGCCATGGCGCTGTCGGGCTGGTGGTCGTGGTCCGCCCCGTCGAGGCCCCGGCGGCGGCAGGACTTGCGCCGCCTGCGGTTTCCCTTCCCGCGCGCCGGCGGGGGTCCGGTCTTCTTGGCGCTGGACTACCTGCCCGTCGCCCGCTCCCTCCTCGGCATCAGCCTGCCTCTCTGGGTTGCAACCATGGTCAACACGGCGGCGCAGATGGTCAACGTCGGGCTCATTCCCCGGCGGCTCATGGCGGCCGGTGCGACTCTGGCTGAGGCGACGGAGCTCTATGGACAGCTCACCGGCATGGTGCTGCCCCTTCTTTACTTGCCCATGCTGCTCGTGTTTCCCGTCGCCACCGTGCTCACGCCTGCCATCGCCGAAGCGTGGGCGGCAGGACAAGCGGGACGGGCGCGGGCACGCTTCCTCCTGGCCACGGCGGGCGCCTTCGCCCTGGGGATTGCCACATTGGCCGCGTTTCGCCTGTTTCCGGCGGCGATCCCACGGATCCTGTACGATGCGCCCGGCATCGCGCCCCTCGTGGCCATCGCCGGCGTCGCCGCCCCCTTTGCGTTTCCAGCCAGCATCTTCGCTTCCGTCCTGTACGCCCTGGGGCGGACGCAGCTGGTGCTGGGCACGTTCGCCGTCGCGACCGCGGTGCGCCTCGCCTTGATCTACATCCTCACCGCCGACCCGTCCCTAGGGATCGCAGGCGCGTTGTGGGCCATCGTGGCCGACTACGCCTTGACGGCCGCTCTCAACGGCTGGGCTTGCTGGCGGTGGCTGCGGCGGTAGAGGCGTGCCCCTGCCTCCTCGGCTGCCTGAGCAGGCAGCAGGGAAACCGGCCCCGCGTCCGGAATTCCTTTCGTCGGCCCATTGACGTCTGACTTGGACGTAAAATTTCTTGCGGTCCGGCTCCCTTGCCTGGACCAGACCGCCGGAGGAGTGCCGCCGTCCGACATGGATGCCCAGGCCGCAAGCAGCGACACGGAGCGGAGCGAACTTGCCCAGCACTGGCCCATCTTGGCCGTCGCGTTCCTGGTGTCCCTCGTATCGACCGGCCTGCGCTTCGCCATCGGGCCGTTCATGGGGCCGCTGGTGGATGAATTCGGCTTCACCCAGGCAGAGCTGTCGGGCATCGTGGCCGTGACGATGCTCGTATTTGGATTGGCCCTGCCGATCACGGGCCGCTGCGCCGACCGCTGGGGCAGCCGGGCGGTGGCGGCGGCGGGTACGGTGCTGATGGCGGCCGCCCTCCTCCTCGTCGCGGTCGCCCGTTCTCCCCTCGTTTTCACTCTTTCCTTCGCGGGCATCGCGTCGCTCGCCTTGGCCGCGACCGGGCAAGTCGCGCTCAGCCCGGTGATTAGCCGCTGGTTCCGCCGGCAGCGGGGATTGGCCATGATGTTCCTGTCGGCGGGCGGCATGGGCGGCATAGCGGTCATGACGCCGGTTTCCACCGCGCTTATCGGCGCGGTAGGCTGGCGCGCCACGTACCTTGTCTTCGCCGCCTTTGCCCTGGCCTTGCAACTGCCCCTTGTACTGCGCTGGATCCGCGATGACGCCTCCGGCAGTGCCAACGCCGCCTCACCGGCTGTTCCGTGGCAGCCCGCGCTGGCCACGGCACCGTTTTGGCTGCTCGCCTGCGGGCTGTTCGCGTGCGGCTTCAGCATGCATTTGATGGGCACCCACGGGGTTCCGATGCTGGAGCACCACGGCTTCGGATCGATGACCGCCTCCTTTGGCGTCGGGCTCATCGGCCTTGTCAGCATCGGCGGGACGCTAGCCCTTGGCGTACTGTCGGATCGGGTCGGGAGGGCTGCGTTCCTTGCCTTGATCTACCTCGTCCGGGGGCTCGGATTTCTGGCCCTGGTTGCCGCCGGGCAGGAGTGGGAGTTGTACATGACGGCGGCCGTTGGCGGTCTCGCCTGGGCCGGGAGCGCGGCATTGACGTCGGCGATTACGGCCGACCTCTACGGCGCACGGGTCGTGGGAACGCTGTATGGCCTATTGTACTTCGGCCACCAGATCGGCGCCGCCGCCGGCTCGTATATGGGAGGTTGGGCCTTTGAGCATCTGGGCGACCACGCGCCCGCGTTTGTCGCTGCGGCGGTTCTGCTCTTTATCGGGAGCGCGGCGTCATGGCGCATCGGGGCGTACCGGACCGGCGCCCGGTTCGTCGCCGGCGCCAAGCAGCCGGCCTAGCGCCGCCCGGGGCACGGGGATCACTTTGCCGGCCTGGAGAAAGACGAGGTACGCCTCGCTGGGTGCGTGGCCATAGATGTCCCGCACGGCGCGGCTGTAAAGGGCCATCTGGTCAAAGTAACGGCCGGCAGCCTCCGCGACCTCTTCGGCGTCCACGGCGTCCGTCTTGAAATCCACCAGCACGATGCTCGCCCCCGTCACAAGCAGGCAGTCGATGACACCCTGGACCACTACCCTCTCTCCCTCGGCGAGCCCCGGCGGGAGGTCGGGGTACACCTCGCCGGCGGGCAGCGCCAAGGTGAAAGGCACCTCCCGGAGGACGCTGCCTGCCTCATCCTTGAGGCGCCGCCCCAGAGACGATGCGAAGAAACCGGCGATCTGGCCTGCGTCGACAGCCGCAGCCTGCTCGGGCGACAGCAGCCCCCGGGCGGTCATCGCAGCGACTTGCGCTCGCACGCCGGCCGCGTCCAAGGGTGCGTCCAAGTTCAGGTGCTGCAGCACGAGATGGACGGCCGTGCCTCGCTCCATGGCGGTCAACATCCGTCCAGTAGTCTGGAGAAACCGGGGCCGGCGCGCCAGGCGCACCGGCAGGCGCAGCGCGGGGACGCTCTCCTCTCGTTCCTCTTCCCAGCGCCGCTTGAGCTCACTGACGCTCTGCTTGGCCGGCCGGCCGGCGAGCTCCATCCAAGGATAACGCCACCGGATCCGCTGTTCCAGCGCATGCCTGACCGGGGCGTCGTCGACTCCAGGGAGAGGCTGAAGAGCCGCGATAGCCCGCCAGTCGGGATCCAGTCGTTCCGCCGTTTCATCGTAAACCGTCAACGCTGCCACCCGCGGCGCGTCCCACACATGCACCGCCCAAAGGGACGGATCAGCGGCGACCGCCGGGTCAGCCGGCTCCCGGGTCCAGCCCGCCAGCTTCCGCAAAGGCGCACCCGCCGCGTGCCGGCACAGGGCGGGACCGACCCAGTCGAGCCAGCTTCCCGCGTCCAGCAGCGAGCTGTCCGCCAGCGGCCAGCCGCTGTGGTCCGCGGCGG
>CALFSR010000054.1 GCA_937916565.1 uncultured Bacillota bacterium | reverse complement strand
CTGCCATTCGAATGGTCTTGGGCTTGATTCCGAACGGGCGCAGCAACCGGGACAAGGTGTTTGCAGTCAGCGGTTGCCCCCTGCGGTACTCGGCCCACGGCCGATCCTCCAAGTCGCACAGCTCTTTTACGAGCAGGTACGAAGGCAGCTGCGGCTGCTTGTGCTTCTCGAATATGTGGTACATGTCCGACAGCAGCTGCGGTCCCAGCTCCTCCTCGTCGTCCTCCGCCACGCCGTTGAGCAGCAGAGCCGCTCGACGGGCCTTTTCGGGCCAGGCGCCGCCAGCCAAGTCTGCGATAGCAAGCAGGGGTCGCCAGTTGTCCTGCGCCCTGTCGTTCAGCTCCTCCGGCACCGCGGGGTCCAGGTCCCGCAAGGCCTCCATGTTGTCAGCCGCCCACCGGGCCATTTTGCGCCGCAGCGGGGCCAGCTGGTCCCGGATGCGGTCCCGCCGGAACCGCTCTACCTTCTCGTCCTTCGCCTTGCGTCTCATCGGAATGATGATGCTGCGGTCCGCCACCGTCGAAGGCAACTTGCCGATCTTGGCGATGGCAAGCGGTGCCCAGGTGGAGAAGAACTTCACTTCGCGCCGTCCCCCGATTTCCTCCACCCGGGCCACGTAGGCTTTGGCTCGGGTATGCGCCGCGTTGATGATGCCCCGCAGCTCCTCGTTGTCGCCCATAAAGGCGTCCGCTTCGTCGATCAGCACCGTAGGGCGGTACGCTGCAATCAAACGGTACAAAGCTGCTGCGCTGATATTCACGGTGCTCACCGGCCGGTATACCAGGGCGTCAAGCAAGTCGAGAACGGTGCTCTTGCCGCAGCGGGGTGTGGGGCTGACAATGCCGAGTTTTGGACTTACCTCGAAACTGTCGAAGGCATAGGTGTGCAGCACCCACAGGGCCAGGGCCTCCGGGCCGCCCTCTGGGAGGACAGCATGGCGCCGGAAGGTGGCCTCGATTTCATCAAGCACCGCGGCACCGTCCACCGGCTCTTCCCAGGGTGTGGTATCCTCCAGCCCCAGCTGCTCGCCCTCATCCGTGTCCTCCGTCTCGTCCTCGGGCGGCGCCGTCTTGATGGCCTGGGCCAAGGCCAGCAAGGCACCGGTTGGGATGTCCTTACCGGCCGCCTTGGACATGGCCTCGGCCAACCGTTCCCGGTCTTTGTCCTTGGTCAGTACCGCCTCATCCGCGAACACGAGCTTCGGCGTCTCACCGTCCATGCGCCAAAGCTCCACCGCCGCCCGGACGGAGCCCCGGGCCGAGACGCCGCCGGTGGCTTGCAGGGCAAACGGCGTGCCGGGCAGGGTCACCGCCCACCCGCTGCCGTTGGGAAATACCTCAAACGTCGTCATGGCCCCACCGTCACCACCTGGGCAGCCCGCACCGGGCGGCGGACGGTGGTAGTGGCCCGGGCCTTGGCGATTTGCGGCGGGATCCACCGTTCAGGGTGCCGTCGCATGTCACGCACCCAAGCTTGCGAGAGCAAGGCAGCCAGAATCTCGGCGTCCGAGTGGCCCGCGGCCACCGCGGCGACAATGACGGCGTACAGGGCTTCGCTTCTCGAAGCGTAACGGCCAGGGTCGCCGTCCGGGCCGTGCCGCAGTACGGCCTGCAGTCGCGGAGACAGGTTCAGGTATCCGGGTGGGGGCAGGATCGGCAGCGGCCCTGCCGCCGCGGGCGTGGGTTTAACGCGGAGCAATTCCACAGCCCAGGCCGGCGCCGGGGCGATGGGCGACGGCTCAACAACCATGTACCGCTCCCCGCTGCGATGAAGGCTTCCGGGGGCAACCACGTAGCCCGCCGCCAGGATGTCCAGCTGCCGGGACTCGCCGGCTTTTGTGCGACGTGCGGCCGGAACGTCTTCGGGTCGCCGGTAGTACCAATGGCGCCGCTCGCCCCGGGCCACCGTCAACGTCGGGGGCAGTCCTCTCTCCTGGGCTTCGGCTATCCCTTCGGGGCCGTCGCGGCCTACGGCCTTCCAGCATGGACGTGCCGCT
>CALFSR010000053.1 GCA_937916565.1 uncultured Bacillota bacterium | reverse complement strand
CGCGGGCGGGATCGCGGAGATGCTGGGCCGCAAAAATCTCTCCAAGGGTGTCCGGGTCGAGGTAGGCGAGGAGCAGGCCGCGGTTGACCTGTTTGTCGTCGTGGAATACGGGGTTCACATCCCGACCGTGGCGTGGAACATCCAGGAGAATGTCAAGCGCGCCATCGAGAGCATGACCGGGCTGCAGGTTGTGGAAGTCAACGTGCACGTGCAGGGCGTCCACTTCCCGCAGAACGAAGAGGAGAAGCCCGAAGAGCAGCCGAGGGTGCGGTAGACCATGAGCTGGCTGGAGCGGGTGATCGCAAGCCTGACGGCCCTGATCACGCTGGTGGCCGGTGTCGCCGGCCTTGCCCTGGTGAGCGGCTGGAACGGGACGCCATGGTTGTTTGACCTAGTCGAGGCCGCCCGGGGTCCGGCGCGCCTGCAGATCGGGCTTGCGGCGCTCCTCCTCGTCGGTCTCGCGCTGCTCCTGCTCATGCAGGCGTGGCAGCGCGAGCGGGTGCCCGATCACCTGCGCCAGACGACGCAGCTCGGGGATGTCAGCATCTCCCTGCGGGCGGTAGAGTCCCTCGTCTACCGCGCTGCACAGCAGGTGAAGGGCATCACGGAAGTCGATGTGGAAGTGGCCGCCGCCGGCGAGGAGCTGCAGGTTGATCTGTCGCTCCTCGTCGCGCCCGACCTGCGGGTTCCCGAGGTCACCCGCGAGGTGCAGGAGCGGGTGGAGGCCTACGTGCGGGAGACGGTCGGCGTGCCCGTGAGCCGGGTCAGCGTTGAGGTGCGCAACATCGCCCGTGAGCCGCGTGGCCGGGTCGAGTGAGGGGCAGGATCCGATGCAGATCGACTGGGAGCGGATCGTCACCATTCTCTTGGCCAACCGGGGGAAGATCATCGGTACCTTCGCCGGGCTTCTGCTTGGCTGGCTTACGATCCGTTACGGACTCCTGCGGGCGCTCGTCTTTGCCATCTTCGTGCTGGCGGGCCTCTGGATCGGGGCAACGTTGGACCGGGAAGGCTGGGAAGACTTTTATGACCGTTTTGCGCGCCGCCGGCGCTGAGGGCCCGCAGGCCAGGCGCGATCTCGTCGTCGGGGAGTGGATCCCGTGAGGCGGAGGCTGGCCCGGGAAGTGGCCCTCAAGACGCTCTTTGCAGTTGACCTGGGCAAGGTCAAGCCCGATCGAGTCCTAGATGACCTGTTGGCGGAGGCGGACTTGTTGCCTCGGGACGCCCAGTTCGCGCGGGACCTGGTGAAGGGCACGCTTGCCCACATTGACGAGTTCGACCGGCTCATCGGCCGGCAGGCGGTGGGCTGGACCATCGACCGCATGGCGACCATCGACCGCAACATCCTGAGGATGGCCCTCTATGAGATTTTCCACCGGGATGACATCCCCGACAGCGTGGCGGTCAACGAGGCGGTGGAGCTAGCCAAGCGCTACGGGGACGCGGACTCAGGCAAGTTTGTGAACGGCATCCTGGGCGAGGTCGTCCGCGCGCGGGCGTCGATCAAGGAATGACGGCCGTGCCGGCCACTTGCACTCTCGGCATCGACACGAGCGCCTACACCACCTCCGTCGCCCTGGCGGGCGAGCACGGCGACCTCCTGGCCGACGAGCGGTCAGTTCTCGCCGTGCCTGCCGGTCAGCGGGGCTTGCGCCAATCGGAGGCATTGTTTCAACACGTTCGCAACTTGCCCGGCCTGGTGGAGCGCGCCATGGCCGCCCTCCGGGAACGGGGCTCAGGCGGTCGTGCCCCCGCTGTCGTCGCCGTTGCCGCCAGCACCCAGCCACGGCCCGTCGAGCAATCGTACATGCCCGTCTTTAGGGCGGGTGAAACCGTCGGACGGTCCTTGTCGGCGGTCCTGGGCGTCCCTTTTGTGCCGGTGTCGCACCAGGAGGGCCACGTGTGGGCGGGTTTGTGGTCGGCGGGGTGTGTGGGCGCGCAGAGTCTTGTGGCGCTGCACGCGTCGGGGGGAACCACCGAGCTGTTCCGGGCGGAACGGTCCGCCGGCGGCCGCTGGCGCATTGCGCTGTTGGGCCGGACCGAAGATCTGAACGCCGGCCAGTTCATCGATCGGGTGGGGGTCGCCTTGGGGCTTCCGTTTCCCGCTGGGCCGCATCTCGAGCGTCTGGCGGCCGCGGGCGACCCGCGCGCGGTGCGCCTGCCGGTGGCTGCCGGCCAGGGCAAGCTCAGCTTTTCTGGGCCGACCACGGCCGCCCTGCGGGCGTTGGAGCAGGGAGCGCGACCTGAGGACGTGGCCGCAGCCGTACAAGAATGCGCCGCCGAGAGCCTGGCACGGCTTGTGCTCAAGACGCTGGGCGCATCCGAGGGGGTGGGGCCTGCCGACCTCTTTCTTGGCGTCGGCGGCGTCCTCGCCAACGTCCGAGTGCGGGCGCGCCTTGAGGAAGCCGCGTCAACGGTAGACCTGGAAGCCCGGTTTGCCGCGCCCCGCTACAGCGTGGACAACGCGGCCGGTGTCGCCGTGGCCGCCTTGGCGGCCTTGCAGATGATGTAGCGGCCGCGGCGCCCGGGGCCCGGGCGCGGCTGAGAGGTGGACAACCGGTTGCAGGAACGGCCCATTCTTTCCGTCCAGCAGCTGACCCGCATCATTAAGGAGCGGCTTGCCGGCGACCCGCGCCTTGCCGGCGTGCTGGTACGCGGTGAAATCTCCAACTTCAAGCACCACGGCTCCGGGCACATGTACTTCACCCTCAAGGACGCCCAGAGCCGGCTGCGTTGCGTCATGTTCCGCAGCGACAACATGCGCCTGCGATTTCGACCCGAGGACGGGATGACCGTCATCGCCCAGGGCGACATCAGCGTCTACGAGGCGTCGGGCGATTACCAGCTCTACGTGCGGGCGCTTATGCCCGCCGGCCAGGGCGAGCTTGCGCTCGCCTTTGAGCAGCTGAAGCGCAAGCTGGCCGCGGCCGGCCTTTTTGACGCGTCCCGCAAGCGACCGCTCCCCCTCTTGCCCCGGCGGGTGGGTGTCGTCACCTCGCTGCATGGCGCCGCCCTCCGCGACATCTTGAGCGTCATCGGCCGCCGGTTTCCAGGCATGCCTGTACTCGTCGCGCCCGCCATCGTCCAGGGCGTGGAGGGCCCCGAGTCCGTGGTGCAGGCCATCGCCCGGATTAACCGCGTGCCCGACGTCGATGTCCTCATCGTCGGCCGGGGAGGCGGGAGTCTAGAGGAGCTGTGGACGTTCAACGACGAGCGGGTGGCTTGGGCCATAGCCGAATCCCGCATTCCGGTCATCTCAGCCGTCGGTCACGAAACCGACGTGACGATTGCCGACTTTGTCGCGGACCGCCGGGCGCCGACGCCGTCGGCCGCCGCGGAGATGGCGGTGCCCGAGCTAAAGGTGCTCGAGCACACCGTCGCGCAGCTCGCCGGGCGTATGCAGGCCGCATTGCGGCGGCGCCTGGCGGAGCGCCGGGTGCAACTCGACCTCCTGGCCGGACGGCCGGTTTTTACGCGGCCGTGGGAGATCGTGGCCCACTGGCGGCAGCGGGTGGACGACGCGCTGACGGCCGCGGCCCAAGGCGTGCGACGCCGGGTGGACGCGCACGAACGACGTCTCGCGTTCCTGGCGGGCAAGCTGGACGCGCTCAGTCCCCTCGCAACGTTAGCCCGGGGATATGCCATCTGCCGCCTGGCTGACACAGGCGACGTCGTCCGCTGGGGCCGGCAAGTTGCCCCCGGGGCGGCGGTGTCCATCCGGGTGCAGGACGCGGAGATTTTCGGCCGGGCGGAACGGGTCGTGCCCGCCGCGCCCGGTGGGGAGGAAACGTGCCCATGAGCAGCCAGGTGCAACCGCAGGCCGCAGGCCACTCCGACGGCGGGGCGGCGAGAGCCTTGAGCTTTGAAGAAGCGCTGGCGCGCCTTGAGCAGATCGTCAGCCGCATCGAGACGGGCGATGCGGGATTGGAAGAGTCGCTGCGACTGTTTGAGGAGGGTGTTGCCCTTGCACGCCTGTGCCGGGCGCAGCTTGACCGGGCCGAAGCCCGAATCCGGGTTCTTGTGGAGGGTCCCGGCGGTGAGCTCGTCGAGCAGCCCTTCGTGACCCCGCAGGCGGAGGCGGCGGGCAAGGAGGAGGACGCATGAACGCGGCGCAGCACCTGGAGTACTGGGCAAAACGGGTAGAGGCGTCCCTCGACGCGCTGTTGCCGCCGGAACAGGCGGCGCCGCCCGTCATCCACCGGGCCATGCGCTACAGCACGCTGGGCGGCGGCAAGCGGCTGCGGGGCGTCCTGGCCGTCACCGCCTGCCAAGCCGCGGGCGGCGACCCGGAGCGGGCTCTGCCGCTGGCTGCGGCCCTCGAGATGATCCATGCCTACTCGCTTATCCACGACGATCTACCGTGCATGGACGACGCCGATCTGCGCCGGGGCAAACCGAGCTGCCACAAAGTGTTCGGCGAAGCGATGGCCCTCCTTGCGGGAGACGCCCTCCTGACGCACGCATTCTGGGTGCTCGGCCGGCTGCCGGAACTGGCGGGAGCGCCGGCGCATGCTGCGCTCGCCATCGTCAACGAGGTAGGGGCCGCGGCCAGCACCGCCGGGCTCATCGGCGGGCAAGTGGCCGACCTGGAGGGCGAGGGGCGGGCCGAGCAGATCACCGGCGACGTACTGCAGGCCATTCACGAGCGCAAGACGGGCGCCCTCTTTCGCGCCAGCCTGCGCACGGGCGCTCTCTTGGGCCATCCGTCCGCCGAGGTGCTCGCGGCGCTCACGCGTTATGGCGAGGAGCTTGGGCTTGCCTTTCAGATCACCGACGACATTTTGGATGTCGTGGGCGACGCGGCGTCCATGGGCAAGCGCGCCGGCCAGGACCAGCAGCGGCAAAAGGCGACGTACCCGGCGCTTTTTGGCCTGGAGCGGGCACGGACCATGGCCGCGGAAGCCATCGAGCGGGCGTGCGCCGCCGTGGAACCCTTGGGCGACGCCGGTTCCCTGCTGGCCGATCTTGTTCGCTGGCTCGGTTCCCGCGATCGATGACGCCTAAGGAGTACCCGGCCTGGTTTTCGCCCGCAGGCCTGACGACGGCGGCGGGCCCGGAGTTGGCGAGAAGATTGTGACGGCGGGACCGGTGTGGTATACTGGAGCCGGTGGGCAAGTGGCGCAGTATCCTAGTCAGCCCCTGCGTTCCTGAAGCCGGGCCTAAAAATCCGGTGAGGGCACATCGATGAAGTCCCTGGTGGTGGCTGCCGACGCCCAGTCGGGGGTTGCTGCTGGGGGTTAAGGGTGCGGGGCGATCTGCAACGGCATGCAGGCGTTGACCCTGCTCCCGCGGAGACCCAAGTGCGTGGAGAGAACCGGCTGCGCCCAAGTTTCACGCTCCGGCACCTTTCTACGGCTTGGGAAGAACCTGCATAACGATGCGGGCGCCCGGGCGGGCGCACTGTGTTGGGTGCAGCGTAGCCTGCCTTGAGCGGGCCGGGAGGGAGAGCGGGTTCAGCATCGCAGCCAAAGGCCACGGCGGCGATGGCGGTGCCGCTTGAAACCCGTCCTGCAAAAGAGGCTAGGGAACGTGGGGGGCTGCCGAGGAAAACTCCTAGGCTGTTCCCACGGGGAAGCGTTTCGGGGATTGCGGTGTGGACTAAGTGGTAATCCAGCCCTGCGCGCGGTGACGCGGCAGAGCGCCCGGAAAGGGGAAACCGCCGCTGCGGCGACGCGGCGGAGGGGCGTTGGGAAAACCTGCTGGACCTCAAGCCACAATGTTTACCCGGAGCGTGGCCACTTGCCGGCTCTTTTTTTGTTCCGGTGCAGCCGCACGATCCGGCCGAGGTAATGCAAGCCCTTGCCGGCCAGCAGGAGGACGGACGTGGAGGCTCGAACCGCGAAGGCTTTCTCAGCCGCCTTCCCGCCGATGGTGAAAAACGCGATCGCGCCCAGGACTCCCATGGTGATGACGGATACCGGTACGGACGGGTACGCCGCGTTCAACGACAAGATGATGGGCGTTGCCACAACGCCGCTTACCGTGCCGCAGATGTCGCCGATGACGTCGGCGCACACGCTGTTGACACGGCTCGCGTTGCGCACGATGAGCAGCGCTTCCTTGGCGCCGACGACCCGGTCGGCGGCCATGGCGTTGAGAGGCACCTCGTCGCCGGCCGTTGCGGCCACCGCCAGGATGTCCGCCAAGATCGAGAAGGCGATGACGACCGCCAAGATGACCGTACCCGCCACCCAGCCTACGTTTTGGAGTACGCCGCCCAGCGGCCCGCCGAGGGCGACCGCAACGACCAGGGCCATGAGACCGATGGAAAGCCCGTTGCGGAGTCCGGAATCGTTGCGCCGCCCGTTCTTCTCCCGCTGGGGCGGTTTCCCTCGTTGTGGCGCCATGCGAGAGTTCCTCCCCGCCCCCCTAGTGGTGTGCGCCGGGGGCCGGTTATCCAATGCCCCGATAGATTCGATCCTCGCCGGGTGTTTTACTGCCGGGAGCGGGCATCCGTCCGCGGCTTGGGGAGACCGCCGCGGCGCCGCGGGGAGATGCCCATGAGAAACCGGTTGGACACGCTGCTGGTCGAACAGGGGCACTTTCCCAGCCGCCAGCAGGCGCAGCGCGCCATCATGGCGGGACTCGTCTACGTCGACGGCCGGCGCGTGGATAAGCCCGGGACCATGGTGGCGGGGTCCGCCAGCATTGAGGTGCGGGGCAAGCCGTTCCCTTACGTGAGCCGGGGGGGGCTTAAGCTCGAGCGGGCGCTGGACGTCTTTGGCGTTGACGTGCGGGACCTTGTGGCGGCCGATGTCGGCGCGTCCACCGGCGGGTTCACCGACTGCCTGCTGCAACGGGGGGCGCGGCGAGTTTACGCCATCGACGTGGGGGTGGCGCAGCTCGATTGGCGGCTGCGCACCGACGACCGCGTGGTGGTCATGGAGGGCGTCAACGCCCGCTACCTGCGGCCGGAAGACCTGCCCGAGCGGGTGCACGTCGCGGTCATCGACGTCTCGTTCATCTCATTGGCCAAAGTGCTCCCGGCCGTGCGGGGGATTTTGCAGCCCGACGGCCGCGTCATCGCCCTGGTCAAGCCGCAGTTTGAAGCGGGGCGGGACAAGGTGGGGCGCCGTGGCGTCGTGCGGGAGCCTGCGGTGCACGAGGAGGTGCTTCTCGCGGTGCTCGCGGCCTTGGGGCCGCTGGGGTTGGCTCCGCGAGGCCTTACCTGGTCGCCGATTCGGGGTCCCGAGGGGAACATCGAGTACTTGCTCCTGGCGCACGCGGCACCCGAAACCGGAAGCGGCGGGGCCGCTCAGGAGTCCATCGACGAAGCGTGGAAAAGCCGTATCCAAGCCGTGGTGAAGGAGGCCCACAACGCGCTCGCGGGCAGGTGACACGCCGTCCGGGCTGTCCGGCCAGGCGGGTCCGCTCGGCAGGAATCGGCCGGGCTTAGCCGGAAGGTTGTATGCTGATGAAAAAAGATACAGCAAACCGGTTTGGATTGATGCCCCACACCGAGAAGGACAAGGCGCTGGCCGTGGCCGGTGAGGCTCTCGAGCGGCTGCTGGCGGCCGGCGCGGAGGTGTGCCTTGAACCCGAAGCGGCGGCAGTGCTCGGCCG
>CALFSR010000052.1 GCA_937916565.1 uncultured Bacillota bacterium | reverse complement strand
GAGAAGCTGCAGGAGCGGCTGGCGAAGCTGGCCGGCGGCGTGGCGGTCATCAAGGTCGGCGCGGCCACCGAGACCGAGCTCAAGGAGAAGAAGCACCGCATCGAGGACGCCTTGTCCGCGACCCGGGCGGCGGTGGAGGAAGGCATCGTAGCCGGCGGCGGCACGACGCTGGTGGACATCCAGAAGGCGCTGGACGGCATCGAGGCCGAAGGCGACGAGCGCACCGGCATCCAGATCGTGCGCCGGGCGCTGGAGGAGCCGCTGCGCCAGATCGCGGTCAACGCCGGTTTCGAAGGCGCGGTCGTCGTCCAGCGGGTGCGGGAGCTCCCGGCCGGTCAAGGCTTTGACGCCCTCAACGGCGTTTATGTGGACATGGTCCAGGCGGGCATCATCGACCCGGCCAAGGTGACCCGTTCGGCCCTGGAGAACGCGGCCAGCATCGCCGGCATGGTGCTCACGACGGAAACCCTCATCGCCGAAGCGCCCGAAGAGGAGGAGCAGGCGCCCAACCCGGGCATGCCGCCCATGTAACTCCGGGCGCAGGGGCCCCGGGCGGCGAGCGTCGCCCGGGGCCTTCTCGCGGGCGCGTGCATAGGCGACCCGGGGGCTTGCGTCACCGCCGCCGGCGCGCCCGCTCTTTCGTCGCCGGCTACGTTGCCACCGCTTGAGGCGCCTCCTTGCGGCTTGCCCTTTCTTTTTGCGATGTGCTAGGATCAGAGAAAATTGGAGGCGGTGAACCCGCTTGCATCAAGATGTCGCGAAAGTTCTCCTGGACCAAGAGACGATCCAGGGCAAAGTGCGCGAGCTGGGGGCGCGCTTGTCCGCCGACTACGCGGGCAAGACCCCGGTGTTGATCTGCATCCTCAAGGGCGCCTTCATCTTCACCGCCGACCTGATGCGCACCATCTCCATCCCGGCCCGGGTGGACTTTATGGCCATCAGCAGCTACGGCAACAAGACGCGCACCTCGGGCGTCGTGCAGATTCTTAAGGACTTGGACAGCTCCATCGAGGGCGAGCATGTTGTGGTCGTCGAGGACATCATCGACTCCGGCCTGACCATCAACTACTTGCTGGAGAACCTCTCGTCCCGCCGTCCGGCGTCCCTGCGCACTTGCGTCTTGCTGGACAAGCCCAGCCGGCGGGTCTTGCCGTACACCCCCGACTACGTGGGCTTCACCGTGCCCGACGAGTTCGTGGTCGGCTACGGCCTCGACTACGCCGGCCTCTACCGCCACCTGCCCTATATAGGGGTGCTGAAACCGGACGTGTATGAGAACCGCGCCTAGGCGGTTCCCGCGCCGACGAACGGGGGCCTGAACGTCCATGACCGCCGCGTCCATTGCTGCGCCCAAGCCCGCCGCGGGCGAGCTTGTGGTCGTGTTGGATTTTGGTGCCCAGTACGGGCAGCTCATCGCCCGCCGCGTGCGCGAGCAGCAGGTGTACTGCGAGGTGCTGCCGGGCGACGTGCCGGCCGAGCGGGTGCAGGCGCTGAATCCCAAAGCGATCGTCCTTTCGGGCGGGCCGGCCAGCGTGTACGAGCCCGACGCTCCGAGGGTCGACCGCCGCATTCTTGAGGCCGGGATTCCGGTGCTGGGTATCTGCTACGGCATGCAACTGCTCGCGGCGGAGCTTGGTGGCCGGGTGCGGGCGGCCGAGCGGCGCGAGTACGGGCGCACGGAGCTCTTTGTCAGCGACTTCAGCGACTTGTTTAAGGGGCTCGACCGGGACCAGGGCGAGGGCGGAGCGCTCGTTTGCTGGATGAGCCACGGCGACATGGTGGAGGTGCCGCCGGACGGCTTTGAGGTGCTCGGCCGTACGGCCGACACGCCCATCGCGGCCATGGCCGATCGCCGGCGCAAGCTGTACGGCATCCAGTGTCATCCCGAGGTGGCCCACACGCCGTGGGGCCATCAGCTGTTGCGCAACTTCCTGTTTGACATCGCCGGCTGCCGGGGCGACTGGACCATCGGTTCCTTTGCCGAGCAGGTCATCGCCGAGGTGCGGCAAGCGGTGGGAGAAGGCCGGGTTATCTGCGCCCTAAGCGGCGGCGTCGATTCGGCGGTGGCGGCGACGCTGGTGCACCGGGCCGTCGGCAACCAGCTCGTTTGTATCTTCGTCGACCACGGCCTCATGCGCAAGGGCGAGCCGGAACAGGTGGTGGCCACCTTCCGGCGGATGGGCCTTGAGCTTGTCGCCGTTGACGCCCGGGAGCGGTTTCTCAAGCGCCTGGAGGGCGTGGCGGACCCGGAGCGGAAGCGCAAGATCATCGGCGAAGAGTTCATTCGCGTCTTTGAGGAAGAGGCCGGCAAGATCGGCGACGTGCGCTACCTGGTGCAGGGCACGGTGTATCCTGACGTCATCGAAAGCGGCACCGGCAAGGCGGCGGTCATCAAGAGCCACCACAACGTGGGCGGCTTGCCGGAGCGGATGAACCTAAAGCTCATCGAGCCGCTGCGCTGGCTGTTCAAGGACGAGGTGCGCCGGGTCGGTCTAGAGCTTGGGCTGCCTGGGGACATCGTCTGGCGGCACCCGTTCCCGGGGCCGGGGCTTGCCGTGCGCGTCATGGGACCGGTCACCCGGGAGAAGCTGGAGATGGCCCGGGAGGCCGACGCCATCGTCATGGAGGAGCTGCGGCGGGCGGGGCTTGCCGGCGACGTCTGGCAGGCGTTTGCCGTGCTGACGGAAACCCGCAGCGTCGGGGTTATGGGCGATCAGCGCACCTACGGGTACGTCGCGGCGGTGCGGGCGGTGACCAGCGTCGACGCCATGACCGCCGACTGGGCGCGCCTGCCCCACGAGGTGCTGGAGCGCATCGCCTCCCGCATCATGGGCGAGGTGCCGGGCGTCAGCCGCGTCGTGTACGACATCAGCGCGAAGCCGCCTGCAACCATTGAGTGGGAGTAGAAGGACGAGGATGGCCGAGCCGCTCTACACCCGGCGCATGACCCCCCGGGGGCTTAAGGACTTTTTGCCCAAAGACGCAGCCCGCAAGCGGGCCGTGGAAACCGCGCTGGCCGCAACCTTTGCCCGGTGGGGGTATGCGGAGGTCATTACCCCCACCGTTGAGTTTTTCGAGTGCCTGGCGCTGGGCGACGGGCCTGAGCTGGTCGAAAAGATGTACCGGCTCTTTGACCGGGAAGGGCACACCCTGGCGCTGCGGCCGGAAGTGACGACGCCCATCGGGCGCATCGTAGCGACGCGCCTTAGGGACGAGCCCAAGCCCTTGCGCCTGTACTACATCGCCAACGTGTTTCGCTACGAGGAACCCCAGGCGGGCAGGCACCGGGAGTTTTGGCAGGCGGGGGTGGAGCTTGTGGGCGCGACCGGCCCAGCGGCGGACGCCGAGGTGATCGCGCTCGCGGCGACGGCCCTGGCGGCGGCGGGCCTCGAAGACTTCCGCCTCGACATCGGTCAAGTTGGCTACTTTGCCGGTCTGATGGCGGGCGTTGACTTGTCCCACGACGACCGGTGGGCGCTCCGCCGGGCCCTTCTGCGCCGGGACTACGTGGCCTTGGAGGAGGTCTTGGACAGGACCGGTCTGCCCGGGGAGAAGCAGCGCCTCTTGCGGGAGCTGCCGCGCCTGAGGGGCCGGGAGGACGCCATCGCCCGAGCCGTGGAGCTGGCGGACAATCCCGTGTCCCGGGCCGCGGCCGAGAACTTGGGGACGATCTACGCGGCGCTGGCCGCCTACGGCGTATCGGAACGGGTTTACATCGACCTTGGCATGATCAAGGACCTGGACTACTACACCGGCATGGTACTCGAGGGTTACGCGCCCGAGCTCGGTTTTCCGGTCTGCACCGGCGGGCGCTACGACAACCTGATCGGCCGCTTTGGCTACGATTGTCCCGCGACGGGGTTTGTCATCGGCGTCGAACGCCTCATGCTGTCCCTCGAAGGCCAGCGGGCGCTGCCCGCGGACGCCGGCGTGCCGCAGTGGCTCGTAAGCGGCGATGGGAGCGGGCGAGCAAGGGCCCTGGCTGCTGCGGCAGCCTTGCGGGAGCGGGGTCTGGCGGTGGAGGTGGACGTTCTCGACCGCCCGCCCGAGGCGCTCGTCGCCTACGCCCGGGCCCGGGGCATCCCGCATGTCGCCGTGTACACCGGCGCCGCGCCCGCCCGGGTGTTTGCGGCACCGTCGTACCGGGAGCTACCTGCGGGCGAGGTCCAAGATCTCCCCGGGGCGGGTGATGGCCGGTGAACGCGCGCCCGTTGACGATCGCACTGCCCAAAGGCCGCCTGCTCGACCACCTGATCGGGATGCTGCGCTCCGCGGGCGTCGACGCCGAAGCGGTGGCCGCCGCCAGCC
>CALFSR010000051.1 GCA_937916565.1 uncultured Bacillota bacterium | reverse complement strand
GGCCGGGGCACGCGGGTGTGGGTCGCGGTCCCCCGGGAGCTGGCCGGCGGCGGCGGCAAGGCGTAGAGGCGGGCACGCGGGAGGAGCCGGCATTCGCCGGGAGGAGTCCGGCACGCCGGCCGGGAGATCGGCCCGCGTCAGGCGCCGGCGGCCCGCGGCGCGGGGCGGTGGGTGCAAGCCATGGATGAAGGGGTGGGACGGGTGCAGACGATCAAGGTGGTCATCGTCGACGACCACGAAGTGGTGCGGGTGGGGCTCAAGAGCCTGCTCAACCGGGTCGCGGACCTTGAGGTGGTGGGCGAGGCCGGCTCCGCCGCGGAAGCCGAGCAGGTCGTGGAGCAGGTGCAGCCCGACGTGGTGGTGATGGACATCCGCATGCCCGGCGGGAGCGGCATCGAGGCGTGCCGGTCCATCCGCTCCCGCTGGCCGCACATCCGGGTGATCATGCTCACCAGTTACTCCGACGACGAGGCCGTCATCGGATCCGTGATGGCCGGCGCCAGCGGCTACGTGCTCAAGCAAATCGGAACCCAGGAACTCGTGGACGCGATCCGGCGGGTGTCCAAGGGAGAGTCCCTCTTGGATCCTGGCGTCACCGGCAAGATTCTGGAGCGGGTACGGGGCGGCCCGGGCACGGCCGCCGGCGACGGCCGGGGAACGCCCGAAGCCTTGACGGAGCAGGAAGAGCGCATCCTCGCCCTCATCGCCGAGGGCAAGACGAACCGCGAAATCGCCAACGCCCTGTACTTGAGCGAAAAGACGGTGCGCAACTACGTGAGCAACATCCTGGCCAAGCTGCAGCTGCACAACCGGGCGGAAGCCGCGGCGTGGGCGGTGCGGCGGGGGCTTGACCGGACGCCCAAGGGCGGGCAGTAGCGTGCTCTTGCGGCTTGCCGGGGCGGGCAAGTATTTTGGCGCCCGCCAGGTGTTGTCCGGCGTGGATGTGGCGGTCCACGCCGGCGACAAGATCGGGGTCGTCGGTCCCAACGGCTGCGGAAAGAGCACCTTGCTGCGCATCTTGGCCGGGGTCATGGAGCCCGACGGCGGCCGGCGGGAGGTGGCCCGGGACGTCACCGTCGGGTATCTAGGCCAGTCCGTCGGCTTTGAACCCTCCGAGATGGCCCAGACGGTGCATGAGTTTCTGCGGGAGGCTATCCGGCCCGTTGAGGCGCTCGCGGCCGAAGTCCGCGCGCTCGAGGAGGAAATGGCGGACCCGGACGTCCACGCCGACGAAACCCGGCTCGCGTCGGTGATGGACCGCTACGCCCGGGCCGCGGCCCGCTTTGAACAGGCCGGAGGGTACGAAGCCAACGCCCGGCTGCGCGCGGCGGCCTTCGGCCTCGGTTTCCGCGAGGAGGATCTCGCGCGCACCGTCGGCACTTTGAGCGGCGGGCAGCGGGTGCGGCTCGCCCTGGCGCGTCTTTTGCTGATCGCCCCCGACGTGCTGCTCCTTGATGAGCCGACCAACCATCTTGACACAGCGGCTACCGAGTGGCTGGAGACGTTCCTGCGCCAGCTGAAGCAAGCCGTCGTCATCGTCTCCCACGACCGCTGGTTTTTGGACGCGGTGACGACCAGCACGTGGGACGTGGTCAACGGGCGGGTGGAGGAGTACGCCGGGCCGTACAGCCGGGCCATGGAGCTCAAGGTGGAGCGGCTCGAGCGGCGGCAAAAGGAGTACGAGCGGCAGCAGGCGGAGATCGAAAAGCTCGAGGAGTTTGTGCGCCGTTACCGGGCCGGGGTCAAGGCCCGCCAAGCCCGGGGCCGGGCCAAGATGCTCGCCCGCATGGCCCCGGTGGAGGCGCCCAGGAGCGGGCCGCAGCCGCCTCGAGTGATGCTGTCCGCGGCCGGGCGCACCGGCCGGGAAGTGGTGCGGCTCAAGGGCGTCGTCAAGCGGTTTGGAAACCGCACGGTGCTGGACGGGATCGATCTGGTGGTGGAGCGCGGCCAGCGCATCGGCGTCATCGGCCAAAACGGCACCGGCAAGACGACGTTGCTGCAGCTCGTCGCCGGCCGGCTCACGCCCGACGAAGGCTGGGTCATTCCCGGCGAAGGCGTCCGCATGGGCTACTTCGCCCAAGGCCAGGAGGACCTGGAGCCGGAGCGGACGGTCCTCGACCATATGCTGGCCGTGCAGCGGCTGTCGCCCGAGGAGGTCCGGCGGCACCTGGCGCGGTTTTTGTTCCAGGGCGACGAGGTGATGGCGCCGGTCGGCCGCTTAAGCGGCGGAGAGCGGGCAAGAGTGGCGCTCGCCCGGCTCATTCTTATGCAGCCGAACTTGCTGCTCCTGGACGAGCCCACCAATCACCTGGACATCGCGGCCCGCACCGCCCTGGAAGCCGCGCTGGCCGACTATGACGGCACCTTGATCGCCGTCTCCCACGACCGCTATTTCCTCGACACCGTCTGCGACACCCTGTGGGTGGTCGAAGGCGGCAAAGTCCAGGTGTTCGACGGCAACTACTCGGCCTTTGCCGCGGCGCGCCAGGCGGCTCAGGCACAAGCTCCGGCCGGGGCGGGCGCGGCCCGCGGCGCTTCAGCGGGAGTCACGGGGGACGCCCCGGGCGGGGTCGCCATGGTGAATGGGGCACGAAACGGCACCCCGGCCCAAAAAGGGCGGCCCGACCGGGCGCATGCCGCCGCGGTCCGGCGGCTCGCGGCCCGCATAGCGGCCATAGAGGCCGACATCGAGCGGTGGGAAGCCGAGAAGCAGCGCTGGGAGGCGGCGCTGGCGGATCCGCAGCTGTACGCCGACGGGGAGCGGGCCAAGGCGGCGGTGGAAGCCCACCGGCAGGCGCTCGCCGCCCTGGACGATCTCATGGCCCAGTGGGAGCGCCTCCTCGAGGAGCAGGCGCAGCTCGAGGCCCACGACCCGCGCCGCTAGACGCCGGCCCGGGGCAGGGAAAGGGCACCTGCGCGAAGAATCACAATTGCCCCATCGATTGACCGTGTACCGTTGCCGCCAAAGCCGCGGCGGCGGGCTTGGAGCGTGGTGGACGTGAGCCGCGTCATCGCCGTTGCCAACCAAAAAGGCGGCGTCGCCAAGACGACGACGGTGGCCAACTTGGCGGCCGCCCTCAGTCAAGCCGGCGCCCGCGTCCTCATGCTGGACATGGACCCCCAGGGCAGCCTTACGCTTTGGTCAGGCCGCAACCCTGACGAGCTCGACAAAACCGTGTATGATTCGCTGGTCAAGGACCTCGATTCGCGGGAAATCCTGCTTCCGACGCCCTTGGGCGCAGATCTGCTCCCGGCCAACATCGACTTGTCCCTCGCGGAAATGGAGCTCGTCGGGATGGTGGCGCGGGAACGGCGCCTCGGAGGGGTGCTCGCCCCTCTGCGGGACAGCTACGACTTCGTACTCATGGACTGCCAGCCGTCCTTGGGGCTTCTCACCATCAACGCCTTTGCCGCCGCGGACGAAGTCTTGGTGCCGGTCGCGTGCGAGTTTTTGTCCACCCGGGCCATCGAGGTGCTGATGCGCATGGTCCACAAGGTGCAGCTGCGCCTCAACAGCAAGCTCAAGGTGGCCGGCATATTGCCGACCATGTATGACCGGCGGGTGCGCCACTCCCGGGATGAGCTGGACGCCTTGGTGGAGCGGTTCGGCGGCCAGGTGCCGGTGCTGGCCGACTGCGCGGTGCCCCGTACCATCCGATTTGCCGAAGCGGCCGCCGCGGGCAAGTCAATCCTCGCCTTTGCACCTTTGCATCCCGGCGCCGAGGCGTACCGCCGGCTGGCAAAGGTTATCGGCGGGGAGGGGCTCGCGGCCGCCCTCGACGAGGCCGCCGCGAGCCGGAGCCTTTCCCTGCTGGACATCGAAGAGCCGCGGATCGACGTATTGGTCAGGAAGGATGCTCCCCGCCCACGCCGGTAACGGGTGCGCCTTAGTGCTCCGTCAACTGGTCGATTAGTCCCCGGCTGCGGGCGACGTCGGCCATCCGGTTAAAGAACAACACCGAAACCGCCAGCGTCACGACGCCGGTCACGGCGACCGTCAGCACGAGCCGGGAGTCGGAAAAGCCCGCCAGCGCCTGCGTGTACGTCCCGCCCAGAAGCGCCCGCCGCAGCCCTTCGAGCCAGTACGTCACCGGGATAACTTTGCCTACGGCCTGCAGCCACCCGGGCAGGACGTCCAGCGGAAAGACGACGCCGGACAAGAGATACAGCGCCCCGGAGACCGATTCGACGTACCCCGAGCCGTGCCGCGCCGAGATGAGCAGCACGCCCGCCAGGAGAAAGCCGAACCCGACGATGCCCAGCAGGCCCGGCGGGAACACCGCCGCGAACAAGCCCCAGTTGATCTGGCCAAGGTGCAGCGGCACGCCCAGAAACGCCGCGCCAAAGACTAGCAGGATGACGACCGCCACCGTGGTGACCAGGAACTTAGCCACCGCGCGCCCGCACAAGTACCAGAACATGCCCGCCGTGGAGATGTAGATGTACTTCAGGAGCTGGAAAAACTCCCGATCCTCCAGCACCACCCAACTGACGCCGAACATCAGCGCGCCGACGTACATAAACAGCGCATTGCCGATGTACATCCCGGGAAACAGGGCTTGCGCCGACTCGCCGCCCACGACCCGGTACATGATCACCAAGATCAGCGCGCCGGCGATGGGTTTGGCCATGGAGTAGATGGCAAACAGAAGCGGGTCCGCCCAGTTGCTTTCCACTTGCCAGCCGAGCCACGCGGACATGCGAAACGTCTGCCACCGCTCCCGCCACGAGACGGCCGGGCCGGATCCGGCCGCCGGGGCGGGTGTCGTACCGGTTTCTACTGCCACTTGAGCGTCAGCCTCCCCTCGCGCTTGGCCAGGTGCTCCATGGCCGCCAAGGCCCGCAAGGCCAACACAAAGTACACCACCGTCAAGACGGTGAGGCCCAGCAGTTCCCACCCGACGGGCAAAAACGCGATATCCGGCGCGCCGAACATGAGCTGGCGCATGGCGTCAAGCCCGAGCGTGAGCGGGATCACCGAAGCCCCAAGGGCCGTCCAAAAGCCCAAGGCCCGCACCGGGAAGTAGAACCCCGAGGCGAGGTAGACCGGCTCCTGCAAGGCGTTGGACATGTGCCACGCCTCCCGCCCGTACATCAAAAACAGGGACGAAAACAGCATTCCCAGGCAGTACAAGGCCGACAAGGTCAGCACGAAGGCGAGAATCGCCAGCGGCCAGCTGACAACTTCGTACCGGACGCCGAAGATGAGGCTGCCCGCGATGAGCGTGGACGCGGCGCGGCTAGTGGACATAAAGATGCCGCCGCTGGCCATGCCCAGGAGCAGCGCCACCCGGGACGCCGGGGCGAGGAAGTACGTCTCCAGCAGGCCGCTTTGCTTTTCCCAGTAAAACTGGCTCGCCATGGCCCATAGGACGTTCATCCAGTACGCCGTCATCGCGCCGCCGAGGAGCACGAACCCCGTGTAGCGGGGCGGGGCGCCCAGGGCTTCGTAAATGTAGACGTACGCGGCCGCGGACAAGATAGGCATGGCGACTTCAAAGGCGAGCCA
>CALFSR010000050.1 GCA_937916565.1 uncultured Bacillota bacterium | reverse complement strand
GCCACCACTTGCTGGCCCCAGGGATTCCGTTCCCAGCGCAGGATCTCCACGGCTACGTCTCGCCCCCCCGGATCGCCCGCTTGACCAAGTTCTTCATCAGGGGCACCTTGAAGTGGTTGTAGTTCAGCGGCCGCGCGCCCCAGATGGCCAGCTGGCCGGCGAGTTCGCCGGTGTCTTCATTGGGCGGTTCACCGACGACGCTCTCCTCCACCCCGGTCAGGCGCATGGGCCGCGCGGCCACGCCGTTGACGGCGAGCCGGATGCCCTCGATGACGCCGCCGCGGACGAACATGGCCGAGGCCACGTTAACCAGCGGGAAGTCCCACGCGTTCCGGTCAGCGACCTTCTCAAAGTAGAAGCGGGCGCCGGCCCACGTAGGCGGGATCCGGATCGAAACCAGCAAGTCCCCCGGCTGCAGCACCGTCATGCGGGTGATGTCCACGGAAGGTCCGATAAAGTACTCTTCCGCAGGCACCTCCCGCTCACCGCGGGCGTTGCGAATCACCATGCGGGCATCCAGCACGATCAAGGCGGGGGCGGTGTCCGACGGGTTTACCGCCACGCACCGGTCGGCACCAAATAGGCAGTGCTCCCGGTTTTGCCCGGCGGGCGTGTCGGCGTAGCAGGTGTTGCCCCCCGCGCGGTAGCAGTCAAGACCGCCCCGGTAGTAGTGGCACCGGGTGTCCTGGGACACGTTGCCGCCGATGGTTCCCTGGTTGCGGATCTGCGGCGAAGCCACCTTCCGGGCGGCGTCCGCCAGCACGCGATACCGTTCCAGGATGTCCGGGTGGGTGGCGACCTCGGTGAGGGTCGTCATGGCCCCGATTTCAAGCCCCCCGTCGGACGTACGGCGAACCCCGCGCAACTCGGGGATGCCGCTCACGTCCACCACAACCCTAGGACGCTTGACGCGGTCCTTGAACCAGTCGAGGCTGTCGAGACCGCCGGCCAGCACCCACGCATCGCGCCCGTGCCGGGCGAGCAGCTGCACCGCGTCGTCAATGGTCGCAGGCTGCAGCAGGTCAAAGTCCGGCATCACGTCGCGGATAACCGACACTTGGGCCACCTCCTCACACGTTGACCTCAAGCGGCCGGAACGACTGCGGCCGGTTTTCGGCGGCGTTCAGCACCATATCGGGCGTAATCGGAATCCGGTTGAAGGGCCGGCCGCCCAAAGCGTCGGCCACCGCGCACGCCACCGCTGCGGCCGCAGCACCCATCAGCGGCTCCCCGACGCCCTTGGCGCCGATGGGGTTCGCCGGGTCCGGCTGGTTGACGGCGTCCCACCGCATCTCCAGCGGCACGTCGAGGTAAGTCGGCGGCTTGGACGTATACAGCCTGCGGGCCGCCGGCCAGGCGATCTGGGGGTCGTAGACATGCTTTTCAAAGAGCGCCAGGCCAAAGCCTTGAACGGCACCGCCGCACACCTGGTTTCCAAGGTTGTGCGGGTGGATGACCGTGCCGCAGTCGGCCACGCCCACGTAGTCGACGACGTCGACCTTGCCGGTCTCAACGTCCACCTCGACGCGCACAAACCCAACACCGAAGGCCGGCACCGTGCCGTTCCGCTCCAAATTGTCCCGGGCGACGCCCACAAGCCCGGTGCCCGCCACCGCCTGGGCCGAACGTACCGTCATCGGGTTTAGGTCGCCGGGCAGCTCAAACCCGCTGTACTTGCCCCCGAGCTCGATGGCGCGGCTCGCCGCTCGGGCGAACGTGATGGAGCGGGTGGTGTCCTCCCGGTGGAACACTCGCCCTCCGTCGGCCTCGTAGTCGTCCGGCGACCCGCCCATGTCCAGGGCGGCGATCTCCTGCAGCTTTCGCTTGGCGTCCACGGCCGCGGCGTACTTGGCGCGGCTCATGGTGAACGACGTGTTGCTGCCGGCCTGCACGCTGGTCCACGGCAGGTGGCGGGCGGTGGAGCCCCACACGACCTCGCACTGCTCCCAGGGCACGCCGAGCACCTCCGCGACCACCCGCGCCGTGCCGGCGTACGAGAACGTGCCCAGGTTCCCTTCGCCGGAGTGGATATACACCTTGCCGTCCGGCTTGATCACGACGAGGCCGTCGAAACCGTTGCTACCGGCGGAGTGGTACGCCATCCCGACTCCTACGCCGGTCACCTTGCTGCCGCGGCGGGTGCCGCTCAGCTTCTTCTGCTCTTCCCAGCCGAACTTTTCCGCCCCGATGTCCAGCGCTTCCGGCAAGTACGAGCTGGTGATGGGCCCGCGGTCCGCGCCGACCCGCCCGTCGTGCCGCGGGGCGTTGATGCGGCGGATGGCCACGCGGTCGATCCCGAGCTGCCGCGCCGCTTTGTCCAAAATCGGCTCCATGGCGGCCGCGATCTGGTTCTCACCCGGGCCGCGCTGCGCGGAGCGCGGCGGCGTGTTGGTCAGCACGGACACCCCGCGAAACCGCATGCTGAGCGGCTGGTAGACCAGGCTCACCGCGCCGGCGGCGTTGGTGTAGTCGCCGAAACCGCTGTAGGGGCCGTTGCTCTGCACGATGTAGAGGTCGAGCGCGGTGATGCGCCCGTCCGACCGGAAACCGATCCGGACCCGCCCCTGAAAGCCCGCCCGGCAGCGGCCGAAGTAGAATTCCTCCAGGCGCGTCACCCGCATCATCACCGGGCGGCCGCCGGCTTTGCGGCTAAGGAGCGCGGGGATGGCCAGCTGCGGGTAGCCTCCCGCCTTGCTGCCGAAGCCGCCGCCCGTGTTCTCCGAGATCAGCACCAAATCTTCTTGCCGGATTCCCAGCAGGCTCGCGATGCCTGGTACGGCATTGGCGACGCTCTGGAGCGAGGCGTGCAGGTAGCACTTGCCGTTTTGCCAGTACGCCATGGCGGTCCGGGGTTCCATGCTGTGATGGGAGATGGCCTGGGTGACGAAGGTTTCGTCGAGCACCAGTGCCGCCTGCTGGAAACCGGCCTCGACGTCGCCGTAGCTCCACTCGACGGCGGGCTCGCCCAGGGGCAGCTTGTCGTCGCCCGCGGCGGCGAAGTCCCGGGCCGTCCACTTGATGCGGCGCACGCCCTGGAGATACACGTTGCCGGCGGTGTTGGCATCCGGACCGCCGGGACGCAAGCTGTCCAAGGGGTCGGTCACAAAGGGTAGCAGCTGGAGGTCCAACTGGATGGTCTCGACGGCCGCCGCTGCCGTCGCCTCGTCCACGGCGGCCACCGCCGCGATGGGCTCACCGATGTACATGGGCTCCCGCGCAAGAATCGGCTCCTGCCCCGGCTGCACCTGCGGCACATCATCGGGCGTCAAGATGGCCACGACGCCGTCCATGCGCTGGGCCCGGCTCACGTCAAGGCGCCGGACGCGGCCGTGGGGCATGGGACTCACCAGCAGCTTGGCAAAGAGCATGCCCTCGGCCCGGAAGTCCTCGGCGTAGCGGGCTTGCCCCGTAACCTTGCCGTACACGTCCGGTGGAAGGAAATCCCGTCCGATCAGCTTGTAGTTGCCGGCCATGCTGCCTCACCCCCGCATGTACTCGGCCGCGCGCATGACCGAGTTCAAGTAGTAGTGGTAGGCGCCGCAACGGCAGAGATTGCCGGACAAGGCTTCCGCGGCCTCCTCCCGGGTGGGGTTCGGGTTGCGCTTAAGCAGGGCCACCGTGGACATGATCTGGCCCGGGGTGCAGAAACCGCACTGCGGCCCCAGCTCATCCACAAAGGCCTGCTGCACCGGGTGCAGGCGCCCTCCGGGTCCGGCCAGCCCTTCGATGGTCGTAACCTCCCGGTCCCGGACCGTGTGCGTCAGCACGGAGCAGGAGTAGTGGGGGACGTCGTCGATCAAGACCGTGCAGTTGCCGCACTCGGCCCGGTCGCACCCCAGCTTGGTGCCGGTGAGACCCAGTTTGTAGCGGAGAGTCCACGCCAGCGTTTCCTGCTTCACGACGTCGACCCGGCGCACCATGCCGTTGACCTTGAGGCTGATGAGCCGCTCGACGCCTTGTGCGGAAGCGCGCGGCGCCAAGCCCGTGAAGCTGCCGCGAAACAGGTAGTTGGCCGACGAGACGGCCGCTCCCGCGGCAATGACGCGCTTGATAAACGCCCGCCTGGAGATAGCCCGCTGGGTCGCCTCCAACGTCTCCACCTCAGACACCCCGATATCACCCCTTGTGGCTGAGATCCGGCCCTATCCGGCAAGCCCCCGGGATGCCGCCGGCGCGGGGCCTTCCTGTACCACAGCGTTGTAATTGAGGGTAATTATTTGATCGGTTGGTAAATTCCTTCTTGTCTCACATCATTTTTCCGTGGCCGGCAACCAACCGTTACCGGCGGCCGGCGAGTCGCTTCGCTTTTACCGTTATGCCGTCAGGGGGACGTTTTAGGACAGGGCCGGACGAGAACGGGGGCGGTCTCAAATCAGCGCCCAACTCAGATGGGGGACGGGCTCAGGTGGGGGACAAGATGAAATGGTGTCGCGGCGGGCCGCCTGCTATCCTTTGGGCGGCGGCGGGTCGCTCGCGGGAAAGCTCTGCTCCACCACGTCGTCGTAGTCGAAGTCGCCGCCGGCATGGCCAGACGACCGGTGAGCGCCCGAGGCTTGGTCGACGGTCCGGGAGCGGCGGGCCGCCGCCTGGGACCCTGGGGAACGGGCGGACAGACCAGCATCGCCAGGGGCTTTCGGGCGCGGGGTATCCCGGTCCGTCACGGTGTCTCGCCTCCCGCCGGATGGTACCGGCGATAGTGTGCCCCGGCGACCGGCGGCTTACGCCTTTGTCTCCATCTTGGCAGTCCGCCTGAACGCTTATCCCGGCTTTCGCCGGGCCTATGGGCCAGCCGGCCGTTCGGCGGGATTGGACAGGAGCAACTCCGTTTCCTCCTGGCGTAACGGGCGGAATTCTCCCGGCCCAAGCGCTGGGTCGAGCCACAGGCTGCCGATCCGCAGCCGGCGCAAAGCCGTGACCCGCAGGCCAAAGGCGGCGAACATGCGCTTGATCTGGTGGTACTTTCCCTCCGTCACCACGACCCGCGCTTCGGCCGGCGGCTCCGTCCGCTCGATGACCAGCCGCGCGGGCAGCGTGACGTACCCGTCGTCCAGGCGGACGCCCGCGGCAAAGGCGTCCACCAGCGCCGCATCCAAGGCCCCATCCAGCCGCACCCAGTACTCCTTTTCCACCCCGTGGCGCGGGGAGATGAGGCGGTGGCAGAGCTGCCCGTCTTCGGTCAGGATAAGCAGGCCCTCGGTATCCTTGTCCAGGCGCCCCGCGGGCACCACCTTCCTCGCCAGCCCGGGCGGCAAGAGGTCCAGCACCGTCCGGGCCACTGGGTCTCGGGTGGCCGTAATCACGCCCCGGGGTTTGTTGAGCATAAGCGTAACCGGGTCCCCGGCACCCGTGTTCAGCGCCAGGCCGTCCACCGTGACACGATCGATGTGCGGCCGGATATGGCGGCTTGGGTCCCGCTCGGTGACCCCGTTGACCGCCACGCGACCCCGCTTGATCAAGACGCGCACATCCCTCCGGCTCCCGAGGCCGGCTTCCGCGAGCACCCGGTCCAGTCGCACCGGGTGCGGCAGTCCCCCGTGCTCAGTGATCATCGCGGGCACCCCCTTCCTTCTCCCCGGCCGACCGGTTCAAGAGGCTGTACCCCCGTTCCGGCAGCCGCACCAGCGCTTCCAGCGGGCCCCTCGAGAAACTCCGGCGCCAGGCGGTCGACAAAGCCACAGCAACCGCCACCACCAGTATCACCCGCGGGATGGCCTCGTCCAAGGTCTTACCGGTGACAGCGGGCCCCCAGAAGTGCAGCAACAGCAAGTGGCTTGCGTAAGCCGTCAAGGCCATCTGCCCGGTGGCGGCCAGGGGCCCCACTAGTGCGTCAAATCGCTCGGTGGCTTCGAGACAGAGAACGAGCAGCGCGGCGGCCGCGCCTGTGGCCCCGATTAGCCACAAGGGCATCTGGCTGTGGGGAACGTCCACCACCAGCCACGCCCACGTGACCGGAAAAGACCGCGGCCGGAAAACCAACTCCAGCGCTGCTGACAGGACGGTCGCGCCCGCCGCCGCAAGAATGCCACCCGCGAGGATCCTCACCCGCACCGCGGCCGAGCGCAGATCCCGGCGCCCGATCCACATCCCAAAGAGAAACGGCGCCGCCCAAACGGCCAGCGGGTAAGGTCCGGAGACAACCAGGTCCATCAGCATCTCAGACGGCGGATCGCGCCACCGGATAGGCCCCTGGTCGAAAAGATCCGGCGCGTGCATGCGACCGAGCAGGAACGCGACGGGCCCCGCGGCGGCCGACACCCCGGCGAGGCCCAAGAGCGCCGCATCCGGCAAATCCAAAACCGCCGCGGCCAAGAGGAACAAGACCGCATACTCCTGCAAGATCACCAGCACGCGGTGGTCCAGGCTCTGCAGCCAAAGGCCCAGCGGGAAAAGCACCAACGCCCTCCAGATGAGGCGTCGGGCAACGTCGTCCCGGCTGCGCCCGGAGCGGGCCAAAAGGGACACGCCAACGCCCGCGACCAGTACGAAAAGGACCGACGCGCGGCCATAAGGCAAGGCATACAGGGCCCCGGCGAGGCCCGGCGCGTCCACGGGACCAAGGTGCACCATGAACATCCCGATGATCGCCAGCGCCCGGGCGACATCGACGCCCAGGAGGCGCTGGCGAAAGCCTATTCCGCGGGACGCCGCTTCGCCCGGCCCGGTGGCGCTCGCCGTCCCGTGTCCCACGCTCCCGCCCCTTTCAAAACGCGGAGCGGGCAGGGTTTCCCCTGCCCGCTCGAGTCTCCGGCAGCCAGGGCAAAATGTCCTTACTCCAGCGCCGCCCGCACTTCCTCCACCATCTGGGCCACCGAGATGAGGCCGCCGCCCGACAGGTACCAGACCGCGGGGTCCAGGTAAATGATGTTTCCGTTCTGGTATGCCCGGGTCATCTTGACCAGGTCGTTTTCAATGGTGGCCTTAGCCGACGACTGGCCGCCGATGGCCGCCGTACGATCGATGACGAACAGGTACTCCGGGTTCTTCTCCAGGATGTACTCAAAGGAAATGCTCTGGCCGTGGGTGGAGGCCACGATCCCCGCATCCACCGGCGGAAAGCCGAAGTCGTCGTGGATCATGCCGTACCGGGAACCGGGGCCGTAAGCGCTCGCGCGCCCCTCGTTGACCAGGACGACCAGGGCCGGCCCGCCCTTCTCGGCGGCCAGGGCCTTCAGCTCGTCCACCGATTGCTTGATGGCGGCCAGCTCCGCCTCCGCCTGCTCCTCCTTGACGAAGATGGCCGCAAGCAGGCGCACGTTCTCCTCGAAGGATTCCATGTAACGGGCAAAGTCCACACCCAGGTAGATGGTAGGCGCAATGGCCCGGAACTCATCGTACATGGCCTGCTGCCGGCCCGAGATGATGATCAGGTCCGGCCGCGCCGCGAACACCCGCTCAAAGGCGGGCTCCGTCAGGCTGCCCACGTTGGCGTAGGCGTCGCCCTGGTACTTCGCGAGGTGGGCCGGCAGCGCCTGCTTGGGCAGGCCCACCACCGGGACCCCCAGCTTGTCCAGGGTCTCGAGAGCCCCGAAGTCAAACACGACTACCCGTTCCGGCCGCTTGGTCAGTACGATTTCCCCGAGCGCGTGCTTGATAACCATAGGCTGCGACCAATCGTGGCTGGCGGCCACGGCCGCCCCCGCCATACCGAGCGCCAGCACCAGCGCCAGCGCAGTCAGCACCAGCTTCTTGCTCACGTGTTTCGCCTCCTGTCCCTGTTTCCTGTCTTGCCCAGGCTTGCTCCGCCGGAAGCGCCGTTGCCTAACGGAGCCCCGGCACGACGACGTCCTGCGCCGCGCGCCCGTTGGCTAAGAGCTGCGCGGCTTCGGCAAAATAAACGCACACCCGGCAAGAGTGAACCTCGCCGACGGCGACTTCGATATCGAACACGTCCTTGAGCGTGGCCGGCTCCATCACGTCCCGGGCCGGACCGTCGAACGCCACGCATCCCTCCTTCAAGGCCACCACCCGGTCGGAGTAATAGGCCGCGAGGTTGACGTCGTGCATGACGACCACCACGGACCGCCCTTCCTCCTCGACCAGGCGGCGCAAAAGCTTCATCACCTGGACGGCGTGCTTCATGTCCACGTTGTTGAGCGGCTCGTCCAGGAAGACGTAGTCGGTCTCCTGCGCGATGACCATGGCGATAAACGCCCGCTGCCGCTGGCCGCCGCTCAGCTGGTCCAGCAGCTTGTGCTGAATGTCCTCGAGCTCCATGGCAGCCAGGGCCCGCTCCACCGCCGCTTCGTCGGCCTTGGTGAGGCGCCCCTGGGAGTAGGGAAACCGGCCGAAGCTGACCAGTTCCCGCACGGTGAGCCGCATCGGCACGTGGTTGAACTGGCGCAGGACGGAAATGCGCCGGGCCAGCTCCCGGCTGTCGTAGCGGGACAAGGGCCGCCCGTCCAGCCGCACCTCGCCGCTGTCCGCGGGCACGAGCCGGGTCATGATGGACAAGAGCGTGCTCTTGCCGGCACCGTTGGGCCCGATGAAGGACGTCAGTTGCCCGGGCTGCACCGCCACCGACACCTGGTCCAGCACCGTCTTCGGGCCGTAGCGCTTGACAATCGCGTGCGCCTCTACCATGCCGATCGCTCCTTCAGCAAGAGGTACATGAACAACATGCCCCCGGCAAAGTTGATGAGCACCGGCAGGGGCACCGAAAACACCAGCAGGTGCTCAAGGACGAGCTGCCCGCCCACCAGGGCGATGACGCCGCCGAGAGCCGACGCCGCCATCAACGGCCCCCGGCGATACGTGTCCAAAAGCTCGTAAGCCAGATTGGCGACGATCAGGCCAAGAAACGTGATGGGTCCCACCAAGGCCGTGGAGACGGCCACCAGCAGGAACACCGCGATGAGCAGGCGGCGCACCGCCCACGGGTAGTCGACCCCGAGGCTCACCGCGTGGTCGCGGCCCAAGGCTAGCACGTCCAAATACCGCAAAGCCGGCGCCGCCCACGCCAGGACGGCCAGGCTCATCAGCGCGGCCGGCCACAAAAGCCCCACGGTGACGCGGTTGAAGCTCGCGAACATACGGCTCTGGATGATGAGAAACTCGTTGGGATCGATGAGCACCACGAGGAAAGACGCGAGGCTGTCAAACAGCGTACCGGCCAAGACCCCGATGAGCAGCATCACGTAGATGTTGGTGCGCTTGCCGTCAAGGAACAGGCGGTGCAGCGCCACGGCGAACAAAGCCATCGCTGCGGTGCATAGCAGGAAATTGGTGCGCAGGTTGCTGACCCACGGGTGTGCCGAGCCGAGGACGTAGATGAGCGCGGACTGGATCAGGACGTACAGCCGGTCCAGCCCCATGACGCCTGGCGTCAGGATGCGGTTTGCGGTGATCGACTGGAAGATCACGGTGGACACGCCGATGACGATGCCCGACAAGGCCATGGCGCCCACGCGCACCGCCCGCCGGGGGAGCACATAGCCCCACAGGCCGGCGGCGTTGATGACCATGAAGAGCGCAATCAGCACCGCCGCCGCGATGGCAAGCCCCACAATGGGCAGGACCACCGGTCGGCGGACGCTGGCCGGAACCGCCGCCTCAGCCTGCATAGGCCGTCCTCCTCACGATCAAGAACAGGAACATGACGCTCCCCAAAACGCCCAGGGTGACGTTAATGGGGATCTCGTACGGGAAGATGAGCCAGCGCCCCAGCAGGTCGCAGGCCAGCGTGACGACGGCGCCCAGGAGCACCGTCACCGGCAGGTGGCGCCGCAGGTTGTCGCCCCAGAGGATGGAAACCAAGTTGGGCACGAGCAGCCCCAGGAAGGGCAACGTCCCGACGGTCACCACCACGACGGCCGTGGTGGCCGCCACGATCCCAAGCCCCAGATTGACCACGGCCCGGTAGCTCAAGCCCAGATTGGTGGCGACATCCTCCCCCATCCCGGCGATGGTGAACTGGTTGGCGTAGAGATAAGCCAGCACCAGGGCCGGGACGACCGCGTACAGGAGCTCATACCGGCCGCGCATCATGAGGGAGAAATCGCCCAGGAGCCATGAGGATACGTTTTGCACCAGGTCGTACTGGACAGCCACGTAGGTGGCGGCCGAGCCGATGATGCTGCCGTACATCATGCCCGCCAGCGGGATGAAGACAGGATCCCGGAGCTTAATCCGCTCGAGCATCCGCATGAACGCCCACGTAGCGAGCCAAGCGAAGGAAAAGGCCACCAGCATCCGCACCAGCGGCGGGGCGGCGCCAAAGAAGAGCATGGAGACGAGGATGCCGAGCCGGGTGGCGTCCAGCGTGCCGGCTGTGGTCGGAGACACGAAGCGGTTTTGGGCCAGGCGCTGCATGATAAGCCCGCAGACGCTCATGCTCATGCCCGCCAGCAAGATGCTCATAAGGCGGGGAATCCGGCTCAGAACCAGCACCCGCACCTGGACATCGCTGAGTCCCTTCAGCACGTCCGCCGGGGTGAGCGGCGTGACGCCGCTGAAGAGCGACGCCACTGCCAACACCACTGTTGCTGCCAACAACCATGCCTTGCCCATGCCGCACCCCGGTTCCGCCCGGCTCCTTTGTGGATAGCCGCGCTGGTGTGATCAGATGATCCGTTGTCCCGTCTGTAGTGTACTGATATTTCCTGTATTAGGGTTACCTACTCCATGATACAAGGTACTGCTACAGACAGCCGCTGTCAAGGAGGCTTGGGAGAAAATCCGTCACCTGGCAAGAAACGTGCACCGCTCCGGGAACAAGGCAGGCAACAAAAAAGCGGCCTGGGGAGTTGTCCCCAGGCCGCCGTGAAACCGTGCCGGTTATCGAGGGGTTAGCCCCCCCTACCCGGCGCCTGAACCCAACAGGCAGGTCAGTCTTGGGCGGAGAGCCCCGCAGGCTCCCCGGGCTGCCGGCGCAACCGGACCAGTTGCGACGCGACGCCGGCGGCCAGCAGCACCAGGCCCACCAGGTCCGTCGTCAGCCCCGGATCGATCATCAGCACGCCGCCCACGAAAAAGAGCAACCGCTCAAAGATGTTCAGCGGCGCCCGGTAGAACCCACCCGCCGCCACCGCCACGCCGAACATGCCCAGCACCGACGTGACCGCCATGAGGGCGATGAGTCCAGGCGTAGCGCCGATGAGCAGCATGGACGGGTTGTACGCGAAGATGTAGGGGATCAAGAACGCGGCGATGGCCAAACGGCTCGCACTTACACCCGTCTTGATCGGGTTGCTGCCTGCAATGCCGGACCCGGCGTACGCCGCGAGCGCCACCGGGGGCGTGATATCGGCCACGATCCCAAAGTAGAACACGAACATGTGGGCGACCAGCACCGGTACGCCCAGCTGCAGCAGGGCCGGCGCCGCGATGGTGGACGTGATGACGTAGTTGGCCGTCGTCGGCGAGCCCATTCCCAAGACGAGCGAAGCGAGCATGGTAAACATGAGGGTCAGCAAGAGCTGGCCCTGGGCCAGCGCTACAAGCCCGCTGGCAAGCTTGAGGCCTAGGCCGGTCAACGTGATGACCCCGATAATGATCCCGGCGCAGGCCGTGGCCATCACGATCCCCAGCGCCGAGCGGGCGCCGTTCTCGAGCCCCTCGATAATGTCCCTTAGGCTCATGCGGGTTGAGGGGTGGATCATGGCTGCGCCGATGGCCAGGAGGATGCCGTAGAAGGCCGCCTTCATGGGCGTGTTGCCTTCCATCAAGAGGTAGATAATCCCGAGGAGCGGCACCACAAGGTGCCCGCGGGCTTTGACGACCGACCAGAGGCTAGGCAGCTGGGTCCGGGGGATGCCTTTGAGCCCGAGCCTCTTCGCCTCATAGTGCACGGCGATGAAAATCCCCGTAAAGTACAGGAGCGCCGGAATGATCGCCGCCTTGGCGATTTCGATGTAGGGTACGCCGGTAAACTCCGCCATCAAAAACGCGGCAGCCCCCATGATCGGCGGCATGATCTGGCCGCCCGTCGACGCCGCGGCTTCCACGGCGGCGGCGAACTCCGGCCGGTACCCAAGGCGTTTCATCATCGGGATGGTGAAGCTGCCGGATCCCACCGTGTTCGCCACCGAACTGCCGGAAATGGTCCCCTCGAGGGCGCTGGTGATGACCGCGACCTTGGCCGGTCCGCCCGAGGCAAAGCCGGCGACGGCGTTGGCAAGGTCGATGAAGAAACGGCCAATCCCGGTCTTCTCCAGGAACGCGCCGAACAGGATGAACAGGAAGATGAACGTGGACGACACGCCCAGCGGGATGCCAAAGATGCCCTCAGTGGTGTAATACATGTGGTTGGCGATCTGCGTGAAGGAGTACCCGCGGTGCGCCAGAAAGCCGGGCAAGTACGGCCCGACGTAGGCGTACACGAGGAACAGGATCGCGATGACGACGATGGGCGTACCCACGACCCGGCGGGCTCCTTCGAGCACCAGCAGCACGGCAATCGTAGCGACGATGATGTCCATGGTGGTCGGCAGGCCGGCCCGCATGACAATGTCCTGGTAGAACACGACCAAGTACAGCGGCACCAGGGCGGCCAAGATTCCGAGCACCACGTCGTACCACGGGAGCGACTTCCGGGACCCACGGCTCCTTGCCGGGTAGAGCAAGAAGACAAGGCTCATGCCAAAGGCCAGGTGGATGGCGCGCTGCACCCGGGCATCCAGCACACCGAAGGCAGCCGTGTACAGCTGGAAGGCGGAAAAGGCGATCAAGGCGACGGCGATGAGTCGCCCCGCCACGCCGGCCAGTCGGCGAAACGCCGACTCCCGGTCGTACTGGGCCAATACCTCGTCAATGTCGAACTCTTGCTCAGCAGTGTCCGACGGCGGCAACGAACCGTCCCCACCGTTGCCCCGGGCGAGCGGTGTGTCCTCGTGCGGGTCGCCTTTCCCGCCCGCGGATGGTTTGCGAGTGGTCAACGGCGGCGCCTCCTTCTCGTCAGTCCTAACGTTCTCGGTTCAACGCGGCCGGGTTCGTCAATGTCCCATGCACGGCTCCGCCGGCACGACCCGGACCAACAGGGGCATGCCCGGAGCGGCCAGCCCGCTTAAATCATACGCCATTCCTTCCACAAGGAGCCGGTGCTCCGTCCACGGCATCGGCCGGAGTGCGAGCTGCGACACCGTGACTGCGAGGCCGTCGATGATAAAGCGGTCGTCCTCGCGGTGAAACCGGGCACCGGGCGGGGCTTCCGTCGGCAGTCCCGCCCCGAAAGACTCGTACTCGGTAGCCACCAAAACAAGCCCGTCCGTGACGGGCTCGGCCGGCACGAACCACTCGAACACGGGGCTGCGCTCCACCGAATGCCGGAAGACGATACCAAACCGCGTCTTGCGGTCTGCCAGGGGCACCTGCAACAGCGCCGGTCCCGCCGGATCGCCGGCGTCCAGCACCTGCACGCACAGCGCCACAGCGTCTTGGGAGGGCTCCGCGGCCCGGGCTCCAGCCGCGAAAAACGCGGCGACGGCCGCAAGCACCAACATCGGGAGCGGCCACAGCCGGCGGGCCCGCGGCTTGTGGCAACGCTCCCAAGGCCAGGTCGCGATGGGGGAGCCTAAAGGCTCCCCCATCGATTCCGGCTTGCCGCTAAATTGAGCCATGGCCGTGGCACCCGCCTGCCGCAGGCCCACGGTCAGCAACCCGCCGATTACCGGCCAACCTCCGCAAAGTACCGGGCGGCGCCGGGGTGCAGCTCGATGGGCATGCCGTCCTGGGCGCCGTCCAGGCTGATCAGGCGGCCCGCGGCGTGAGCGGCGGCCATCCGGTCCAAGTTCTCGAACAGCGCCTTGGTCAGGTTGTACACCAGGTCCTCGCTGAGATCGGCGCGCACGGCGAGCATGGCCTTGACGGCCACCGTGTCGACGTCGCCGTCCACGCCCCGGTACGTGCCGCCGGGGATGGTCACCCCGGTGTAGAAGGGATAATCGGCCCGCAGGCTCGCCAGAAGATCAGCGCCGATAGGCACGATGACGATGTCCCGCTGGGCGGCGATGTCCTGGATGGCGGCGGTGGGGATGCCGGCCGTCACGAAGGCAGCCTCGATGTGGCCGTCCCGCAGGTTGCTGGACGCCTCGGCAAACGACAAGTACCGAACGGTGATGTCATTGTAGCTCAGCCCGGCCGCAGCCAAGATCTGGCGGGCATTTGCCTCGGTGCCGGAGCCGGCGTCGCCCACGGCTACCCGCTTGCCGCGCAGATCAGCCACGGAGCTGATCCCAGCGTCGGCCCGGGCCACCAGCTGGATCACTTCCGGATACAGCGTGGCGATACCCCGAAGGTTGCCGATGCGGTTCTGGAACATCTCCTGCGCGTTGGCCGCGTAGAAGGCGATGTCGTTCTGGATCAGGGCAAGCTCGACCTGGCCCTGCGCCATCATGTTGACGTTCGCGACCGACGCACCCGTCGCCTGGACGCTCGCGTTCACGCCCGGCACGTTCTGGTTGAAGATCTCGCCCATGGCCCCGCCCAGCGGGTAATACGTGCCGGCCGTGCCACCGGTAGCAATGCTGATGAACTGCGTCCGCTGGGCGAACACCGTCGCGGCGGACAGGGCGATGAGCAACGCGACGAGCACGATGCTCATCAACCGGGTACGAATGTGGCCCTTCATGCGTTTTCCCCCTTTGGCTAGTAAATATTGGAAACTCCAGCGGGCGTAGCCTATGGGCCCGCGGCTTCGCCCGCGCCGTAAAGCACTTCGCTAGAACGGCAAGGTGTCCTTCTCATGGGAGCAACAACAACATCTGGAAGCCCCAGGCGAGGGGGAGGAGGGCAGGCGGTTCAAACCGGTCGATTGGTCATGCTCTCGGGACCGTAAAACGAAGCGGCCTGGGGATGTTCCCCGGGCCGCCCTTGGCTCCTCGGGCAGGACTCGAACCTGCAACCACCCGGTTAACAGCCGGGCGCTCTACCATTGAGCTACCGAGGAATAAAAAGTTTTCCGGCGCGGACCTACTCTCCCACCCGGTTGCCCGGGCAGTACCAT
>CALFSR010000049.1 GCA_937916565.1 uncultured Bacillota bacterium | reverse complement strand
CGAGATCCCCTACATGGTCAACAAGGCGAGCCTGATCGCCAAAATCGCCGAGCTCCACCGCAACAAGCAGGTGGACGGGATCACCGACTTGCGGGACGAGTCCGACCGGACGGGCATGCGCATCGTCATCGAGCTGCGCCGGGACGCGAACGCCCGGGTCGTGCTCAACCGCTTGTACCGGCACACGCAGCTTGAGGACACCTTCGGCGTCATCATGCTCGCCCTGGTGGACGGCGAGCCTAAGGTGCTCAACCTCAAGGACGCCCTGCAGCACTACCTTAAGCACCAGGAAGAGGTCGTCGTCCGCCGCACCCGCTTTGAGCTGCAGCGCGCGGAGGAGCGGGCGCACATCCTCGAAGGCCTGCGCATCGCCCTCGACCACATCGACGAGATCATCGCCCTCATCCGGCGTTCCAAGACGGACGCCGAAGCCAAGCAAGGGCTCATGGAGCGCTTTGGCCTGACGGAGAAGCAGGCCGTGGCCATCCTGGACATGCAGCTGCGCCGTCTGACGGGTCTTGAGCGGGAAAAGATCGAGGCCGAGTACCAGGAACTGCTCAAGACCATCGCCCGGCTGCGGGAGATCCTGGGCGACATCCGCAAGGTGTACGAGGTCATCAAGGGCGAGCTGCTCGAGATCAAGGAGAAGTACGGCGACGAGCGGCGCACCCAGATTACCGCGGCGGCCGCGGAGCTGGACGAAGAGGACCTGATCGCCGACGAGGACGTTGTGGTGACGGTGACCCACTTCGGCTACATCAAGCGGCTGCCGCTCAACGCGTACCGCTCCCAGCGCCGGGGCGGGAGGGGCATAACCGCCATCAGCACCCGCGAGGAAGACTTCGTGGAGCAGCTGTTCGTCACTACCACGCACAGCTACATCTTGTTCTTCAGCGACAAGGGCAAGGTGTACCGCATCAAGGCCCACGAGGTCCCCGAGGTGGGGCGGACGGCCCGGGGCACGGCCATCGTCAACCTCATCCAGCTGCCGCGGGATGAGCGCATCAAGACGGCCATCCCGATCCGGGAGTACGACGACGACCACTACCTCTTTATGGCCACCAAACGCGGGATCGTCAAGAAGACGGTGCTCACCGAGTTCGACAGCCCCCGCCACGGCCTCATCGGCATCTTGCTCGATGACGACGACGAGCTGGTGGGCGTGCAGCTGACCGACGGGAGCGAGCACGTGCTGCTGGTGACCGCCCAGGGGCAGGCCATCCGGTTTCCGGAAGAAGACGTACGGCCCATGGGCCGGGCCGCGCGGGGCGTGCGCGGGATTACGCTGGAGGACGGCGACGCGGTCGTCGGGCTCGACGTCGTGCGGCCTGGCGCGGACCTCCTGGTCGTCAGCCAAAAGGGCTTCGGCAAGCGGACGCCGCTGGACGAGTATCGCGTCACGGGCCGCGGCGGCAAAGGCATCCGCACCTTGCAGATCACGGCGAAAAACGGGCCCATCGTGGCCGTTCACGTGGTGCGGGAGGGCGATGAGGTCATGCTCATCAGCGCTTCCGGCATCATGATCCGTACGCCCGTCAAGGACATCTCCCAGCAGGGACGGTCGACCCAGGGGGTCAAGGTCATGCGCCTCGACGAAGGCGACCAGGCGGTGGCGGCGGCCCTCATCGCCGAAAAGGAAGACGACGGCGGGGAGCAGGGACAGCTGCTGTAATTGACGTTTCCGCCGGGCCTGTGCTATCATCTACAGGCATAGCGGGCTTATAGCTCAGTAGGTTAGAGCGCACCCCTGATAAGGGTGAGGTCGGTGGTTCGAATCCACCTAAGCCCACCACGCCGGAGAGGGGCCGTAGCTCAGCTGGGAGAGCGCCTGCTTTGCACGCAGGAGGTCGGCGGTTCGATCCCGCTCGGCTCCACCAATGACGCCTGACGGAAAGCTGTTTCCGGAAGGCGTTTTTTTCTACCCGCGCCCCGTGGCGTCCGGGCGTCCCGCCAGGCCGCCGCGGCCAGCGGGATCGTCGCCGCCGGGGGTGATGAGATGGGCCGGGTGAGCCGCCTGCTCCTGCGGGTGCTGGCCTGGGGCGCCATGCTTTCCGCCGGCACGGGGATACTTCTGTCGGTGCCCCCGGTTTCCATCCTGATCTACCCCGTGTACCGGCAAGTGCACATCCTCCACGGATGGCTGAGCATCGCCGTGGCTCTACCGTTTACGGGAGCCGTCATCGTGCACGGGATCGGCGCGTGGACCGCTCGCGGCCTCGTTCCCGCGGCCCGCTGGGGGATTGCCCTTTCGCTGGCGTTCCCCCTCGCCCTTATCACGGGCCTGCACAATGCGTTACAGCCCCAGCCCGCTCCGGGGCTGCTGGTGCTGCACTTTGCCGGCGGCATCGCGGCCCTCCTCGCCGCGTACGTCCACGGGCGGGGTCTGGGCGCGCCTTTGGCCGGCGGGGAAACGAGGAGCACGCGCGGCGCCGGACCGGAGGCTGAACGGGCCGAAGCGGCGAAATCAAGCGGGGGACCCGCCTCCTATTTGGGGGAGCCTCATCTTGGCCGCAGGGAGGGAAGACCATGAGCAAGCCTTCCACCGTCCCGCCTGTCATCGTGGATTGCCGATGGCTCGCCGATCGGCTCGGACGCCCGGACGTCGCCGTCGCCGACTGCCGCTTTGAGCTGTCCGACCCCGGCGCCGGCCGGCGCG
>CALFSR010000048.1 GCA_937916565.1 uncultured Bacillota bacterium | reverse complement strand
CCTTGCGCCGGCGTCACTCGATCACCCCTTTGGTGGACGGTACGCCCGATACCCGCGGGTCCAACGCGACCGCGTCCCTCAAGGCCCGCCCGGCCGCCTTGAAGCACGCCTCCAGGATGTGGTGACCGTTGCGCCCGGCAAACTGCCGGATGTGCAGCGTGATCCCGGCGGTGCTCACGAGGGCGCGGAAAAACTCCTCCCCTAGTTCCGCATCGAAGGTGCCGATCCGCCCGGCCGGGGTCAAATCGTAGTCCAAGTAAGGCCGGCCGCTGATGTCGACGGCTGCCAGGACAAGCGCATCGTCCATAGGCACAAACGCATGGCCAAACCGGCGAATGCCGGCCTTGTCGCCCAGAGCTTGCCGGAGCCCGTGGCCAAGGCACAGGCCGGTGTCCTCCACCGTGTGGTGGCCGTCCACGTGCAGGTCGCCCCGGCAGCGCACCTCCAGGTCAAACAACCCGTGGCGGCTAAACGCGGTCAGAAGATGATCAAAAAATCCGATGCCGGTGGCGACCTCCGCGCGGCCCTGCCCGTCAAGGTCGAGCCTGAGCTTAATGTCGGTTTCCGCCGTGCGCCGCTCGATCTCGGCCCGGCGCAACCGCCTTTCCTCCGTCATCGCCTTCCCTCCTTGGACCCGCGCATAGTTTCCAGGCGCACCTCGGCCGCCCGCCGGTGGGCCGCAAGGCCTTCGATCTCCGCAAGACACGCCGCGTCATCCCCTTCCGTGAGAAACGCGGTCGGAGTGTAGGCCACGACGCCGACCCGGCGGACAAAGTCGTCCACGCCGAGCTGCGACGCGAAGCGGGCGGTGCCGTTGGTCGGCAAAATGTGGTTGAGGCCCGCCACGTAGTCCCCCATGACCTCCGGCGAGTGGGCGCCGATGAAGATGGCACCCGCATGCGCCAGGCGGGGCAGCACCTCCATGGGGGCCTCCACCATCACCTCGAGGTGTTCGGGCGCGAGACGGTTCGCCACGGCGACGGCCTCGTCCATGTCGCGGCAGACGACCGCAAGCCCCCACCGCGCCAGCGACGCCCGGGCGACTTCCGGATCGGGCAACGCGGCCAGCTGCCGCGCCACCTCGGCCAGCACGGCCCGGGCTAGGTTTTCGTCGGTCGTGACGAGCCACGCGGCCGCTTCCGTGTCGTGCTCCGCCTGGGAAAGCAGGTCGGCGGCCACGTACGCAGGCGGCGCCGAGGAGTCGGCCAGCACCAAGATCTCGCTCGGCCCGGCGATGGCGTCGATCCCGACCCGGCCAAACACATGCTTCTTGGCCAACTGAACAAAGACGCTCCCCGGCCCGACGATCTTGTCCACCGCGGGAATGGTCTCGGTACCGTACGCGAGCGCCGCAACCCCATGGGCCCCGCCGACCCGCAAGATGCGGTCCGCGCCGGCCTCCCGGGCGGCAACGAGCAGGTGCGGATCGACCCGTCCCTCGCCCCGGGCCGGCGTGGCTACGATAACCTCGCGCACCCCCGCCACTCGCGCGGGCACGACGGCCATGAGCGCCGTCGACACCAGGGGAAACCGTCCCCCGGGCACGCACGCGGCCACCCGTTCCAAGGGAACGTACCTTTGCCCGAGCACGGCGCCGCTCGGCATCGAAAGCCACCAGTCGTTGCGTAGCTGGGCCTCGTGAGCCCGGCGGATGTTGTCCCGGGCGCGCCGGATCGCCGCCAGCGCTTCGGGACGGGCGGCGCGGTAGGCCGCGTCGATCTCGTCTTCTGAGACGAAGAAGCGCTCGGGCGGCAACTCGGTGCCGTCAATGCGCCGGGCGAACTCCTGCACCGCCGCATCGCCCCGCTCCCGCACCGCCGCCGCGATGCGGGCCACAGCCTGCGCCGGCGACAAGGGCTCGCCAAAGATGGCCGCCGTGCGGGCCTGAACCGCCGGGGCCACCTCCATGTCCTCGAGGGCCGGGCGCGTGCACAGGCGGGCCAGTTCATCCGGGGACGTTTCGGCCGTGAACACTAGGCGCATCGTCATGAGCGTCCCCCCGCGGCGACGGCCGCGGCAAGCGCCGCCGCCAGTTCATCGATTTGGCCGGAGCGAATTTTGTACCGGACGGGATTCGCGATGAGCCGGGCGGTGCTCGTGCCGATGGCCGCAATGACGGCGAGCCCGTTGTCCCTCAAGGTGCGGCCGGTTTCCGTGACGTCCACCACCGCGTCCGCGAGGCCCACCAAGGGTGCGAGCTCGATGTTTCCGTGCAGGGGCACGATCTCCACCTGGATGCCTTGTTCGTTGAAGTACCGGCGGGCCACCCGAGGGTATTTGGTCGCCACCCGGCTGTTGAAGTCCAGGTCCTGCACGCGCCGGACCCCCGACGCCTCGGGCACGGCCACCACCAGCCGGCAGCGGCCGACCCCCAGGTCCAGCAGCTCGGCCACGTCCCGCCCGGCCTCCCACAGGACGTCTTTGCCGGCAATGCCGACGTCGGCCGCCCCGTACTCCACAAACGTCGGCACGTACGCCGCCCGGCAGATTAGGAAGCGCCACGGGCCGTGGTCCACCACGAGCCTGC